>NZ_JAFEJA010000002.1:617062-921624 GCF_016919245.1 Streptomyces zhihengii | reverse complement strand
CTCGGGTGCGTAGGCCGCCCAGCGGTCCGGGTCGCCGCCGTGTGCCTTGGGCGTGGGGTGGAAGCGGTGGCCGAGGAGGAGCGACTGCTCGGAGGCGAGGTAGGCGGCGAGGGCGCCGCCGCCGTGGGTGCGCCGGGGGGCGGCGAGGGCGGTGCGGACCGCGCGGTGGCCGGCGGCGAGCTGGGCGAGGAACTCGTCGTTGACGACCCCGCTGCGCAGGGTGAGTTCGGCGTGGACGTGCTCGGCGAGCCGCTGCCAGGTGACGGGTGTCCAGCCGCCGTCGCGCTCCTCGGCGACGGGGCCGGTGAAGCGGTGGTGGCCGGTCCGCGAGGTGCGGCGCAGGGCGACGCGCAGGGTGGCGCCGCGGCGCGGGAGGCGCAGGGTCAGCCGGCCGTCGGCGACCGAGGTCTGCCCCTCGGGGCCCGAGACCTCGCGGACCAGGCAGTTGAGCAGGGTGTGGGCGACGGCGTCGTCGGCGGACGGGACCGCGGGAGGCGGCGCCGTCCCGTCGCCCTCGCCGTGCTCGGGTGCGGCTCCGTCCGGCCGTGCGGGGTGCGCGGGCCGGGAGACGGTGCGGGACAGGGGGCGGGGGGTGGTGCTGGGCATCGTCGGTCATGCCTCCCGCGGCAGGTAGTTGGGGCCGGTGGTGTAGTGCTTGTTGACGTCGCTCGCGCCCGACCGGGCCTTGGTGAGCAGGGATCCCGCGGTGACCATGGCCTTCACGGGCAGCCCGGGCGCGTCCAGCACCCGGGCGCGCAGCACGTCGCCGCCGTGCGCGGAGCCGAGCCGCCCGACGGCCTCGCGCAGGCGGTCGCGCACCAGGCGCAGCAGGTCCGCCAGCGGGGCGCGGCCGTGGGCGGCGAGGCCGAAGGCGTAGGCGCCGGCGCACAGATGGAGGGTGATCGTGGTGAACAGGTCGGCCACCGGACCGTCGTCCGCGCACAGCACGCGGGGGTCGTCGAAGGCGGGACCGGGGGCGGCGGCGCCGAGGCGGGCGCGCAGCCGGACGGTGTTGACCCGCGGGCCGTCGTTGTCCTTGAGGAGCAGCCGTACGGGGTGGGCGGCGGCGGGGTCGAGCACCAGGGAGACGTTCTGCTGGTGCGACTCCAGGGCGATGCCGTAGCCGAAGAGCGTGGTCCCCCAGTCGAACAGCAGCGTGAGCAGGGCGTCGAGGAGGGCGAGCGGGTCCCCGGCGAAGTGCCGGCGGGCGAGGTGGTCGATCACCAGGCCCCCGGCGGGTGCGGGCGCGAGCAGGGCGGCGAGCGGGACCACCGTCGCGCCCCGGACGGCGGCGGGCAGCGTGCGGGTCAGCGCGGCGAGCAGCTCGTGGCCGGCGTGGGCGTACGCGCTCTCGTCGGCGAGCAGGACCGTGTCGCGGAAGCGCGGTTCGCGGGCGACGACGGCCTCCAGCAGCCGCTGTCCGGCGGCCCCGTCGCGCAGGGTGCCGGGTTTGACGGTGCGCCGGTTCAGCAGGCCGAGGGTGGCGGTGGCGAGCGGCAGTTTGACGTGGACGCGGGGGTCGGCCGCCAGGGCGACGGTCCGCATGGAGAGCGTGGGCACCACGGTGGGCCCGTGCCCCGGGGGCGCCAGGTGGGCGCGGCCCTCCAGGCCGCTGGCGCGCAGGGCGTCCCGCAGCGGGCCGTCGGCGGTGAGCGGGTGGACGGGCAGCAGCACGTGCCCGGCGTCGAGCCGTGCCGGCAGGCCCGCGGCGGACGGTGCCACGGGCAGCGCGCCGGCCGCGGCGCTCCCCGCCGAGGTGACGGCCCCGGCGGGGAGCGCCAGCAGCCGCAGGGCGAACGACGGATGGAACTCGGGCGCGTAGGCGCGCAGTTCGGCCTCGCCGAGGCCGGTGCGGCTCCGGGAGGCCGGGTACACGGGGTGGTCGGTGCGCGCGGCGAGGGTGTCGAAGGCGAGCGACGCGGCGGGGCCCGTCCAGCCGGCCGGGTCGGGCCCGTACCGGTCGCCGAGGGCGGCGGCCGTCGCGGGGTCGGTGGCGGTGTGGAGGCGGGCCGCTTCGAGGGCGTGGCGGCATTCGCGGGCGAAGGCGCCGAACCCGGGGCGGTCGGCCGGGTCCGCGTGGGCGGCGAGCGCGGCGAGCACCTCGTCGCAGGTGGTCAGGTCGGTGCCGGAGCCCTCCCGGCGCAGCAGCGGGAGCCGGGCCGTCCACTCGCCCTGGAAACCGTCCTCGCGCACCGGCAGCAGCAGCGTCTCCGCGTCTCCCCCGCCCGCCAGCCGCAGCCAGACGCCGTCCGGCGCGGGGCAGGCGGTGGTGCGGCTGCGCAGCCCGGCGGCGTCCTCGCGCAGCAGCGCGCCCAGCACCCGCAGCAGCAGCGCGGCGGCCGGGCCGTCGCCGGCCGGGCTCACGGGGTGATCTCCCAGTGGAGGCCCGCGAGGAAGCCGTCCACGGCCCGGTCGACGCTCTCCGTGCTGTCGCCGACGGCGCGCACGATGCCGAGGAAGTCACGGTTGCTGTGGTGGACGTCGCGCCACTCGCCGATCTCGCGCGCCGGACGGTACGTCAGGCGGACGTCCCCGAGGGTGAGGTCGGCGGGGCCCGGGGCGGCCGTCAGGGTGCCGGGGCGGTCGGCGCACGGGTAGTCGAGCCGGGCGGCGCGGCCGGTGCGCGCGCCGAGGTCGCCGGGGAGCGGGCGCCCGAGATGGGTGGCGAGGACCAGTTCGAAGTAGGGGATGCCCAGCAGTTCGGCGAGGAGCAGGTCGCACTGGTCGCCGATGGCCCGGTAGTTGACCTCGATGAGGCGGGCGCGCCCCTCGTGGACGACGAACTCGGTGTGGCAGGCGCCGAACCCGACGCCCAGGGCCTCCAGTTGCGCCAGCACCTGGCCGACCACCGGCGCGGGGTGGGCGGGCACGAAGGTGAGGCGCTCCTCGATGAAGTGGGGCGGCGGCGACAGCTCGGTGCGGAAGCCGCCCAGCACATGCAGCGTCCGGCCGTCCCCGAGGGTCTCCAGGGTGCACAGGTCGCCCGGCAGGAACTCCTCCACCACCAGCGCGGCCCCCGGCCGGCGGGCCCGGACGCGCTCGCAGTGCGCGAGGAGCGCGGCCCGGTCGTCCGCGCGGACGACGTCCTCGCCGGCCACGCCCTCGCGCGGTTTGACGACGCACGGGTACGGGACGCCGGGGGCGGCGAGCCCGTCGAGGACGCCGGCCGGCTCGCGGTCGGCGGGCAGTTCGGCGGCCCACACGGTGTCGGCGCCCGCCCGCGCGAGCCGGCGGCGCATCTGGGCCTTGTCCTTCGCGCACAGCGCGGCGCGCCAGTCCTTGCCGGGCAGGCCGAACCAGTCGGCGGCCAGCGCGGCCTGGGCCTGGAGGTGGTCGCTGTTGGTGAAGACGGCGCCGGGGGCGGGGCCCTGCGACAGGGCGCTGATCACGGCACGGAAGTCGCGGACGTCGCAGCCGGTCACCTCGGTGTCCGGGTACGCGGCGCGGTGCGCGTCCGGCTGGTCGGTGAGCACGGTGAGGTCGAGTCCCATGGCGCGCGCGGCGGGCAGGAAGCCCTCCGTGACGGAGTCGGTCGGGTTGAGGGCGAGCAGGTGGAGCTGCATCAGGGGGTCACTTCCGGGGGGTCACAGCCGAGGGATCACTTCCGCGCGCACGCAAGGAGAGGGCGGACGGCACCCGGCGGGGTCCCGTTCCCGGTCATGGCCGGCGAGTCGCTGGTCATGACCGGTGAGCTTAGGTTAGGCAAGCCTTATTCCGCCAACTCGGCGCGCCCGGGCCGGGGTTCGCGATCATCGCGCCGGTTTATGAGTAAGGTGACCCTTACTCCGGCCCCCGCGGCGCTCTGCCGCGGTGCGCGCTCCCCCCTGCCCGTACGAGGAGTCCCCCCGTGATCCCGGCCCCGGCGTCGGCCCCCGCCCGCCCCTCGGTGAGCGCCGCCGCCCTGCTCGCCCCGGTCCACCGGCGTCTCGCCGCGCTCTGCCCGGCGCTCGACCTCACCGTCGCCGAACCGCCCTCCCCCGTGCGCCAGGGCTGGACGGACGCCGCCGAACTGGTGCTGCGGCCCGAACTCCTCGACACCCTCCTCGACGCCGAGGCGGAACGTATCCGCGCGCGCCACGGCCGCACGCCCCGCCCCGACGTCGCCGCCTCCCGCACCCTGCACGCCATGCTCTGGGCGGTCTCACTGATCGTCAGCGGCCCCTGGTACCTGGAGCGCCGGGTACCGCTGCTGCGCTCCGGCGACGTGCGCACCCGGCTCGCCGACGACGCCTTCGAGGTGGTGCCGGGCGCCTTCGCCTGCCTGCCGGACGACCCGGCAGCGGCGCTGCCCGGCGTGCGCGTGGTGCACGACGAGGAGGCGCTGCGCGCCGAACTGCGCGTGGCCGTCACCGGCCAGGTCCGCCCCCTGCTGGCGGCGCTCGGGCCCCGGCTGCGGCGCGGACCGCGCGCCCTGTGGGGCATGGCGGGCGACGACCTGGTGTCGGCCGTCTGGTACCTCGGGCGGATGCTGGGCGAGGAGGAGCACGCCGTGCGGGCGGCCGGCGAACTGCTGCCCGGTCCGCTCGGCCCCTTCCCCGGCGGCGCGGACTTCCGCACCCTGACGGGGCGGGACGGCCGGCGGCACCCGACCAGGACCCGGCTCGGCTGCTGCCTCCACTACACGGTCGCCCCGGCCGAGGCGTGCGCCACCTGCCCGCGCACCTGCGACGCGGAGCGCCTGCGCCGCCTGGAGGGCGACCCCCCGGCGGGGTGAGACGGGCCCACGCACCGCCGGGGCATGCCGGGAGGCCGTACGGGGCCGGGCTCGCGGGGCCGGTTCAGCCCGTGACGCGGGCCATCAGCAGGGCGACGTCGTCGGGCGTGTCCGGCCTGCGCAGGGCGCTCAGCAGCCGCTCGCACGTGTCACCGAGCGTCGCGTCCACCGTCTGGAGCAGCCCCGTCAACGTCCCGAGCCGGGCGTCGATGTCCTGGTCCCTCGTCTCCACCAGGCCGTCCGTGTACAGCACCAGCACATCGCCGGGATCGAGGCCGACGGTGATGCTGCGCAGCGGGACGCCGCCCACCTGACCGACACCGAGCGGCGTCCCCGACGGCAGGTCCAGCAGCCGCGGCGCGCAGCCCCGCCGCACCAGCACCGGCGGCAGATGCCCCGCGTTGGCGATGCAGCACTGGGCGCGGTGCGGGTCGTAGACGGCGTAGATGCAGGTGGCGATGTACGGGTCGAGCCCGGCGGTGATCTCGTCGAGGTGGCGGAGCACCACCGCGGGGTCCAGGGCCAGCCGGGCGAGCGTCTGGGTGGCGGTGCGCAGCCGCCCCATGGCGGTGGCCGCGGTGATCCCGCTGCCCATCACGTCGCCGACCACCAGCGCGGTGCGCTCCCGCTCCATGGGGATGACGTCGAACCAGTCGCCGCCGACCTCGCTCCCGGCCCGCGCGGGCTGGTAGCGGGAGGCGGCCTCCAGCCCGACCAGCCGCCGGGGCATCTCGGGCAGCATGCTGCGCTGGAGGGTGAGCGCGGTCTGGCGCTGCTCGCGGTACCAGCGGGCGTTGTCGATGCAGACGGCGGCGCGGGAGGCGAGCTCGGCGGCGAGCAGCACGTCGTCCTCGGTGAACGGCTCCGGGTTGCGGCACCGCTTGAGGTCGATCGCGCCCAGCACCTCGCCCCGCGCGATCAGCGGCACCGCCATGTACGAGTGCACCCCGGCCCGCGCCAGCAGCCGGGCGGCGCGGTCGTCGCGGGCGATGACCCGCAGATCGGCGGCGGACACCTCGGGGATCACCACCGGGCGCGCGGTGGCGACGCACCGGGTGACCAGGCGGCCGGCGTCGTAGCGGGCGAGCTCGCCCGGACGGTCGGCGGCGTCGACGGCGACGCTGGGAAAGGCCGCGGCGACGGCGAGCGCGCGGATCAGCACATGCCCTTCGTCGGAGTCGGGGCCCGGAGGGCCGCCCGGCCCGGCGAGCACCCGGTCGAGCACGTCGACGGCCGCGACGTCGGCCAGGCGGGGCACGGCCACGTCCGCGAGTTCGCGGGCGGTCTGCTCCAGGTCGAGCGTCGTCCCGATGCGCACGGAGGCGTCGGCGATGAGCGCGAGCCTGCTGCGGGCCCGTTCCGCCTCGATGGCCGCCCGGTGCCGGTCGGTGACGTCCACGACGGACACGGCGACGCCGATCACGCGCCCGCCCGGGTCCTCCAGCCGGTACAGCGACACCGACCAGGCGCGCTCCCCGGCCGGTTCGGCGCGGATCCGCCCGACCACATGCCGGTCCAGCAGCGGCGTCCCGGTGGCCAGGACCTCCCGCAGGGCCGCCTCCAGCCGGTCGGCGTCGCCGAACGGCAGCGTCTCGCGGAAACTGCGGCCGAGCAGCTCCTCGGCGGGCAGCCCGCCGATGCGCTCCAGGGCGGGGTTGACGGCCACGTACCGCAGGTCGGGGCGGAGCACGGCCAGCCCGATCGGCGACTGGTCGACGAGACGGACGGAGAGGGCGAGGTCCCGCTCGACACGGCGCAGGGTGGCCTGGTCCTGGGCGAGGCCGAGGGCGTAGAGGTTGCCGGTGTCGTCCTGGAGGCGCATGTTGCGCCACTCCAGCAGCCGGGTCGAACCGTCCTTGTGGTGGACCCGGAAGACGCCCTCCCAGCCCTCGCCGCTCTCCATGACCTGCTGGAAGAGGTCGAGCACCAGGTCGAGGTGCTCGTCCGCGACGAGCAGCCGAGCGGCGGGCCGGCCGAGGGCCTCCTGCGGCGTGTAGCCGAGCAGCTCCTCGGCCTGCGGGCTCCAGAGCACGATCCGGCCCTCGGCGTCGAGGACGACGGCGGCGACCCCGAGCAGGTCCATCAGCCCGCCCGGCGGTGACAGGGCCGCTTCCGCGCGGCTCTCACCCGCGATGCCAGCACGGAACACATCGCTGCCCACGATCACTCCTTGCCGCAGTCGCGGTGCGCGGGCGGGGGCACGCCGAACGGCTCACGTCCTCGCACCGGGATGACGGGTCACCCCCCATACTCCCTCCCCGTCCGCCGGTGCCGCAGCCCTTCGGGCCGATCCGGCCGTCAGAGCACCGGTTCCGCGGGGTGGTGTGCGGCGAGGGCCCAGATCACGAACACGTCCAGCGCGATCACGATCACCGACCAGACCGGTGCGTACGGCAGGAAGAGGAACTGGGTGACCATCGACAGCGACGCCAGCAGGATGCCGGTGATCCGGGCCCAGGAGGCGCCCTTGAGGACGCCGGCGCCGGTCGCCGCGACCAGGACGCCGAGCACCAGGTGGATCCAGCCCCAGCCGGTCAGGTTGACGCGGTAGACGTAGTCGCCGACCCGCGCGTACCAGTCGTCCTCGGCGATGCCCGCGATCCCCTGGAATACGGCGAGGACCCCGGTGCAGAGCATGAGGACACCGGCGAAGACGACTCCCCCGGTCACCCAGCCGCTGTGCGGATCGGGCACCGGGGGCATCGCGCCCACCGGGGGCGACTGCTGGCTCATGGCGTGCTCCTTCCGGACCGCGCACGGGAGCGCACGGTGCGTTACGAGCGTGTGGCCCGCCCGCCGGGGCCGCCAGGCGGCCGGTCCGGACAGGGGACGGGGGCCGGCGTCACCCGGTCCGAGCAGCACACCGGGCGCCCGGCGCCCGGGTCGGCGTTGACTGGGCGGGCAGGGGGGCGAGGCGGGAGGACGAGATGGCGGCCGCGCAAACCAGAGGCCGGCGCAGCGGGCTGCCGGTGCGCGGCTGGGTCGTGGGCACCACCTGCGCGGCGGCGATGACGCTGGCGTACTTCCTGGTGCCCCTGGAGCATTTCGGCACCGACAGGCCGCTGCTGAGCTGGGCGGTCTTCATCGCGCTGCTGGT
This sequence comes from Streptomyces zhihengii, assembly GCF_016919245.1. NCBI lineage: Bacteria > Bacillati > Actinomycetota > Actinomycetes > Kitasatosporales > Streptomycetaceae > Streptomyces > Streptomyces zhihengii. Next base: position 913,813 of record NZ_JAFEJA010000002.1, on the reverse strand, counting down.
CTCGGTGGCGCTGCTGCTGCTGGTGCAGATCCGCGACGTCCTCACCGACGACCCGCGCGCCCGGCCGGGCATCGTGATCCCGCTGCTGGTGTGTCTGACGGTGGTCGTCTTCGCGGGGGCGTACCACGTGCTGGCCCGGCATCCCGGCGAGTTCAGCGGCCTGAGCACCCGCACGGACGCCCTGTACTTCACGGTGGTCACGCTGGCGACCGTCGGCTACGGGGACATCGTGCCCACCGGGCAGAGCGCCCGGGTGGTGACCATGGTCCAGATCCTCTACACCTTCGTCTTCCTGACGGCGGCGACCACGACGCTCTCCCGGCGGCTGCGCAGCCGGGTCGGCGAGCGGCTCGGCGTCCGCATCGACGGCCCGGACGGCCCCGACGAGCCGGGCCCCTCCGCCCCGGAGCCCGGCGCGCGGTGAGGGGGCGGCCCGCGGCGGGGCCCTCCGGCTGGGCTGCGTGGTGAGAACGGACCAGTGAGAGTGATCCGTTCCCACGCGCCCCCGGGGCCGTACGGCATACCGTCGGCGTGCCGGCACCCGGCGCCGGCCCCCGTCACCCACCGCCCCGAGGTGTGCCCGATGCCCCTGCAGCCCTGGTTCTCCGACGCCAAGCTCGGGATCTTCGTCCACTGGGGCGTCTACGCCGTCGAGGGCGTCCCCGAGTCCTGGGCGTTCTACACCGGGCGGATGCCCCACGAGCGGTACATGGCACAGCTCGACGGCTTCACCGCGGCCAAGTACGACCCCGCCGCGTGGGCGGACCTGTTCGCCCGCGCCGGAGCCCGGTACGCCGTGCTGACCGCGCGTCACCACGACGGGGTCGCCCTGTGGGACACCGCCTTCGGCGAGCTGGACGTCGTGCGCCGTACGCCCGCGGGGCGCGACCTCGTCGGGCCGTACGCCGACGCGCTGCGCGAGCGGAGGCTGCGGGTGGGCCTGTACTACTCGCACTCCGACTGGAACCACCCCGACTACGCCAGCGTGCTGCACCCGTCCCCGGGCCGGGACCACGCGGACGTGCTGACCAGCCCCTGGGTGGCACCGGCCGGCGGGGCCGAGGACCCCGCCGCCTGGGCGCGCTACCTCGCCTACCGCGACGGCCAGGTCGGCGAGCTGGCCGACCGCTACCGTCCGGACCTGCTGTGGTTCGACGGCGAGTGGGAGCGCGCCGCCGGACAGTGGGGCGCCGACGCGCTCGCCGCCCGCGTCCTCGCCGCCGGTCCGAAGACGGTGTTCAACGCGCGGCTGCCCGGCCACGGCGACTACGCCACCCCGGAGCAGGGCGTGCCGCCGGTCGCCCCCGAGGGGCCGTGGGAGCTGTGCCTGACGGTGAACGACTCCTGGGGGTTCCAGCCGGGCGACACCCGCCACAAGCCGGTGCGCCAACTGGTGCGCCACTTCACGGAGACGATCGGCGCGGGCGGCAACCTGCTGCTCGGCGTCGGTCCCCGCGAGGACGGGACCTTCACCGCCGAGCAGACGGAGCGCCTCGAAGGGCTCGGCGCCTGGATCGCGGCCCACCGGGACGCCGTGTACGGGACGGCGGCGGGCCTGCCCCCGGGTCACCACTACGGCCCGAGCACCCTGTCGGCCGACCGCCGCACCCTGTACCTGGTCTGCTTCGACGCGCCGCGCGAACACGTCGCCGTACGGGGGCTGCGCAACCGGGTGCGGCGGGTGTCCGTGCTGGGCACGGGCGCCCCGCTCGGCCACCGGGTCGACGGCGGTCTACACGAGGTCCCCGGTACCACCTGGATCGACGCGCCCCGCGAGTCGGACGTGGACGCGTACGCGACGGTCCTCGCACTGGAGCTCGACGGCGAACTCGACCTCTACCGCGGCACCGGCCGCACCTGACACCGCCCGCGCCGCGCGCCGGACGGCGCGGGCACGGTGCGGGGCCTGCCCTGTCCGGGGACCGGGCCGGGCAGGCTCGGCGCCACGCGGCGCGACCCGCCCGGTCCGGCGGCACCGCGCCGGCGCGCGGTGTCCTCGATCGCCGGACGGGCTGCCCCTGTCAGCCGGTCCGGCGATCGAGGACACGGCGAAGGCCGTTCCGCGCCCACCGGCCCGCACACGCTCAGCCCGCACGGGCCGCACGGCCCGGTTCGACCGGCCCGGTTTCGCCCGGCCCGCTCCCGAACCGCGTCAGCCGCTCCCGTGGCCGGCGCGGACGGCGCGCGGGGAGGCGCCGAGTTCCCTTCGGCAGGCCTTGTTGAACGCCTGGAGGTCGGCGACGCCGACCGCCGCGGCGACGGCGGCCACCGAGAGCGTGGACTCGCGCAGCAGATGCCGCGCCCGCTCCATCCGGCGCCGCCGGATGTGCGCCACCACGGTGGCGCCGGCCTCGGCCCGGAACAGCCGGGTGAGGTGGTTGTGGGAGACGCCCGCGGCGGCCGCGACGGCGGGCACCGTCAGCGGCTCCGCGATACGGGACTCGATGTACGCGACGGCCGCGGCGAACGCCGGGTGCGGGCCGGCCGGCGCGCCCCGGGCCCCGGCCAGTCCGGCGACCCGCCACAGCGCCGCCCACACGTCCGCCGCCGCCCGTCCCGGCTGCCCGGCCCCCGCGGCGGCGGCGTGCCGCAGCAGGTCGCCCAGCACGGGCAGCAGCGCGCCGCAGTCCTGCATGACGGGCACCCGCACCGCCTCGCCGGTGCCCGGCAGCGCCAGGTGGGCGTACAGATGCTCCGAGCGGCCCCGGTACCGGTAGCGCACCAGCGCTCCGGGCGGCACCAGGCTCACCCGGCCGGGCCGGATCGTGAACCGCTCGCCGTCGACGTCGAGTTCGCCGTCGTAGGCGTAGAGATGGAGCTGCCACAGGTCCGGCAGCCGGAAGACGTCGTGCAGCCCCGTGGTGCCGTGCACCCCCGTGCCGATGCTCGCGACCCGGGGCGGCAGATCGAGCCGGAGCGCGACCGTCCGGGGGTCCTGCGGGGAGACGGCGGCCGGTGGCATGGTGAAAACGTACCAGCGGGCACGCTCCGAGGGACCGGCCGCCCCGGTGGCCGGGGGCGGCCCGTCCGCTCGCGGCGGCGTGCGGCCCGCCGCGTCGTTCCGCGAACGGACGGCCGAGCCGGCGGGGAAGGGCCGATACTGAGGGGAGTCGCCCCGCCGCACCGAGGAGGACCGTTGAAGATGCTCATCAATGTGCCGGAGACCGTCGTGGCGGACGCGCTGCGCGGGATGGCCGCGGCGCATCCGGAGCTCACCGTGGACGTCGAACGCCGGGTCGTCGTCCGGGGTGACGCGCCCGTCGCCGGGAAGGTCGCCCTGGTATCCGGCGGCGGTTCCGGGCACGAGCCCCTGCACTGCGGGTTCGTGGGACCCGGGATGCTGGACGCGGCCTGCCCCGGCGAGGTGTTCACCAGCCCCGTGCCGGACCAGATGGTGCGCGCCGCGGCCGCCGTGGACAGCGGCGAGGGGGTGCTCTTCGTCGTCAAGAACTACACGGGCGACGTGCTCAACTTCCGCATGGCGCAGGAGCTCGCCGAGGACGAGGGCGTGCGGCTGGCCACCGTGCTCGTCGACGACGACGTCGCCGTGGCCGACAGTCTCTACACCGCCGGGCGGCGCGGCACCGGGGCGACCCTGTTCGTGGAGAAGCTCGCGGGGGCGGCCGCCGAGGCGGGCGCCCCGCTGGAGCGGGTGGAGTCGCTGGCCCGCCAGGTCAACGAGAGCTCCCGCAGCTTCGGGGTCGCGCTGAGCGCGTGCAGCACCCCGGCCAAGGGCGGGCCGACCTTCGACCTGCCGCCCGGCGAGCTGGAGCTCGGCATCGGCATCCACGGGGAGCCCGGACGCGAGCGCCGCCCGATGATGACCTCGGGCGAGATCGCGGACTTCGCCGTCGGGGCCGTCCTGGAGGACCTGCGGCCGACGGGCCCCGTCATCGCCCTCGTCAACGGGATGGGCGGCACACCGCTGCTGGAGCTGTACGGCTTCAACGCGGAGGTGCAGCGGGTGCTCTCCGAGCGCGGGGTGCCCGTGGTCCGCACCCTCGTCGGCAACTACGTCACCTCCCTCGACATGGCGGGGTGCTCGGTGACGCTGTGCCAGGTGGACGAGGAACTGCTGCGGCTGTGGGACGCGCCGGTGCAGACGCCCGGGCTGCGCTGGGGCCGCTGAGGTCCCGGGTCGCTGAGCGCGGGCGGCTGCGTCCCGCGCGACAGGCGGCGAAGGGCCGCACATCCGACACGACGAGGGAGTTCCTGTGCTCGACACCGCCTTCTTCCGGCGCTGGCTGGCGCTCGCCGCCGCGGCCGTGGACCGGGAGGCCGACCGGCTCACCGAGCTGGACTCGGCGATCGGTGACGCCGACCACGGCAGCAATCTGCGGCGCGGCTTCGCCTCCGTCTCCGCCGCCCTGGACGCGGAGCCCCCGGCGACCCCGGGCGCCGTGCTCGTCCTCGCCGGACGGCAGCTCATCTCCTCGGTCGGCGGCGCGTCCGGACCGCTGTACGGGACGCTGCTGCGCCGCACCGGCAAGGAACTCGGGGACGCGACCGAGGTCGCTCCCGGGCGGCTCGCCGAGGCGCTGCGCGCCGGCGTGGCGGCCGTCGCCCAGCTCGGCGGGGCGGCGGCGGGCGACAAGACCATGCTGGACGCGCTGGAACCGGCGGTGGCCGCGCTCGGTGACACGACGGAGTCGTTCGCCGCGGCACGGGACGCCGCCGAGGCGGGCGCGCAGGCCACGGTGCCCCTCCAGGCGCGCAAGGGCCGGGCCAGCTATCTCGGGGAACGCAGCATCGGGCACCGGGATCCGGGGGCGACGTCGTCGGCGCTGCTGATCGCCGCCCTCGCGCAGGCGGCGGAGGAGGAGGCGTGAGCGGCGGGGACGGCCTGGTCGGCATCGTGCTCGTCTCGCACAGCGCGCGGGTGGCCGAGTCCGTGGCGGAGCTCGCCCGGGGGCTCGCGGGCGGGGGCGCGCTCGCGCCGGTGGCGCCCGCCGGCGGGACGCCGGACGGCGGCCTCGGGACGAGCGCCGAGCTCATCACCGCCGCCGCATCCGAGGTGGACGGCGGGGCCGGTGTGGCGGTCCTCGTCGACCTCGGCAGCGCCGTGCTGACGGTGAAGGCCCTGATCGCCGAGGGGGACGAACTGCCCGCCGGGGCCCGGCTGGTGGACGCGCCGTTCGTCGAGGGCGCGGTCGCCGCGGTGGTCACGGCCTCGGCCGGCGGGGACCTCGACGCCGTGGCGACGGCGGCGGCGGAGGCGTACGGCTACCGCAAGGAGTGACCGGGCACGGCGCCTTTCCGGCGGGCGCCCGGCCTCTCCCGGCGGCGCCTCGCGGCGGGGCGGCGCCGGGGAAGGCCCCGGCGGAGGGCGCGCGGCGCGCGGGGCGGGCGCGCGAGGGGTCGCGGAGAGCGCCCGGCCGGGAGCGGCTTGTGAGCCCGCTGGTCGGGGGACTACTGTCACGGGGCCTTGGTGTTCGGGAAACCGGTGCGGAACCGGTGCGGCCCTCGCCACTGTGATCGGGATGTCCGGCTCCACCTCCCCCTCCGGGGGAAGCCACTGGGACACCGCGGGAGACCGCGGCGCCTGGGAAGGCGGAGCCGGGTGTGACGTGTGCCCGGAAGACCTCCGGACACCGACGCCCGTCAGCCAGGAGACCGGCCAGGGTGCGTTGTCCATCCACGAGGTGCTGGAGAGGGTCTCCCAACCATGCATATAGCCGAGGGGTATCTGCCCCCGTTGCACGCCGTCGCCTGGGGCGCGGCGTCCGCCCCGTTCGTCGTCCACGGTGTCCGCGCCCTGACCCGTGAGGTCAAGGCCCATCCCGAGTCCACGCTGCTGCTCGGCGCCTCCGGCGCCTTCACGTTCGTGCTCTCGGCGCTCAAGATCCCGTCGGTGACGGGAAGCTGCTCCCACCCCACCGGCACCGGACTCGGGGCGATCCTCTTCAGGCCGCCGGTGATGGCGGTGCTCGGCACCATCACGCTGCTGTTCCAGGCGCTGCTGCTGGCGCACGGCGGGCTCACCACGCTCGGCGCCAACGTCTTCTCGATGGCGATCGTCGGGCCGTGGGCCGGCTACGCCGTCTACCGGCTGGCGCGCCGCGGCGGCGCGCCCCTGATGGTCGGCGTGTTCCTCGCGGCGTTCACGGCCGACCTCGTCACCTACTGCGTGACCAGCGTCCAGCTCGCGCTCGCCTTCCCCGACCCGGGCACCGGTTTCCTGGGGGCGCTCGCCAAGTTCGGCGGGATCTTCGCGGTGACGCAGATCCCGCTGGCGGTCAGCGAGGGGCTGCTGACCGTGCTGGTGATGCGGCTGCTCGTCCGGTCCAGCAAGGGCGAACTGACCCGTCTGGGCGTGCTGGTGACCGGTGGCGCCCGCGGCGCCGCGAAGGAGGCGGGGGTCCGATGAGCCGTAACGCGAAGATCAACACGCTGCTGGTCCTGATCGTGGTGGCGCTGGCCGTCCTGCCGCTGGCCCTCGGGCTCGGGGACCACAAGGAGGAGCCGTTCACGGGCGCCGACGCGCAGGCCGAGACGGCGATCACCGAACTGGAGCCGGACTACGAGCCCTGGTTCTCGCCCCTGTACGAACCGCCGTCCGGCGAGGTGGAGTCCGCGCTGTTCGCCGTCCAGGCGGCGCTCGGCGCGGGCGTCCTGGCGTACTACTTCGGGCTGCACAAGGGGCGCCGCCAGGGGGAGGCGCGCGCGGCGGCGGCCGCCGCCGCGGATCCCGGCGCGGGTGACGCGGGTGACGCGGGTGACGCCGCGTCCGGCGGGGCCGGGGTCGCGGACGGCACCGCGCCCGGCGGCAGCACGACGGCCGCTTCCTGACCGGCGGTGCTGCCGATCGACGCGGCGGCGCACAGCAGTCGCTGGCGCCGCCGCCATCCCCTGGAGAAGGCCGTCCTCGGTCTCGGCCTGACGGTCACGGCCGTCTGTCTGCCGCCCTGGCCGGGCGCCGTGCTCGTCGCGGCGGCGACCCTCACGGTGCTGCTCGGCCCGGCCGGCGTCGCCCCGCGGCAGCTCTGGCGCGCCTTCCGCGTCCCGCTGGGCTTCTGTGTGACCGGGGCCGTGCCCCTGCTGTTCGCCGTGGGCGGGCCGCAGGGCGCGGTGTCGCTCGCGCCCGGCGGGCCCGCGCACGCCGGGCAGTTGCTGCTGCGGACGTCGGCGGCCTCGCTCGGCGTGCTGCTGTTCGCGTTCACCACCCCCGTGTCGGACGTGCTGCCCCGGCTGGTGCGCGCGGGGGTACCGGCGCCCGTCGTCGACGTCGCCCTGGTGATGTACCGGATCACCTTCCTGCTGCTGGACTCCGTCGCCCGGGTGCGCCAGGCCCAGGCCGCCCGGCTCGGCGCGACCAGCCGGGCGGCGGCGTGGCGTTCGCTGGCCGGGCTCGGGGCGACGGCGTTCGTCCGCGCCTTCGACCGGGCGTCGCGGCTCCAGACGGGCCTCGCGGGACGCGGCTACGACGGCACCCTGCGGGTGCTGGTGACGCGCGCGGCGGTGTCCCGGCCGTTCCTCTGCGGTGTCGCGGGGCTGCTCGCCGCGATCGTGCTGCTCACCCTCGCCCTCGAAAGGTACGTCCTGTGATCGTCCAGCTCGTCGACGCCCGTTACGCCTACGAGGACGGCCCGTTGGTCCTCGACGGGATCGGCCTCGCGCTCGCCGAGGGCCGCGCGACGGCCCTGCTCGGGCGCAACGGGAGCGGCAAGACCACCCTGCTGCGGCTGCTCACCGGCGGCCTGCGGCCCGCCTCGGGGCGGCTGCTGCTGGAGGGCGAGCCGGTGACGTACGACCGGGCCGGGCTGACACGGCTGCGCACGACGGTGCAGCTCGTGGTGCAGGACCCGGACGACCAGCTCTTCGCGGCGTCCGTCGGGCAGGACGTGTCCTTCGGGCCGATGAACCTCGGCCTGCCGGAGGAGGAGGTCCGCGCGCGGGTCGGCGAGGCGCTCGCCGCGATGGACATCGAGTCCCTGCGCGACCGCCCGACGCACCTGCTCTCCTACGGGCAGCGCAAGCGCGCGGCGATCGCGGGGGCGGTGGCGATGCGGCCGCGGGTGCTCGTCCTGGACGAGCCCACCGCGGGGCTCGACCCGCACGGCCAGGAGCGGTTGCTGGAGGTGCTCGACGGACTGCGGCAGGCGGGCACGACGGTGGTGATGGCCACCCACGACGTGGACCTCGCCCTGCGCTGGGCCGACGACGCCGTCGTCCTCGCCCCGGGCGGCCCGCGCACCGGCCCGGTCGCCGAACTCCTCACCGACCAGGCCCTCCTGGACACGGCCCGCCTCCGCCGCCCGTGGGGCACGGCGGTGACCCACCTCCTCACGTCCCACGGCCTCCTCCCGCCGGGCACACCCGGCCCGCGCACGGCGGAGGAGGTGTCGGGGTACCTGCCGTAGGCCGGGGGCCCGCCGGGGCGGGGGCTGCCCGGTGAGGTTCGCCCGCCTTGGCAGGCGCTTCCGCCCGGATGGGGGCCCGCCGGGGCGGGGGCTGCCCGGTGAGGTCTGCCGCCTTGGCAGGCGCTTCCGCCCGGGTGGGGCTGCCCGGATGGGGCCCGCCGTGGGCGGGGGCCGCCCGGTGGCGCTCCGGCCCGGACGGGGCCTGCCGCAGGCCGGCGGGCCGCCGCAGGCGGTTCCAGCGCAGGCCGGGCAGTCGGCCTGCGGCACGCGGCCGGCGGGCACGGCGTTCCCGCCGCAAGCGGATCCCGCTCAGGGGGCATCGCCAGGCGAGGGCCTTGCCGCAGGCCGGGCAGCCGCCCGCGGCCCGCGGCCCGCGGGCGCGAGGTGCCCGCCGCGGGCGCAGGTGTCCCGCCCAGGCGGCCCCCGCCCCGGCGAGGGCCCGCCGCCGGCCGCGGGATCAGCGCGGGACGGCGGGCGCGGCCGTGTCGTCGGTCGCCGGCAGGGCCGGCCCTCCCCACTCACGATCCCTCAGCAACCGGACCCCGTTGAGGGCCACGAGGATCGTCGAGCCCTCGTGGCCCGCGACGCCGAGAGGGAGCGGGAGGTGGCCCACGAGGTCCCAGGTCACCAGTCCCGCGATGCAGACCGTGGCGATCACCAGGTTCTGGACGACCAGGCGGCGGGCGCGCCGGGAGAGGGCCACGACGGCGGGGACGGCCGCCGCCTCGTCGCGGACGACGACCGCGTCGGCGCTCTCCATCGCGAGGTCGGAGCCCACGTGCCCCATCGCGATGCCGGTGTGCGCGGCGGCGAGCGCCGGGGCGTCGTTGACTCCGTCGCCGACGACGAGCACCGTGTCCCCGTCCCGCTGCCAGGCGCGGACGGCGGCCACCTTGTCCTCGGGCAGCAGTCCGGCGCGTACGTCCCGGATGCCGGTCTCGGCCGCGACGCGACGCGCGGCGCGCGGGTTGTCCCCGGTCAGCAGGGTGGGCGCGCGGCCGGTGAGCCGGGTGAGGGCGGCGACGGCGGCGGGGGCCCCGTCACGGAGGCGGTCGTCGACGGCCAGGACGGCGGCGGGTGTGCCGTCCACGGTGACGGCCACCGCGGTGCGGCCCGCGGCCTCGGTGGTCTCGGCCTCCGGGCAGCCGCCGGGGATCAGCGCGGCGGGGCTGCCGACCCGCACCTCGTGCCCGTCGACGCGCGCGGACACCCCCCGGCCGGGCACGGAGGCGAAGGCGTGCGCCTCGGGCAGGTCGAGTCCGCGTGCGCGGGCGGCGGCGACCACGGCCCGCGCGAGCGGGTGCTCGCTGGCGAGTTCGGCCGCGGCGGCGAGGGCGAGCGCCCGGTCCCCGGCGGTGCCGTCGAGCGGCAGGACCTCCGCGACCCGCGGCGCGCCCTCGGTGAGGGTGCCGGTCTTGTCGAGGGCGATCCGGTCGGCGGTGCCCAGCCGCTCCATGGCGGCGGCCGACTTGACGAGGACGCCGTGCCGTCCGGCGGTGGCGATCGCGGAGAGCAGCGGCGGCATGGTGGCGAGGACGACCGCGCAGGGCGAGGCCACGATCATGAAGGTCATCGCGCGCAGCAGCGTGCCGGTGAAGTCGGCGCCGAGCGCCAGGGGCACGGCGAGCAGCGCGAGGGTCGCCACGACGACGCCGGTCGACCAGCGCTGTTCGACCTTCTCGATGAAGAGCTGGGTGGGGGCCTTGGTGGCGCTCGCCTCCTCGACGAGGGCCACGATGCGGGCGATGACGGAGGCGGAGGGGTCGGCGCCGACCCGTACCTTGAGCGAGCCCGTTCCGTTGAGGGTGCCGGCGAACACGGGGTCGCCGGGGCCCCGGTCGACGGGCAGCGGTTCCCCGGTGATCGTGGCCTGGTCGACCTCGCTGGCCCCGTCGAGCACGGTGCCGTCGGCGGGCAGGCGTTCCCCGGGGCGGACGAGGACGGTGTCGCCGGTGCGAAGGGCGGCGGCGCCGACGGTCTCCCCGTCACCGGTCACGGGGTCGAGGCGCAGCGCGCGGGCCGGGGCGAGGTCGAGGAGTCCGCGTACGGAGTCGGCGGTGCGCCGGGTCGCGAGCGCCTCCAGGGCGCCCGAGGAGGCGAAGATCACGATGAGCAGGCCGCCGTCGAGGAACTGGCCGATGGCCGCGGCGCCGAGGGCGGCGGCCACCATCAGCAGGTCGACGTCGAGCGTGCGCGCGCGCAGGGCGCGGACGCCCTCGCGTGCGGGCTCCCAGCCGCCCGCCGCGTAGCACACGGCGTACAGCGGTCCCCAGATCCAGGCGGGGGCCCCGGCCAGGTCGAGCGGGAGGGCGCAGAGGAACGCGGCGGCGGCGAGGGCGGCCCAGCGGACCTCGGGCAGCTCGGCGGCACGGGTGCGGGCGGCCGCCGCGACGGGCGGGGGCCCGGAGCGCGGCGGGGCCACCGGCGAGGTGGAGGAAGCCATGGCCCCAGACCATACAGGAACGCATGAACAGGTCTTCATTCATTCGATCGGATGCGCGACTACGATGGGCCCATGGGACACGGAGTCAGCGGCACCACACCGGCCGCCCACCTCGACGCGGACTCCGCGGCCACCATCGCGGCCACCCTCCAGGCCCTGGCCACGCCGTCCCGCCTGATGATCCTCACCCGTCTGCGGCAGGGCCCCTGCGGTGTCACCGAGCTGGCGGCGGCGGTCGACATGGAGCAGTCCGCGGTGTCCCACCAACTGCGCCTGCTGCGCGCCCTCGGCCTGGTCACCGGCACCCGCCAGGGCCGGCGGATCGAGTACAGCCTCTACGACAGCCATGTGGCGCACCTGCTCGACGAGGCGGTCTACCACATCGAGCATCTCCGGCTCGGCGCCCGCGACCTGCCCGGCTGACGGGCGGCCCGCGCCCCCGGCCCATCGGCCCCCTTGAAGTGGCAGGCGCCCGGGGGCCCTCCTAGCGTCGTTGCCGTCGAGGTGCGCTGTCGCCTCCGTGGAACCGCTCCGCGGCTGCGCCTCGGGAACCGGAGACGCCTCATGCACCCACGGCTCGCCTCCCTGTGCCTCCTCGTGCCGGCCCTCCTGGCGGGCGCGGTTCCCGCGGCCCGTGCCGAACCGGACGGCGACATCACGTCGTTCGCGTACAGCGTCTCGCCCGCCTCCGTCGCCCCGGGCGGCACGGTCTCGCTCACCGCCACCGAGTGCGCCTCCGCGACCGTGACCGTGACCGCTCCGGTGTTCGACACCGTGACCCTGAGCGGCGGGAAGCCGGGCCGGGCCGAGCTCTACCCGGACGCCGAACCGGGTGCCGAGTACGAGGTGGTCTTCACCTGCGAGGGCGAGACGGGACGCGCCCGGCTCACCGTCTCCGGCTCGTCGGGACAGCACCACTCCCCCGCGCCGCGGCCCGGCGAGAGCACCCGCCCGCCGGCCCACGACCCGGATCGGCACGAGAAGCCCGGGGAGGACGTCAAACCGGGCGGCGGCGTCAAGGCGGGCACCGGCGGCAGCTTCACCGACCTCGGCCCGGCCCGACTGGCCGCGGGCGGCCTGGTCATCGCCGCCGGACTCGCCTGGGCCGCACTGCTCCTGCTGCGCCGCCGCTCCGGCGGCCGGGCCTGAGGGGAGGGCCGCCGTGGCCGGCACGGGACGCGGGGCGTGGTTCACCGTGCTCTGCGTCCTGCTGTTCGGCGTCTTCCTCGTCCGGGGCGGCACCGCCGCCCTGCCCGCCGGCGGTCCGCCGCAGCCCGCGCCGGCGGCCGCGGGGCCCACCGCCCGGCCGGCACCTCGCCCGCGCCGCTGCCGCACGCGGTGCCCAGCCGGATCGTGATCGCCTCGGCCGGCGTCGACGCGCCGGTCGCACCGGTCGGCCTCGACGCCGACGGGTGGATCGCCGCCCCGCCACCGGAACGGGCGCGGCTCGCCGGCTGGTACCGGGGCGCCGTGTCGCCCGGGGAGCGCGGCACGGCCGTGGTCGTCGGCCATGTCGACAACGACGCCGGCCCCGCCGTCTTCTACCCCCTCGGCTCGCTGCGCCCCGGCACCCGGGTGGAGGTCGAGCGCGAGGACGGCCGGACGGCGGTGTTCGCGCTCTACGCGGTGGAGGTCTTCCCTCAGCGGGGATTCCCCGCCGACACCGTCTACGCGGACGGCCCGGCGCCCGAGATCCGCCTGATCACCTGCGGCGGCGCGTACTCAGCACGCGACGGCTACCAGGGCAACGTGGTCGCCTCGGGCCGCCTGGTCGCGGTCCGCTGAGCCGCCGCGCACCCCGACCGGACGGCACCGGCCCCGCTGCCGCCCACGGCGCGAGGAGCCCGCCGGGGGCCTGCGCCGCCGCGGCCGCCGTCGCCGCCGTCAGGCCGTCAGGCCGTCAGGCAGGTCAGGCAGGTCAGGCAGGTCAGGCAGGTCAGGCCACACCGTCGCGGATGACCAGGTGGGCCGTGCGCTCGCGCGCCGAGGCCAGTTCGGCCGCGATCAGACCCGCCCTCTCCGCGTCGCACCGCACCGTCGCCTCCCACTGCTCGTCGGCCTCCACCCGCTGCCGTCGCAGATGAGTCGGCGGATGGGTCGAGTCGGCGCTGTGCCCGCGCAGGGCGCTCACGCGGCGCAGCCGCTCGTACTCGCGCTCCGGCACGGACGCGATGCGCGCAGCCACCCGTTCCCAGAGCCCGTGCGCCGCGTCGCGCCGCGCCGCCGAACCGCCCCTGCTGTGCGCCACGACGGACTCGCGCCGCAGTGCCAGTTCCACGGAGGGGACGATGAGCAGCCGGTCCAGCAGCCCGGTCGCCGCGGCCGTGGATCCGGCGCGGGCCGCGGTCCCGTCGGCCAGGTACTCGGCGCGCTGGGCGGCACGCAGGGTCAGCAGGTCGAGGAGACGGAGCAGGCCGAGGACCGCCCATCTCGGCCCGGCCAGCATCCAGTTGGTGGCCCGCTGCATCAGATCGCCGTCGTGGGCGGGCGTCAGGAAGTAGTGCCACAGCGCGAGCGAGTGCAGCGCCCGCGCGACCACGGCGCCGTGCCGGAGGTCCCCGTGGGCGAAGTGACCGAGCTCGTGGCCGAGGAGCGCGACGCGCTGCTGCGGGGTCAGCACCTCCCACACCCCCAGCCCGATGTGCAGCACCCTCCGGTGCCGCACCCCGTAGGAGCCGACCGAGGCGTTGGCGTCGGCGTCGACGACGACGGCATCCACGCCGGTCGTCCCCGCCACCGCCGCCACCTCGTCGACCAGCGCGAACAGCGCGGGCGCATCCGGCCTGCGCAGCACGACGGCATCCTCGGGAAGGGCGGCGAAGCGCGGCCTGAGCACCACCGCGAGGACGACGAGCAGCAGGCCCACGACGGGGAGCAGCCCCACGCCCCAGCCGAGGACGGCCAGGAGGACCCCGGCCACCAGCAGGCCCACCGTCACGCCGTGCACCAGCAGCGCGAGGACGTAGGCGACCACACTGGCGGCGTCCCGATGCGGACGGGGCCCGAGGTCGGCGACGAGGCGTTCGCCGTAGCGCCGCGCGAGTTCCCGCCGCATCGCCTCGATGCGACCGGGAGCCGGGTCCGGGGCCCCGGGGTCGACGTTCCACCCGCACGCTTCGCACCATGTGACGAAGCCCGCCTCGACGGGCGCCCACGTTCCGCAGTCCGGGCATCTCTGCCCCTGCCCGGCCACGGTGATCCGATCGGTCATGTTCCCCACCCCTTGGCGCGTCCGCGCCACCGCATGTCGCTGATCCGCCGCGGTGTCGTCCACGACCTCCGCGAAGCGTCGGCCGAGACTACGGCACGGTTCCGCCGCAGGTCACGGGGATTCCGACTCGGCCGGGCCGCGACGCCCGCGTCCGTCCTCGCGCCCCGCAGGCGTCGGCGGGCGTCGGCGGGCTCCCGGGGCTCAGTCCGGCCGGCGGGCCATGACGACCACGCCCGGGCCGCTGTAGTCGGTCGGGGGGAGCCGGAGTTCGGCGACCGGGGTCAGGCCCGCCTGCTCGATCAGGGCGACGAGCTGCTCCGGCCGCCACTTGTGGGTCGTCCAGTGGACGGGGACGCCGCCGTACGCCTCGGTGCGCACGGCGTCCTCGTCGCCGACGTGGGTGGCCGTGATGAGGTGGCCGCCCGGCTTCAGGGCGCGGGCGAACAGGGCGAGCACCTGGGGGAGCACCGCGCGCGGGAGGTTGAACAGGGACCACCACCCGAGGATGCCGCCCAGGGACGCCTCCGGCAGGTCGAGTTCGGTGGCGGAGGCCACGCGGAAGTCGCACCCGGGGTGGAGGCGGCGGGCGTTGTCGATCATGCGGGGCGAGAGGTCGACACCGGACACGTCGAGGCCGCGTTCGGCGAGGTAGGCGGTCACCGTGCCCGGGCCGCAGCCGACGTCGAGCACGGGACCGAGCCCGGCCACGGTGTCGGCGAAGGCGTCGATCGACGCCTTGAGCCAGGGGTCGGTGCGGATGTCGCCGATTCCGGTCGTCAGCACCATGTGGGCGTAGTTGTCGGCCACCCGGTCGTAGGAGTCGCGGACGGTGTCGAGGTCGGCCGGGCGGTCGATGCGGTGTGCGGGCATCGGCCAACAATAGGACGCGCACGGCCCGCGCGGGGCCGGCTCCGGATCCTTCCCGCTCCGGCCCGCGACCGGCTCCGGATCCTTCCCGCTCCGGCCCGCGGCCGGCGCCGGGGCACGCATCCGGCCCTGTCGGCGCCGGGGCACGGTACCGGGCGTTGCCTGCGCCGGGGCGGCGGACCGGCGCTGCCGGTGGCAGAGCATGGTACGGGCGTGCCGGCGCCGGGGCACCGTGCCGGCGTTGCCGGTGGCAGAGCATGGTACGGGCGTGCCGGCGCCGGGGCACCGTGCCGGCGTTGCCGGTGGCAGAGCACGGTACGGGCGTGCCGGCGCCCGGGCACGGTACCGGCGTTGTCGGTGGCGGCTGGCAGACTGGGCGCATGTCTGCTCCACGCCGTCTGTGCCCCGTGTGCCGCCGCCGGATCGCCGTGGTCGCGGGCCGCTGGGCGCGTCATGATCCGGCCGACACCCGGTCGGGGTCCGAGCTGGTGTCGTGCCCCGGTTCGCGCCGCCTAGCGCCGCTCGACCCGGCGCTCCAGCCGTCGCTCGACGGCAGCGTGGTGCCGGTGCTCCCCGGCCAGTTGGCGCTGTTCTGAGCCGGTGCGGCGCGGCGGCGGTCAGGTCGCGCTGCGTTCGCTGGCGTCCCGCAGCCGCGCACCGGTGTCCCGGCCGGACGTCCTGAGCAGGTCGCGCCAGCGTTCGCCGTCCCACCGGGCGGGCGGTGTGCCGGCGACGAAGTCCTCGATCAGGGCGAGGAATCGGGCCGGGTCGGTGTGGAAGGGGAAGTGTCCGGCGTCCTCGAAGATCTCCAGGCGGCTGCCGGGCATCGCGAGATGCGCGAGGTGTGCCTGGTCGGCGGGGACCACGGCGTCGCGGGCGCCCCAGACGAGCATCACCGGCATGCCCTCGGTCAGGTAGCAGCGGTCGAGCATGGTCACCACCTGTCCGCGCCAGTCCACGACGGCGCGCAGGGTGCGGATGAACGCGCTGCGGGCGGTGGCGTCGGGCAAGGCGTCGATCAGGCCGAGCAGTTCGGGCGCGTCCAGGCCGAGTCCGGTGTCGAGCCCCCGCAGCAGCGCGGTGCACAGCCGGGCGGACAGCCGCATGCCCGGCAGCCGCAGCGCGGCGAGCAGGAGGTCGGCCCCCGGCAGGGACACGGCGCGCAGCACGGGGTTGACCGCGCGGCCCACTCCCCCGGTTCCCACCAGCACCAGGCGTTCGGTGCGTTCGGGGAACTGGTAGGCGAACTGCATGGCGACGCCGCCGCCGAGCGAGTGGCCGACCAGGGTCACCCGGTCGATGCCGAGGACGCCGAGGAGGTCCCGCATGCCGTTGGCGTAGGCGGCGACGGAGTAGTCGGCGCGGGGACGGTCGGACCCGCCGTGGCCGAGCAGGTCGGGCGCGATCACGGTGTGGTGGCGCGCGAGGGCGGGGATGAGGTCGGACCAGGTGGCGGAGGAGTCGCCGATGCCGTGGATCAGCAGGAGCGCCGGCCCCTCCCCGGCGATCCGGTAGGCCCTGCGGTAGCCGTGGACGGTGCGGTGGCACAGCCGCACATCGGTCGCGGCGACCGGGCGCAGCCGGGCCTCTCGCGGCGGCGCGGTCCGGGGCGGGAGCATCGGCGGCCTCCTGCCGGATGAGGGCGCGGCGGTGCGGCCGCCGTCCGGTCCGAGCGTAGGAACCCCGGCCGCACGGGGGGTTTCCGGCAGGTTTCGCGCCGGGTACATGTGCCCGGCGCGAGCGCGAAAGCCGTATTACCGGTGCGTAGAGGCCCGCGCGGGTGAGACAGATCGCCTCCCCATTGGGTAGATTGGTCTACACCACTGGGCGTTTCAGAGACAGGGATCTTCGTGGAAGTTGTCATCGTTCCGGACTCCGCCGCGGGTGGCGAGCTGATCGCCGAAGCCATGGCCGGCCTGCTGCGACAGAAGCCCGACGCGCTGCTCGGCGTCGCCACGGGTTCGACCCCGCTGCCCGTCTACGAGGCCCTCGCGGCGAAGGTCCGGGCCGGGGAGGCGGACACCTCGCGGGCGCGCGTCTGCCAGCTCGACGAGTACGTGGGCCTGCCGGCCGGCCACCCGGAGTCGTACCGCTCCGTGGTGCTGCGCGAGGTCGTCGAGCCGCTCGGCCTGAGCGAGGACGCGTTCCTGGGGCCCGACGGCACGGCCGAGGACGTGGCCGCGGCCTGCCTCGCGTACGACAGGGCGCTGACCGAGGCGGGCGGGGTCGACCTCCAGCTCCTGGGCATCGGCACGGACGGACACATCGGCTTCAACGAGCCCTGCTCCTCGCTCGCCTCCCGCACCCGCATCAAGACGCTCACCGAGCAGACCCGGGTGGACAACGCCCGGTTCTTCGACGGCGACATCGGCCAGGTGCCCCACCACGTGATCACCCAGGGCATCGGCACCATCCTGGAGGCGCGCCACGTGGTGCTGCTGGCGACCGGCGAGGCGAAGGCGGACGCCGTGGCCCTCGCGGTCGAGGGCCCGCTGTCGGCCCTGGTGCCCGCGTCGGCCCTCCAGCTCCACCCGCACGCGACCGTGGTCGTCGACGAGGCCGCGGCCTCCAGCCTGAAGCTGGCGGACTACTTCCGCGCGACGTACGCGGCGAAGCCCTCCTGGCAGGGCATCTGAGCACGGCGCTTCACACGCGGAGCGGGCGGCGGCCGGTGACGGCCGCCGCCCGCTCCGCGTTCCGCGCGCCCCGACGCGGCCCGACGACCCGCGCGGCGCTCGCACCCCCGCCGCGCGGGAGGCCGGGCCGACACCCCCGACACCCCCGCCGCCACCCCCGACCGCTTCCTACCGCTCCCTACCGCTCCCGCGACGTTTCGGGATCGCGCGATCGGATTCCGGACACGGCGCACCCGGTGCGCCCCGCGCACACCGGGATGCGGCCGCCGCCGTCCGCGCGCCCCCGGGTTGGGCGTGATGCGGACATCCGCGGCGCGGCACCGGACGGCCCGCCACCGGCGCACAGGACGGGCGGGGACGGACACAGCGGGCCACCCGCCCGGAGAAATCGCGGCGGACACCCGCACATTGCGCCAGAAAAGGGATACAAGGCGGCGCGCCGGAGCACTTTCCGAACGACCGAAACGGCGCCTCGGCGGACGCGATTGTGTGAAGCGGACGTGAATCGTTCTTCATATCTCATCACCGGTATCGCGCTGACCAGAACGATTAACCGAACAGATCTTTCGCCGGCGCACGGCAGGGGATGACCGAATAGGTGCCTTGACCATTCCTTGAGACGCGGACGAGACTCGCAGAGGCACTCATGCATCAGGAGCCACAAGCGCTTGCGCGGCGAATGGCCCTGCGAGACCGATATCGCACGGGGTGTGCGACGGGGGAAAAAATGAAGAGCGGGTCCGCGCGTCCGATGACGCACGCCCCTTTTCCTTCACCTCCCCTCCTCATCTCTTGGTGCGCGAAGGGAATGGAGGGGGAATGCCGACGCACACGGGCTATCCCGGCGTATACATCGAGGAACTTCCGAGCAGCGTCCGCACCATCGCCTCGGTCACCACGTC
This sequence comes from Streptomyces zhihengii, assembly GCF_016919245.1. Taxonomy (NCBI): domain Bacteria; kingdom Bacillati; phylum Actinomycetota; class Actinomycetes; order Kitasatosporales; family Streptomycetaceae; genus Streptomyces; species Streptomyces zhihengii. Next base: position 895,394 of record NZ_JAFEJA010000002.1, on the reverse strand, counting down.
GGTGACCGCGTTCGTGGGCCACACCCGCCGGGGCCCGCTGGGCCGGCCGGTGCGCGTCACCAGCTGGGCCGACTTCGAGCGCCGCTTCGGCGGGCTCACCGCCCGGAGCGCCGTCGCCTACGCGGTGCACCAGTTCTTCGGCAACGGCGGCACCGTCGCGGTCGTGGTCCGTGCCGCCAGGGCCGGCTCCGGCGAGGAGGCCTGTGTCACCCTTGAATCCACCGAGGGCCGCAGCGAGTGCCCGGTGCTGGAGGTCCATGCCAGGGAGCCCGGACTCTGGGGCAGCGGGCTGCGGGTCGCCGTCGACCACGACACCCGCACCCCCGACAAGACCTTCAACCTGCACGTCCTGGACTCCCGCGGCGAGGCCCGGGAGACCTTCGGCGGCCTGTCCATGGACGCCGGCCACGACCGCTTCGCCGAGACCGTGGTCAACGACGGCTCGGCGCTGGTGCGCGTGAAGGTGCTGGACGAGGACCGGCCCGACCCTTCGGGGACGGTGTCCAAGCCGTTCGCCGAGCGGCTCCCGGACCTCGAGGTGGAGCTGAAGGTCAAGATCGGCGACGTGGAGCGGGAGTTCACCCTCTACGAGCCCGACCGCGACGGCACGGCGCCCGCCGACGTCACCGAGCTGGCGCTGCTGCTGGAGCGGAAGCTGCGGGCCCTGCCCGACGCGCCCGGCAAGCACGCCTTCGCCGGGGCGGAGGTCTCCTCCTTCGGCCGGCGCCTCCAGGTCGTCGCCGGCTCCCTCGACCCCGACGACGTGGTGCGCTTCGTCGGCGAGTGCGCCAACGACCTCGGTCTGGAGGCGTCCGTCAACCCGCCGGTGTTCGCCCTGGCCGGCGGCAAGGACGGCGATCCGCCCGGGCCGCGCGACCTGATCGGCAGCGAGGCCGACAAGACGGGCGTCCAGGCCCTGCGCGACGTCGACGACGTCAACCTGCTGGCCCTGCCCGAGCTCGCGGCCTACGAGTCGACCGAGGACATGGTCACCGTGATCTCCGCGGCCGCGCAACTGTGCCGGGAGCGGCGGATCTTCCTGCTGGTGGACGCGCCCTCGGCATGGGGCAGCGTCGACGCGGCGCGCGCGGGGATCGGCGCCTTCGACACGGTCCGCAGCGACCACGCCGGCCTGTACTTCCCCCAGCTCCAGCTCACCGACCCGCTGACGGGCCGGCTCCGCTCCTTCCCGCCCTCCGGCACCCTCGCGGGCGTCATCGCCCGCACGGACGGCGAACGCGGCGTCTGGAAGGCGCCCGCGGGCACCGAGGCCAGGCTGCTCGGCGTCCGCTCGCTCTCCGTCCGCCTCACCGACCGCGACAACGGGCTGCTGAACCCGCTGGGCGTCAACTGCCTGCGGACCTTCCCCGTCGTCGGTCCGCTGGTGTGGGGCGCGCGGACGATGGCGGGCGCCGACGCGCTGGGCGGCGAGTGGGCGTACGTGCCGGTGCGACGGCTGGCGCTGCACGTCGAGGAGAGCCTCTACCGCGGCCTCCAGTGGGTCGTCTTCGAGCCGAACGACGAGCAGTTGTGGCAGCAGATCCGGCTGAAGGCCTCCGCGTATCTCAACGACCTGTTCCGGCAGGGCGCCTTCAAGGGGGCCACGCCGCGCGAGGCGTACTTCGTGAAGTGCGACAAGGACACCACGACCGACGCCGACATCGAGCGCGGCGTCGTGAACGTGGTGATCGGCATCGCGCCCGTACGCCCCGCCGAGTTCGTGATCGTCAGGATTCAGCAGATGGCCGGCCGTTTCGACCTGTCGTAGTCCCGCGCCCGAGAAAAGGATCACTGAGGAAACCGATGGCTGAGTTCCAGGTAAACGCCCATCGTTTCGACCCCTACAAGAATTTCAAGTTCCTGGTCCTGTGGGACGGTCGAACGGTCGCGGGCATCAGCAAGATCAGTCCGCTCAAGCGGACCACCGAAGTCGTCAAGCACCGGCACGGCGGCGATCCCAGCTCGCCGCGCAAATCACCGGGCCGGTCGGAGTTCGAGGGCATCACCCTGGAACGCGGCGTCACCCACGACCCCGAATTCGACCGCTGGGCCAACAAGGTCTGGCAGGTCGGCGCGGGGCTGGGCGCCGAGGTGTCGCTGCGGGACTTCCGCAAGGACATCATCATCCAGGTCCTCAACGAGGCCGGGCAGGTCGCCGTCTCCCACAAGCTCTACCGGGCCTGGGTGAGCGAGTACCAGGTCCTCGGCGAGCTCGACGCCAACGCCAACGCCGTCGCCATCCAGAGCGTCAAGCTGGAGTGCGAGGGCTGGGAGCGGGACTACGAGGTGCCGGAGCCCGCCGAGCCGTCCTTCACCCACCCGGCCTGAGCACCGCACGGGCGCGGAGGACCGGGGCATGAGGGCGACGGACCCGGCGGCGCTGCTGGCCACCTGGGAAGCCGGGCTGACGGGCCGGGCGGCCGACCGCTCGCTGCTGCTGCACCTGGCCGCCCGGCCGGGCGCGGACACGGGCGAGCTGCTGGCGGTGCCGGTCGGCGAGCGGGAGGCCGATCTCTTCGCGCTGCGCCGGGCGCTGTTCGGCGACCGGATGCAGGTGCGGGTCGCCTGCGGGGCGTGCGACGAGGAGATGGAGTTCGACCTGGACGCCGGTGTGCTCGGCGCCCGGCCGGATCCGCCGCCCGGGCCGCTGCGGGTGGCGGAGGACGGCTGGGAGGTCGAGTTCGCCCTCCCGACCGTCGCCGCGCTCGAAGCCGCCGCCTCGGCGGGGGACCCGGCCGAGGCACGGCGGCGGCTGGTGGCCTCCTGCACCGTACGGGCGCTGCGCGGCGGCGAGGAGGTCCCGGCACCGGACCTCGCCTCCGTGCTGCCCGCAGGGGTGGAGCGCCGGATCGCCGAGGCGGCCGCCGAGGCCGACCCGGTGGCCGACGTGACGCTCAGCATCGCCTGTCCCGAGTGCGGCGAGGCCACCCCGGCCGAGCTGGACATCACCTCCTACCTGTGGACCGAACTGGACACCTGGGCACGGGACCTGCTCCTCGACGTCCATCTGCTCGCCTCCGCCTACGGGTGGAGCGAGCCGGAGATCCTGGCGCTCAGCCCGACGCGGCGCCGCTACTACCTGGAGCTGTGCGCTGATGTCTGACCACTTCGACCGGCTGCTCGCCCGGCACACGCCGGCGGGCCCCGGGGCCGGGCCGCCGGCCAGGGTGCGGCCCCGGCTGCCCGGTCCGTTCGAGCGCGTCGACGCGCTGCGGCACGGCCCGGACGGACCGGACGAGCCGCCCGCGCCGTTCGCCGCCGTGCCCGCGTCCGAGGTCCGGGCGGCCCCGGCGGCAGGTCCGCGCCACGAGGTCCGCAGCGAGCACCGCACGGTGGTGCGTACCGAGTCCGTGGCCGGCGACCGCCCGGCGCCAGTGGCCGGACCGCCGCCCGTGCAGGGCCTGTTGCGTCCGGCGGCCGACGCCCGGCCGGTGCCGCAGGCGGCGCCCCGGGCGGCACCGCCGGCGGCAGCGGCACGCCCCGGGCGGGACGGCGGCGGGGCCCCGGCCGCGCCGGTTCCGGCGGCGGCCCCGCCGCGGCCGCTCGTCGCCCCCGCAGCGGTGGCCGTACCGGCCGCGCGGGTCGGTGCGGACGCGGCGGCGGCACGCGGCACGGGGCGGGGCGCCGCGGGCGGACGGCGGGGGCGGGGCGGCCGGCCGAGCGGGTGGTGCACGTGCAGATCGGTCGGCTGGAGGTCAGCGCGGCTCCCCCGCCGGGTGCCGGGCCCGCGCGGAGCGCCCCCCGCGCCGGGCGGGCGGGGCCGGTCATGACCTTGGACGACTATCTGTCACGCGGCGGGAAGAGGGACTGAACGGATGAGCAACGCACTTGCGCTCGCCACGGTGACGCAGGCCCTCGCCCTGCTGATCGAGAGCAACCTGGGCCCCGAGATGGACATCGCGGTCAAGGTCGAGACCCGCAAGCCGCCGAACGAGCCGCCCGCGGAACCGACGATCACGGTGTTCCTCTACCAGGTGACGCCCAACGCCTCGATGCGCGGGGCCGATCTGCCGACCCGTGCCCCGGACGGCAGCCTGCGCCGGCGCCCGGCGGCGGCGCTCGACCTCCACTACCTGATCAGCGCCTACGGGGAGGAGACCGAACTCGTCGGGCAGCGGCTCATCGGCTGTGTGGTCCGCACGCTCCACGAGATCCCGGTCCTGCCGCGCGAGCTCGTCGAACTGGCCGCCGAGCGGCCGCCCCTGGCGGGCAGCGACCTCGCCGAGTCGGCGCAGCGGGTGCGCTTCACGCCGACGGTGATGGACGTCGACGAGACCTCGAAGCTGTGGGGGATGCTCCACCAGACGCCGTACTCCCTCTCGGTGGTCTACCAGGCGTCGCTGGTGCTGATCGAGGGCCGGGAGGAGCCCGTCCCGGCGGAGCCGGTGCGGGAACGCACGGTGCGGGTGCTGCCCTTCGGAACGCCCGGCGCCCCCGTGCCGCCGGGCACGGAGCCGCCGGCCGCCGTGCCGGCCGCCGGTGACACCGCGGGCGCCGACTCCGCGCCGCCCGCCGCACCGGCGGAGCCGGGCACCCGGCGCACCCCCGCGAAGCGGACCGCGCCGACGGGCCGGGCACGCAAGGCGGCCGGGGCCAAGGCGCCCAAGCCGGACGGGAAGAGCTGAGCCGGTGACGACGACGGGGGCGGGTGACCACATGCGCGCACACGAGGGCCCGGGGGCTCCGGCCGGGGCAGGCGCCCACGCGCTGGCGTCGGCGATCCGGGACGTCCTGTCCCGCCTCGACACCCACGCCCGCCGCACCCCGCACCCCGGCTCCCCGCCCGCCACGGACCGACGGGGCGCCGTCGCGGACTCCGCGGCGCCCACGGGCGATGCGGCGGTGCCCGGCCCGGACGCGGATCCGGCCGGTGGCACCGGCGCCGAGGCGGCCGGGCCGCGCGGCGGCAGCCGGGGACCCCTGAGGCGTCACGGTGCGGATCCCTCCGAGGACGCACCGGGCGGACGGCGCCCCGCGGCGGGTGCCGGTGCCTCACGGCCCGACGACCGCACGGCCCCGGGCGGCGACCGCACCGGCGACACGCGGGCGCTGCCGCCGGGCGCCGAAGCCCCCGCGGGCGAGGCGGCCCCCGTGGCCGGCGCGGGCGCGGGGCAAGAGGCTCCCGCGGTCCCCGAGGCACTGGACGCGCTGGTGGCGTGCTTCGGGCTCAGCGCGTTCGAGCGGGACATCGTGCTGCTCACGGCCGCCGCCGAGCTGGAGCCCACCACGGCGGCCCGCTGCGCGGCCGCCTGCGGGGACCCGGAGCGCGCCCACCCCACGTTCTCGCTGGCCCTGGCCGTCCTCGACGAGCCGCACTGGAGCGCGCTCACGCCGGTCGCACCGCTGCGGCGCTGGCGGATCGTCGAGCTGGACGACGAGACCCGGCTGACGACCTCCCGCCTGCGGCTCGACGAGCGGATCCTGCACTTCCTGCTCTCCTCGCCCTACCTCGACGCGCGTCTGCACGGAATGCTGCGCCGCGTCCCGGTCCCGGACCGGCTGCCCCCGTCGTACGACAGGGCGGCCGAACGCCTGACGGCCGGCTGGACGGGGCCCTCGCGCCGGGTCGAGCTGTCCGGCGGGGACCTGCGCACCCGCGCGGACATCGCCGCGGCGGCCGCACGGCGGCTCGGGCTCGGGCTGTACGAGATGGCCGCCGAGGACATCCCGACGGCCCCGGCCGAACGCGACCGCCTGGCGCGGTTGTGGCAGCGCGAGGCGATCCTGCTGCCCGCCGCGCTCCTGGTCGAGACCGGTGACCTGGACCGCGAACAGGCCGCCGCCACCGACGCGTTCCTGGAGAGCGCGGCCGTCCCGCTGGTCGTCTCCGGCCCCGACCCCCGGGCGACCGCCCGCCCGCGCGGCGAACGGGTCGTCGTGCCGCCGCTCGACGCGGACGAGCAGCTCGACGTGTGGACGGACGCCTTCGCCGGGGTGCCGGAGGTGTCGGAGGCCGATCTGCGCGACCTCGTCGAGCAGTTCTCCCTGCCGCCGCACCTGGTGCGCGCGGCGGGCGCCGCGGTCCGGCGCGACCTGCCGGAGGAGGAAGCCGACGCGCCGGCGCTGGCCTGGCGCGCCGGTCTCACCGAGGCGCGGATGGGCATGGACGGCCTCGGCCGCCGGATCGAACCGCGCGCCGGCTGGCGCGATCTGGTGCTGGCGGAGCGGCAGGCGAGGGTGCTGCGGGAGATCGTCGCGCATGTGCGGCAGCGGCCGGTCGTCTACCAGGACTGGGGTTTCGCCGACACGCTGCGCCGCGGTCTGGGCGTCACCGCGCTCTTCGCGGGCGGCTCCGGCACGGGCAAGACGCTGGCCGCCGAGGTGATGGCCCGCGAGCTCGGCCTCGACCTGTTCGTCGTCGATCTGTCCCAGGTGGTCAGCAAGTACATCGGCGAGACGGAGAAGAACCTGCGCAAGGTCTTCGACGCGGCCGAACGCGGCGGCGCGCTGCTGCTGTTCGACGAGGCCGACGCCCTCTTCGGCAAGCGCAGCGAGGTCAAGGACAGCCACGACCGCTACGCCAACCTCGAAGTGAGCTATCTGCTGATGCGGATGGAGGCCTACCGCGGCCTGGCGATCCTCACCACCAACATGAAGCAGGCCCTGGACACCGCGTTCATGCGGCGGATCCGTTTCGTCGTCGACTTCCCGTTCCCCGGCGAGAGCGAGCGCGCCGAGATCTGGCGCCGGGTGCTCCCGGCGCGGGCCCCGGCCAAGGGGATCGACCCCGCGCTGCTCGCACGGCTCACCGTGGCGGGCGGCTCCATCCGCAACATCGCGCTGTCGGGGGCGTTCCTCGCCGCGGAGGAGGGCGACCTCCTCCGGATGCGCCACATGCTGGCGGCGGCGCGCACCGAGTACCAGAAGCTGGACCGCTCCCTCACACCGTCGGAGGTCCACGGATGGGTGTGAACGGGACGGCGCCCGACGAGCCGTCGGTGCGCGTGGACATCGGCGAGCTGGTGCTCGACGGCTTCGGCCGGGACATCGACGCGGCCCGGGTCTCGGCCTCCTTCCAGGCGGAGCTGACCCGTCTGGTGCGGGAGCACGGGGTGCCGCTGGCGGCGGACGGCGGACGGGCGCTCGACGCCCTGGCGGGGCTCCCGCCGCTGCCCGCGGACGCCTCCGCGCGCCGCCTCGGCCAGGAGATCGCGCGGGCCGTGCACGCGGGTCTGTCGGGCAGGGGGGAGGTCCGGTGAGCGCGCCGTCCCACGGGCAGGACGCCCGGACCGAGCAGTCCGGCAAGCGGCGCCGCCGCAAGGACCGTGCCGCCTCCCGCGCTCCGGAGCCGAAGCAGATCGTCAGCGGCGCCGGGCAGCCGCTGGACGCGAGCGTGCGCCGGGAGCTGGAGGAGGCCCTCGGCCACGACCTCGGCCGGGTGCGGCTGCACACCGACCGGGACGCCGACGCGCTCACCGGTCTGCTGGGCGCGGACGCGGTGGCCGTCGGCCAGGACGTGTTCTTCCGCGACGGCGCGTACGTCCCCGGCACGGCCGAGGGCCGGCGGCTGCTCGCCCACGAGCTGCTGCACACCGTCCAGAACCAGGACGGGCTCGGCGCGCTGCGCGCGGGCCGGGACCTGGGCGCGGTGAGCCTGCCCCAGCAGGCGGTGGAGCGCGAGGCGGAGGCCGCGGCCCGGGACTTCGTGCGGGACGGCGACGGGCAGGCGGCGGAGGCGGTCGAGGAGGGCCGTGCGGCGACACCGGGCTGGCTGCGGTACGCCACGGTGGACGCGGACCGCACACGGATGGAGCGGATCGACCCGGCGACCCTCGTGGACCGGCTCGCGGCCTCGGTGGCCCGTTCCCTGCGCGGCGACCCCGAGGACCGCTCGCAGCGCACCCGCCGTCAACTGGTGCGCCTGCCGGACGAGTTGCTGGAGGACGTGCTCGCGCGGCTGGAGTCGCGGCTGCTGACGTCGGAGCACGAGCGGCTGCTCGACCTCGTCGAGGAGGCCGAGGCCGCCGACGCCCTGGATCCGGAGCCGCTCGCCGCCCCGCCGGTGGAGAACGACCTGTTCGACGAGGTGGAGTACGCGCGGGAGACCGAACGGCGGCGCGCGCAGGACGAACGGGACCGCGAGCAGCGGACCGGGCCGAGCACCGCCCCGGAGACCGCACCGGGCCGGCGGGACGGGGCCGGGGACGGCACCCGGGAGGACGGGGAGTGGGACGACCCCTCGGGCGACGGCCCCGGGCGGCAGCCGGGCGGCGAAACGGCCCCCGGGCCGGCGGAGCGGGCCGACGGGGCGGACAGGGCCGACGGGGCGGATCGCGAGCCCGGGCAGGCCCCCGTCCCCGCGGCGGGCGCCGGGCAGCGGACGGACGAGGGCGAGCAGGCGTCGGGAGGCGGCCCGGGGCAGCAGGCCGGGCCGGGGCAGGACGGCGGCGCGGGGACGGCGCCGGGCGGCGGGAAGGGGACGGAGGCCGCGCCGGACGGCGGGGCGAGCCGGGCCCCCGCCGCGAGCAAGGAGGAGTCGGCCGCCCGCAACCGCCCGGGCGCGGTCGACGCACTGGTGGCGGGCGAGCGGCCGCAGCCCGGGGACAGGGCCGGGCAGGAGAAGCCGGCCGGCCCGGCGGCGCCCGGCCGCGGGACGCAGGAGCCCGGCCGGACCAGCCGCCTGGACGGCGCCCGCACCCAGGACACGGAGGGCCCCGAGGAGAAGGACGGGGAGGAGCCCTCCGACAGCACCTCGGAGGTCGACGCGGGCGGCGGGGAGCGGAGCGCCTGGGACGTCGCCCTCCAGCCGGACGACTTCCTGCCGCAACAGGACCCCGATGTCTCGGCGGTCCCCACCGCCGAGCGCCTCGATCCCTCCTCCTCCGCCGCTCCCGCCGCCCCGGCCTTCCCCGCTCCCCCGCCGACCAGGGCGGACAAGGTGCAGGCCGAACGGGACGCCGAGGACGCCGCCGACGCCGCCCGCGAGGCGGAGCCGCAGGAGGACGGACGCGCCGCCGAGCCCGCCGGGCCCGGGAAGCCGGCGGAGGCCGCCGGTGCCACCGCCCCCGGGCGGGGCGGCGGCGGGACGGCGGACGCCGGACCGGGCGGCGCCGGCGCGGACACCGGCCCGGAGCGTGCGACCGCGCCGCCCGCGCCGGGCTCGGCGTCGAAGGACCCGGCGAGCGGCACGGACCCGAAGGCCGGTCCGGTGGCGGCGCAGACCGCGGTCCAGGAGTCGCGGGGCGGGTCCGCGCCCGGCAGCGACGAGGGGCAGGCCGCCGCCGAACAGCAGAAGGGCACCGGCGTCGCCGCTGACGGCGCCGGAGCGGAGCGGGCCTCGGCGCCCGCCGCACCGGCGAAGCCCGCCCCGGCGGAGCCTGCCGCGGCCCGGAGCCGCAGCAGGCCGGGGCGACGGCGCCCGCGTCGCCGTCCCCGGCCCGCGACTCCCATGTCACGGGCGGCGGTTCGCGTACGGAGGACCGGCCCGCGCCGTCCGCCGGAGGCGGCGCGAAGGCGCCCGCCCCGCGCGCACCCGAGGCACCGGCGCCCGCCGCCGCGCCCGCCCCGAAGGGCGCCGGCCCCGCGAAGTCGGGTGCCGCGCCCGCCCGCAGGGCCGCGCCCGCCGCCAGGGGGTCGCGCGGCGGAGGGCGCGGTGGCGGGGGCGGGGGCGCCGCCTCGCCCGCCAAGGGCGGGAAGGACCCGGGCCCGGCGCCCGACCTCTCGGCCGTCGCTCCCGAGGCCGGCCTCGCCACGGCCTCGAGGCTCAAGCCCCACAAGGCGCTCGAAGCCATGGGCGGCGTCGGCGGCTCCGTCGATCGCACGGTCGGCGAGGAGCACTCGTCGCTGGCGGCGGCCCCGCCGTCGATGGAGCGTCCGGCGGGAGCGCCCCGGACACTGCGGGGCAAGCCGCGCGCCGACGCCCCCGCCGCGTACGCGCAGGACCCGGCGGCGAAGTCGGAGGCGCCCCGGCAGGAGGACGCCGAGGTCACCGGGGCGAAGGCGCCCGAGGGGCAGATCGAGGCGGAGAAGGCGGAGGAGCCCGGCGGCTGGGACACCTTCAAGATGGCCCTCGGCTTCGGCATCGGCAAGGTGCTGAGCTGGGTGGGCTTCGAGGTCGACGCCTCCGAACTGGCGGCCAAGTTCGCCGGGCTGCCCACCAAGGACGAGGCCCTGGCACAGGCCCAGGCGGGCAACGCGCCGGGCGTCGAGATGCAGGGCGCCGCCGAGCGGACGGCGGGCGAGCAGGGCTCGGCCGTCGACACCAAGGGGCAGGAGACCGTCGCCACCGGCCGGGACGACGCGGGCCGTCCGATGGGTGAGGACCAGGTCTACCCGGACGCCCCCAAGGAGCGGATGGCCGCGAAGGTCCCGGGCGGGCAGGGCGGCGCCGGCGGGCCGCGGGCCGGCGGCGCCGCGACCGGGGCCGTGCCGCCGGAGGCGGCGTCGGAGGTCGCCGAGCACGAGCGCGGGCCCCAGTTCCAGGCGGCGTTCGGCGAGGGCCGCAAGCAGATGTCCGAGGGCCGGCAGAAGAAGGACACCGACTTCCGCACCTCGCAGGAGAAGCACCGGCAGAAGGTGGACGCGGAGGTCGCGTCCAACACCGCCGGCCAGGCCGCCGAGCGCGACCGCGCGATGGCGGACGTCACCGCCCAGCGGGCCGGCTGGCGAGCGGAGCAGGACGAGGAACTCGGCAAGCTGGGCGACAAGAAGACCGAACGGCACGAGAAGGTCCGCAAGGACGTCCAGGACAAGGAGAAGCAGACCGACGACGACGTCGCCAAGGAGAAGGACGACGGCGACAGGAAGATCCGGGACGAGAACACCAAGGCCGAACGCGACGCGGAGAAGAAGCGGGACGACAGCGTCGAGGACTCCGGCAACTGGGTCACCAAGGCCTTCGACTGGATCAAGAAGAAGGTCATCGAGATCAAGGACGCGATCGTCCGTGTCATCAAGGCGGCACGGGACGCGGTCGTCGGCTTCATCAAGAACTTCAAGGAGACCGTCGAGCGCTGGATCGACGCCGCGCGGAAGTTCGTCGTCGACACGATCAAGCAGCTCATCGACGATCTCGTCGAGTTCGCCAAGGCGATGGTGCGGGCGATCGTCGAACTGGCCGCCCGCGTGCGAAAGTTCGTCACCGATCTGATCGCGGCCGCGATCGCCCTCGTCAACCGCCTCGCGGACGCGCTGAAGCAGGCCGTCAGCGACCTGCTGGACGCCATCGGCAAACTGCTCGGCAGCATCCTCGACTTCCTGAAGAAGATGCTCCAGGCGGCGGTCAAGGCGGTCGTCGACGCCGTCAAGGCCGTGCTGGACTTCGCGTCGAAGCTGCTCAGCGCGCTGGGCGACTGGATGCTGATCGCCGTCGACTTCCTCTCCGACCCCGGCGGCTGGCTGGGCGGAGCGAAGAACTCCGCGGTGGACGGCGCGAAGAACCATCTGTTCGCCGAGGTCTCGTCGGCGGTGAAGCAGTGGTTCCGGGAGAAGATCCAGGAGATCATCGGCGTCCCGAAGGCGGTCATCGACAAGCTGGTCCGCGGCGGCTGGACCCTGGACAAGATCGTCAAGGAGGCGTGGGACGCGGTCGTCCCCCAACTGCCGCTGATCATCGGCGAACTCGTGCTCACGAAGGTGGTCGCGAAGCTGATCCCCGGCGCGGGGTGGGTGATGGCCGTCATCGACGCCATCCGCACGGCGTGGGGCGCGCTGAGCGCGATCCTGCGGGCGCTGGGCATGGTCCTCGACTGGCTGAAGGCCGTCCGCGGCGGAGGCGCGGGCATCCTCTTCGCCAAGGCCGTCGCGGCGGGCGTGGTCGCCCTGCTGGAGGTCCTGTACCAGGCGCTGCTGAGCGGCATCGGCAAGTACGTCTCGAAGGTGGGCCGCCGGCTGAAGGACGTGGCGGCGAAGCTCGGCAAGCCGAAGCCGGGCAAGCCCAAGGGCCCGGGCGCACCGGACGCGCCGGCGGACGGACGGCCCGCGAAGCCGGAGGACCGGGCGCCGGGGAGGCCGGGGACACCGCCCAAGGACCGTCCCACCGACCCGAAGCGCCCGGCCCCGCCCAAGGCCCCCGCTCCCCCGAAGAAGCCGGCCGACCGCCCGAAGCCCCTGAGCACCACCGCCCCCACCCGCCCCAAGGACTCCGCCCGCCCCGACCGGCCCAGGGAGACGTCACGGCCCCAGGACACGGCCACTCCGAAGCCGCGCACCACGGACCCGTCCCGCCCCAGGGACACCGGCCGCCCCGACCGGCCCGGCGACAGGACCCCGGACCGGGACCCGAAGCGCCGGGACGACACCTCCCCCGACAGGCGCAGCCCCGACCGGGACGACGCCGGGCGCCGTCCCCGCCCGAAGGACGACAAGGACAGGGAGAGGGGCCGGCACAAGGACAGGGACGACAAGGGCAGGGACCGCAGGCCGAAGGACAAGGACCCGGCCGAGGCAAAGCAGCGGAGAAAGGACGAACGGAAGAAGAAGGAGGACTCCAAGGAGTCCAAGGACGAGCGCCTGCGCAAGATCGTCGCGCGGCTGCGCCCGAAATTGAACTCGGCTCTTCGCCGGTTGACGACAGGCAAGGCCTTCGAGTTCCTGCTCCGTGGAGCCAGGGTCTGGTATCGGCTCACGGATCTTTCATTCGAACGGGACCAGCAGTTCGACGTCATCGCCAAGCTCAACCCGGAACAGCGTGCAGCCGGAGGATTCCGACTCACAGGGGCAGAATTGCGCGAACTGGTTCACGAGGTGTCTCGTGACATGCTGCAGGATCCACGGGTTCAGGCTGCGGCAATCCGCATGCGGCTCGAGAAGATGGCCGACCCGGATGCCACACTCGATGTGAACTCGGCAGCCGACTTCCCGGGAGCCGTCGAGTACTTACGTGGCCGCGGAAGCAATCTCGCCGTGTCGACACCTTCCGGTTCACAGAATGTCAGTCCACACCAGCCGCCGGTGGACGCCATGGAGAACTATCGGGTCGGCCAGGACCGCGAACCCGTTCAGGAGCAGAACAAGCAGGGCGAGATCAATGCGTACACCCAAATAGAACTCGGCAGCACGAAAAGCGGCAAGCCGATCCCGTCCACCTACCCGAACATCGCAAAGAAGATCGAAGAACTGGCGGCGGAAGGACTGCAGGGGCCAACGCTCGCGGGTGCGCTTCACAGCTTCACGACCTTCGGAAGAATGCCAGGAAACCTCACCCCCGCCCAGAGGCGACTGATTCGCGAACTCCACTGGCTCGTCTTCGTGCGCGAGTCCGTCCGGAACCCCGCCAATCTTGGCTACGCGGCCATGCTCACCACTTTGATCGGCGCAGGAGATGTCGACTGGGACGAGGCGTTCAGGGGATACCAAGGTGGGCGCAATGCCAGAACCGGCCGCTGGCACGGCAGAAGGCGTCCCTCCCGGATCGGCGGGCGCGGACTGCATCCCATGTCCATGCTCGGGGCCGTGGCAGCGGCACGGCAATTGGTACAAGGCGTCGTCGGAAGAAAGAAGAAGAACGAAAAGGGAATCGAAGAGGACAGCATGGCACAACAACGCCGTGATGAACTGGTAAGGCGTGAGATAGAGTTGGCGGAGCGCTGGGCCCGAGCACAGACCGGAAATTCCGAGATTGTCGGCGAAACAGAACAAGATGTCATGAGCGAGGGGCGGCGCCTCGTGCGGGACTACATGTGGAACTACTACGGACTGTAAGAGGAAGCCGTGACGGACTATGACATCCGACTGACCCTGCGACCCGAGAAATCGGAGGCATCGATGGTCAGCTTGGCCATGAGAAACAGATGGGATATGCGCGTAATGGGAAACCGGAATGCGGACGTCTTCACTAACGTGTGGGTGACCTCTGCGGGAGTCTCGGTCCACTATGTTGAGGATCCACTCACCGGAACTCCCTTCGTCACACTCCGCGGCGCCGGCTCGGACGAGGCAGCTGAGCTGATCAAGACATCCTGCGATGTCTGGGAGTTTCCTGAAGCCGTGCAGGCGCTTGCCACGGCCACTGATCGGGACGATCGGCTCAGGGCGGCGTACGCGGCGGCGTTCACGGCCCCTGACCAGCCCGTGGAGGAATTGGTCATCCTCTTCCGTGCCATGGCTGCCGACTCCGATCCGGGAATCCGCCAAGCGGTGATTGTGTCCAGCGCCTACACGCCTTGGCCGCCCCTGGTCGACATCGTGCGCCACTTGGCGGTGAACGACTCCGTCGACCACGTGCGGGAGAACGCCCGGGTTCTGCTCGAAGGCATGCGTATTCACGGTGACACGAACGAGCGGGACAAGCGATGACCCGCTACCCCGACATCCCCAAACCCATCCGCTCCGGCATCGTCCTCGTCGACCCCGAGCGCGGCACCCCCCAGCGCATCATCGTGCTCCAGTTCAACCCCGACACCCTCGAACGCAGCCTCGCTCCCCAGTCGGCCGGGGGGAGTGGGGATTCGGGGGGCGGGGGGAGCGGGGGCGGGGATCGGAACGAGGCGTTGAGGCTGAAGGGGCCGGCGCAGGAGACGTGGAAGTTCACGGCCGAGATCGACGCCACCGACCAGTTCGAGGTGGCGGCCCCCGACGGGATCCATCCGCAGCTCGCGACGCTGGAGATGCTCGTCCAGCCCACGACCGCGCAGTTGCGCGAGGCCACCCGGCTGAGCCGGAAGGGGACGATCGAGATCACGCCGATCGAGATGCCGCTGACCCTGTTCACCTGGGGCAGCAAGCGGGTGATGCCCGTGCGGCTGACGGAGCTGTCGATCACCGAGTCCGCCTTCGACGTCCACCTCAACCCGATCCGGGCGAGTCTCGCCGTCGGGATGAAGGTGCTCACGGTCAGCGATCTGCCGGCCGGGCACCGCGGGGCCGAGCTGTACCTGGCGCATCTCGCGCAGAAGGAGCGCCTCGCGCGGTCGGCGCGGGCGGGGAGTCTGGGGGCGCTCGGGCTGACCGGGGCCGACATCGGGATGGGGAGGGCGTGAGGCGCATGACCGAGCCGTACGAGGGGACGGGCCCGCTCGACGCGATACCGGGCGCCCACCCGTACCCGCGCTCCAGCCGCTACCACGACGCCGTGATCGCGGTGCACCGGGCGGCCGACGGGACCGAGGTCCGCTACACCGAGCGGCGGTTGCTGCCGCCGCTCCCGGACCCGGGGGACGAGGAGACCGCCCCGCACACCGTCGCCGACGGCGAGCGCCCCGACCTGCTGGCCCAGCGGTACTTCGGCGACCCGTCCCAGTGGTGGCGGATCGCGGACGCCAACCCGGTGCTGGATCCGGCGGAGTTGACGGACGAGCCGGGCCGGGAGATCGACGTGCCGCTGCCGGGCGGCTTCCCGCACGGGACGGCGCAGGGGGGCCTCCGTGGGCGATGAGCCGGTGGGCGGCGGCCCCGTCCATCTGACGCTGCGGATGGGGCCGAAACTGACGCGTCCGGTGCCGCGGGAGGTCGTGGAGGCGCTGCTGTCGCTGCAGATCACCAGCACCGCGGGGGAACGCAGCGGTTTCCAGATGGCGTTCGACCTGACGAAGCGGGGCGCCATCACCGGGACGCTGCTCCCGGAGGGCTTCTTCGACCCGCGCACCCGGGTGATCGTGTCGACGACCGTCAGGGGCGTGCCGACGGTGCTCCTCGACGGGCTGATCGTGCGCCAGGAGGTCGGGGCGAGCAATCAGCCGGGGCAGAGCACCCTGACGGTGACGGGCGAGGACCTCACCGTCCTGATGGACCTGGAGGAGCGGACCGACCGCTTCCCCAACCTCTCCCCCGCGGAGCGGGTCCGGCGGATCCTCGGCAGGTACGTCGACTACGGCATCCAGCCGGACGTGCGGCCGGAGCAGATCTCGCAGCCGCCCCGGCAGCAGTTGCGGGTCGAGTACCAGAGCGCGACGGACCTGGGGTACGTGAACGAGCTGGCCCGCGCCAACGGCTTCACCTTCTACCTGGTGCCGGGGCCCGTCCCCGGGGTGTCCGTCGCCTACTGGGGGCCGCAGCGCCGGCTCGGTACGCGGCAGCACGCCCTCAACGTGAACATGGACGTCAACTCCACGGTCGACCAGCTGACGTTCGCGTACGACGGCGCGGCCCGCGAGGAACCGCAGGTGCGCTGGCAGGACCCGCTGTCGCGGGAGTCGACGCTGCTCCCCCAGCCTGACATCGGCCCGCTGCGGCCGCCGCTCGGCCGGCGCGCCACTCCGGCGCTCAAGCGCCGGCGCCTGGCGGGCACGGCGAAGCTCGGTCTCGAACAGGCGCGGGCCGAGGCGCTGGCCCGGGCGGCCACCTCGGCGGACTCGGTGACCGGTTCGGGGCAGCTCGACGTGAACCGCCACGGGTACGTGCTGCGCCCCCGTGAGCTGGTCGGGGTGCGGGGCGCGGGGGTCACCTACGACGGCGACTACTACGTCACCTCGGTCACCCACAACCTGACGCCCGGCTCGTACCAGCAGAACTTCACGCTCTCGCGCGAGGGGCTGGTCGCCCGCGGCACCACCGTACGGCCCTGAGAGGCGTTCCGGCGCCGCACCGTCGCAGGAAGGAAGCGGACACCGCATGGCAGCAGGAGGCAACAACCGGTTCCTCGGCAAGTTCCGGGGGCGGGTGGTGAGCAACGACGACCCGCTGAGGATCGGGCGGGTCACGGTCAAGGTGCCGGACGTGCTCGGTGACGAGGTGTCGACGTGGGCGCTGCCGTGCCTGCCGTTCGCGGGCGACCGGTCGGGGCACTACGCGGTGCCCTCGGCGGGAGCGGGCGTGTGGGTGGAGTTCGAGCAGGGCGATCCGAGCTACCCGATCTGGTCGGGCTGCTGGTACGGCGACCGTTCGGAGCTGCCGCCGGACGCGCTCACCGGGTCGCCGGCCCATCAGAACGTGGTGATCCGCACCTCGGACCGGCACGCGTTCGTGATGGGCGACGTGCCGGACGGCGGCAGCGGCATCCGGTTGCAGGCCGCGACGGGCGCGTACATCCAGGTGGACGAGAAGGGCGTGACGATCGCCGACGGCCAGGGGGCCTCGGTGCGGCTGACGGGCGGTCAGGTCGACATCAACGACGGCCGCCTGGTCGTGCCGGCGAAGAGTTGAGACGGGCAGGGAGACGGGGAGTGGCGATGGTGTCCGGTGACGGTGGCGGCCCCGGCGGGCCGGGGAACGTGGTGAGCGCGGCGAGCGGGCTGCACTGCCCGCACGGCGGGCGGGTGTTCGCGGTGTCCGGGCCCGGTGGGCGCGGCGGGGTGCGGGCCGACGGGCACGCGGTGCACACCGCGTCCGACGTGTTCGCCGTCGCGGGATGCCGCCACACGGTGAACGGGACGCCCGAGCCGTGTCTGTCGGTGCGGTGGAGTCCGCGCCCCGGCGGGGTGCTGGTCGACGGTGCGCCGGTGCTGCTGGGCACCTCGGGGGCGCAGTGCCTCGGCGCGGCGCTGGTCCCGCAGGGCGCGGTGGCCGTCACCGCCGGCCGGGGCGGGGTGGTCTGCGGATGAGGCCCGTACGTCATGACATCGCGTTCCCGTTCCGGGCCGACCTGCGCGGCAGGACCGCGCACGCCGGAGCCGACGGGCATGTGTGCGACCTGATCGAGCAGTTGCTGTTCACCAGCCCCGGCGAGCGGGTGATGCGTCCCGACTTCGGCTGCGGGCTGCTGGACCTGGTGTTCACCCCGAACAGTCCCGAACTGGCCTCCGCGCTGGAGCTGTCGGTGCAGGCGTCGCTCCAGCGCTGGCTGGGCGAGCTGATCGAGGTGGAGGCCCTGGACGTGGTGAGCGAGGAGAACGTGGTCCGGGTGTATCTGCGCTACACGGTGCGCTCCACGGGGAGCCTGCGTGACGAGATGTTCGAAGGGAGCGGGCCCGTATGAGCCGGCTGGAGGGGGACGTCCGCCGCGGCAGCGGACGGCGGGGCGCGGTCCGGGGGGCCGGTCTCGGGGGTGTGGACGCGGTCGAGGCCGGTGACGACGGACTGACGCTGACGGTCACGTTCCTGGGCAAGGCCCCGCACGGGCTGGGCCCGGAGAACATCCGGATCGACGGCGGGCGGCGGGTCTCCGGGATCGCCGCGGTCGAGGTCGCGGTGGAGCGCGAGGAGGACCCGGAGCTCGACGACCGGCTGCTCGTCACGCTGGACCGCACCGGGGACGGCGGCCCGTACCGGCTGTCGGTGGTGGACACCGATCCGTACGGCCGTCCGGGCACCGAGCCCTGGCCGGGCTTCGACCAGCGGTACTTCTCGGCTCCGTTCGTCTTCGCGAGCGAGCGTCCGGCGGCGTTCGATCCGGGCGGGCCGCGGCCCGCCCCGGCGTCGGTGCCGCCGCCGTCGCCGCTGACCGACTACACCCCGCGGGACTACGAGTCGGTGCGGCGGCTGATCCTGGACCGGCTGGCGCTCACCACGCCGGGCTGGACGGAGCGGAACCCGGCCGATCTCGGCGTCACGCTGGTGGAGCTGCTGGCGTACACGGCGGACCGGATCTCCTACCAGCAGGACGCGGTCGCGACCGAGGCGTACCTGGACACCGCCCGGCGCCGGGTGTCGGTGCGCCGGCATGTCCGGCTGATCGACTACCCGATGCACGACGGCGTCAACGCGCGGGCGTTCGTGACCGTCGAGGTGGCCCGGGAACTGACGCTGGTGCCGGGGACGTTCCGCTTCGCCGCCGTCGACATCGCCCGGCTCGGGCCGCGCGACCGGCCCGAGATCGGGACGGTGATCGACGACGGCGACCTCGCGGTGCTCGGCGAGCGGGGCACGGTGGAGGTGTTCGAGCCGGTGGCGGCGGACGATCCGCTGGTGCTGCGGCCCGCGCACAACACGATCCGCTTCTGGACCTGGGGCGGCGAGGTGTGCGCCCTGCCCGCGGGCGCCGTCTCCGCGACGCTGCGGGACGAGTGGGCCGACGAGGAGTGCGATCGCCGTTCGCTGGAGCTCGCCGCCGGCGATCTGCTGGTGATCGAGGAGGTGCGGGGGCCGCGTTCGGGCACGCCGGGGGACGCCGACCCGGCGCACCGCCGGGCCGTGCGGCTGACGTCGGTCACCCCGGGTGTGGACCGGCTGTGCGGACAGCCGGTGCTGGAGGTGACCTGGGCGCGCGAGGACGCGCCGGACTTCCGGGTGTGCCTGACGGCGCGGGCGGGCCTGGACTGCGAGCCGGTGGAGGACGTGAGCGTGGTCCGCGGGAACGTGGCCCTCGTCGACCACGGCCGGTCGCTGACGTTCGGGGGCCGGGAGCCGGAGACGGTGACGGTGCCGCCGGGGCCCGCGGTCCTCGGGTCGTGCGATCCGGCGGGCTGCCAGGACGGTGACGGCGGCAACGCGGTGGCCGGCCTGATCGGTCTGCGGCTGGACCGGGCCGGGCGCGGGAAGGCCCTGACGGCCGCCCAGGTGCGCGAACTGTTCGAGGGGGTCGGCGAGGACGCCGTCGCCCGGGCCGGTATCGGACTCGAACTGGCGGGCAGGCGGCGGGAGAAGGTGGTGCCCGGGACGGCGTACGAGCAGGCCGGGGCGCTGCGGACGCTGCTGGCGCAGACGGTGTACCCGGGGATCGCACCGCGGCTTCGGCCGGTGCTCGGGCGCTCCCCGGTGGTGCAGTCGGTGCCGTTCCCGCTGTCCGCGCATGTGTCGGCCGGGCAGGCGGCGCTGCTCGCCGCCGTCCCCGGGCGGGTGCGGGGGCGGCTGGTGGAGCTGTGGCGCAGCGCCCGGGACGGCGACGGCCTGTCGGAGGCGGAGACCGCCGAGCTGACGCTGCTGTTCGGGCTGCGGGTGCTGGAGCGGTTCGAACTGCGCCGCCGCCCGGTGGAGGCACTGCGGGAGCTGCTGCACCGCAGCGAGCGCCTGCTGGCGCCGAAGCTCCGCCGGCTGGCGGTGCTGACGGCGCGGGCCCGTGCGGGCGCGGTGCTCGACGGGTCGGTCGCCTGGGAGATCGCCCGTACCTGGGGACCCGCCCACGCGGTGGGGCTGCACCCGGACGAGCCCTCGCTGCGGGGGCCCGCCGCGGCCGTGCGGCAGGATCCGCGCGAGGCGCTGCCCGCGGTGCGGTCGGTGGACGGCGGGGAGGTCTTCGTGCCCCGGCGGGATCTGCTGGCCAGTGGTCCGCGGGACCGGCACCTGGTGGGCGAGCTGGAGGACGACGGGCGGCTGGC
Organism: Streptomyces zhihengii; assembly: GCF_016919245.1. NCBI lineage: Bacteria > Bacillati > Actinomycetota > Actinomycetes > Kitasatosporales > Streptomycetaceae > Streptomyces > Streptomyces zhihengii. The sequence continues at coordinate 875,325 of NZ_JAFEJA010000002.1, read as the reverse complement.
CCTGCGGTTCGGCGACGGCCGGCACGGTGCGCGGCCGCGGCCGGGCGCCCGGCTGGAGCTGCACTACCGGATCGGCGGCGGGACGGCGGGCAACGTGGGCGCCGAGGCGATCGGCCATCTGGTGCTGTGCCGGGACGCCGTGGCGGTGGACGCCGGTGACCCGGTGCCGGTGGCGGGGGTGCGCAATCCGCTGCCCGCGGTGGGCGGCACGGGGCCGGAGCCGCTGGAGCAGGTGCGCCGGCTGGCCCCGCTGGAGCTGCGGCGGACCCGGCTGCGGGCGGTGACGGCGGAGGACTACGCGGAGCTCGCGGCGGCGCTGCCGGGGGTGCAGCGGGCGGCCGCCGAGATCCGCTGGACGGGCAGTGCGCAGGAGGCGCATGTGGCCGTCGACGCGCTGGGCGACGCCGAGCCGACGCCCGAGCTGCTGGACTCGGTCGCGTACGCCCTGGAGCGGTTCCGGCGCATCGGTCACGAGCTGGTGGTCGGGCCGGCCCGTGCCGTGCCGCTGGACGTGGCGCTGCGGGTGTGCGCGGCGCCCGGGCACCAGCAGGGGCGGATCCTCGCCGAGCTGTACGCGGTGCTGGGCGGCCGGCGGCTGCCGGACGGGCGGCTCGGCTTCTTCCATCCGGACGCGCTGACGTTCGGCGAACCGGTCCGGCTGAGCCGGCTGGTGGCCGCCGCCGCGTCGGTCCAGGGGGTCACGGACGTCCGGGTGGTGCGGCTGCGGCGGCTCCACGCGGGCGGCCACGCGGCCGACCGGCACGGCCCCGGCGCCTGGGACGAGGACTCGGCGTTCGAGGAGGGCCTGCTGCGGACGGGGCCGCTGGAGATCGCGCGCCTCGACAACGACCCGGACCGGCCCGGGAACGGCCGGCTGTCCATCGAGATCGGCGGAGGTGCCCGATGAGCGGCGCGTGCGGCTGCGGCTGCGGCGGTGGCGGCCACGACGAACGCCTGGCGCCGCGGGCGCCGTACAACCCCCCGGGCCGTACGGCGCTGGACTACCGGGTGGGCGAGTACGGTTCGTTCCTCGCGGCGATGCTGGACCGGCTGGCCTCGCCGGCGTATCCGGCCCTCGGCGGTCTGACGGTCCGCACACCGGACGATCCGGTGATCGGACTGCTCGACGCGTGGGCGGTGGTCGGCGACCTGCTGACCTTCCACGGGGAGCGGATCGCGGACGAGGCGTATCTGCGGACGGCGGACGGGCACCGCTCGCTGGCGCTGCTGGGGCGGCTGGTGGGGCACCGGCCGCGGCCGGGGGTGGCCGCCGGCACCTATCTCGCCTACTCGCTGGACCGTGATCCGCGGGAGGCGGAGGTCCCGGTGCTGATCCCGCGGGGTGCGCGGAGCAACAGCGTGCCGGTGACGTCGGACGAGGAGTCGCAGGTCTTCGAGACGAGCGAGGAGCTGACGGCGCGGGCGTCGTGGAACGAGCTGGCCGTGCGCAGGCGTCGGCCGGCCCTGCTGACGCCCGCCGACCTGGGCCGGCGGGCGGAGATCCACCTCTCCGGCACGGCGACGGGGCTGACCACCGGTGACCGGCTGCTGTTCGTGTTCGCCTCGGCCGCGCCGGGCCCGGGCGACCCGGGCTCCGACGGCGCGGCCGTCCCCGGCGGGACGGCTTCCGGCGGCACGGCCTCCGCGGGCGCGGTCACCCCCGGCGGGACGGCTTCCGGCGACGCGGCCTCCGCGGGCGTGGCCGTCCCCGGCGGCGCGGCCTCCGGCGACGCGGTCACCCCCGGCGGCACGGACTCCGGCGGCTCGGCCGCCTCCGCCGGCGGGGCACTCGGCGACGCCGCGTCCGCCGGCGCGAAGGCCGACCCGGCCCCGCCCCCCGGGCAACGGCTGCTGCTGCCGGTCGTCCGGCTGCGGGTGGACCGCGAGGACGAGGTGACGGCGGTCGGGCTGCCCCCCTCCCCTCCCCCGTCGCTGCGCGAACTCGTCGCCGAACTGCGCGAGTGGATCGCCGAGGACGAGCCGTGGCCGCACGACGGCGGCCCGGCGCCGGAGCGGCCCCACCCGCGGCCCGTCAGCCGGTACGTCGACGTCTTCGACGCCCAGGTGCTCGCACCCCTGCGCGCCGACCTGGACGCGATCGCCTCCCCGGCCGCGTTCGCGGCACGCCTCGCGGAGCCGCACGAACGGCTCGCGGAGGCGCAGGCGGTGGCGGCCGCGCACGAGGACGCGGCCGCGTGGTTCGAGCGGCTGGAGGCCGTCGTCGGCGAACTGCGCGAGCGGGCGGCGGAGCTGGAGCCCTCCCGTCCGGCCCCGGCGCCCGCCGCACCGGCGGCGTCCGGGCACACGGCGCTCGGCGCGCTCGGAGCGGTGCTGCCCGCGCTGCGTGCGGCGCCGCCCGCGCGCCCCGGCACGGCCCGGGTGCCCTCCGGCGCCCGCCCCGTGGTCGGCGCCGAGCTCGGGGCGCAGGTGCTCGCCGCGCTCGACCCCGCTGTCGCGGAGGGCCTGTACGCGGCCTGGCGGCGGACGGCGCCGGGCGGTGCGCCGCTGCTCGACGAGGTGCAGGCGATGCGGGTGACCAGTGCGCCCTTCGGGGCGACGGCGCCGCTGCGGCCGGTGCAGGACGAGCGGGGGCGGGTGATCCGGCAGGCCGACTGGCCGCTGGTGGGATCGGCGCTGACCACGATGCGGCTGGTGTTCGACACGGCGGGCCGGGTGCCGGAGCGGGCCGAGTTCCAGCACACCGGGACCGGCGCGTCGGTCCAGGTGTCGGAGAACCTGCCGTCCGAGCGGACGTTCGGCCTCGGTCCGGGACGGGTGACGCTGCTGACCCGCTCGGGCCAGGACCACGACCTGAGCTGGCTGAACCGCCGCCCGGCGGACTCGCAGGAGCCGGGGGTCACGGCGCGGCTGCACGACGGACTCCCGGAGCGGACCCTGTTCGTGTCGCGGCCCGGTCAGGACGGCCGCGTCCATGTGGCCGTGCAGAACGGCGGGGAGCCGGCCGACTGGTGGCTGGCGCCGGGCGAGAGCCGCCAGGTCCGGCAGGGCGACGTGGAGGTGACCGCCGCGTACACCGTCGGCGGTGAGCCCGCCAACGTCGTCGTGGGCGTCGCCACCCTCACGGCCGACGCCGGCAGGCTGCGGGTGCTGCCCCTGGAGTCGGTGCAGGACTCGGTCACGGTGGGGAGCTGGGTGGCGATCGAGCGCCCCCGCAAGGGAGTCGCCGATCCGGGCGGCGTCCCGGGCGACCCCGGGCTGCGGTTCGTCACGACCCGGGTGACGGGGGTGCGCACCGCCGTGTACACGGACTACGGCGTCACCGGCCGCGGCACCGAGCTGACGCTGGCGGACCCGTGGCTCGACGAGCACGACGTGCTGCTGTCCAACATCCGCGACACCACGGTGCACGCGGGCGGGCTGCCGCTGCGGCTCGCCGACGAGCCGCTGGGCGAGGACGTGCACGGGGACACCGTCGAACTGGCGGAGCTGTACGACGGGCTGCGCCCGGGGCGGCGGCTGATCGTCACCGGCGAGCGCACCGACGTGTTCGGGGAACCGGGCTCGGGCTCGGGCGTCACCGGGACCGAGGTGGTGGTGGTCGCCGGCGTCGACCAGGTCGTCGACCCGCTGCTGCCGGGCGACCATGTGCACACCCGGCTGTCCCTGACCGCGCGTCTGGCGTACCGCTACCGCCGCGACACCGTGCGGGTGCTGGGCAACGTGGTCGCGGCGACGCACGGCGAGAGCCGGGACGAGGCGATCGGCAGCGGGGACGCGGACCGGCCGAACCAGGCGTTCGCGCTGTGGCGGTCCCCGCTGACCTGGCTGCCCGCGGGCGACCGGACCCCGGGCCCGGACTCCCCGCACCTCGCGTTCGGCGCGGCGCCGGTGCTGGAGATCAGGGTCGACGGCCTGCTGTGGCACGAGGTGGACAGCCTGGCCGGCCGCGGGCCGCGGGAGCGGGTGTACGTGACGGGCACGGCGGACGGGCACACCACGGTGAACTTCGGCGACGGCGTCAACGGCGCCCGGCTGCCGACCGGGAGCGAGAACGTGCGGGCCCGCTACCGCTTCGGCACCGGCCGGGCGGCCAATGTGCGGGCGCACCGGGTCACCCAGGCGGTGACCCGTCCGCTGGGGGTCACCGGGGTCACCAATCCGCTGCCCGCGTCCGGCGGCGCGGACGCGGACGGGCCGGGGCTGACGCGGCGCAATGTGCCGTCGGCGGTCTCCGCGCTGGACCGGCTGGTGTCGGTCGGGGACTACGAGGACTTCGCCCGGTCACGGGCGGGGATCGGCCGCGCGGTCGCCCGGGAGCTGTTCGACGGGCGGCGGCGGGTGCTGCACGTGACGGTCGCGGGGGTGGACGACGGCCCGCTCGCGGACGACTCGGAGGTGCTGCGGTCGCTGCGGTCCGCGCTCGCCCGCTACGGGGACTCCCGGCTGCCGGTGCGGGTGGACGTGCGGGAGCCGGTGCTGCTGCTGCTCGCGGCGCGGGTGCGCACGGAGCCGGACCACGGCTGGGACACCGTCGGGCCCCGGCTGCGGCAGGCGCTGCTGCGCCGCTTCGGGCCCGGGGAGCGTGAACTGGGGGCGCCCGCACTGCTGTCGGACGTGCTGGCGACGGCGCACCGGGTGCCGGGGGTCGGCCATCTCGACGTCGACGTGTTCGACGGGGTGGCCGCCTCGGCGGGCGCGGCGGGTCTCGCCGGGCCGGCGGAGCGTGCGGCGCAGGGGCCGGCGTCCGCCGTGCCGGCCGGGCAGGCGGCGTACGAGGAGGTGGTGCACCGGGTCACCGCCGAGGAGGGCGAGACGCTCACCGACGTGGTCCGCGCCACCGGGGTCCCGCTCGCCCGGCTGCTCCGGCTCAACCCGGACGTCACCGACACCGGGCGGCTGGCGAAGGGGCGTGCCCTGCTCGTGTTCCGCGGGATCCGTCCCGCGCGGCTCGCCCTCTTCGCCCCCGGCGTCCCGGACACCCTCCGGCTCACGGAGGTCACCGCATGAACACCGAGGAAGGGAAGGCCGCATGAGCAGGGAGCCGGACGGGCTCGCGGAGCTGCTGCCGCAGTGGCACCGGCTGCGGGACACCGGGACGGGGGAACAGCTCCGGGCGCTCCTGGCGGTGATCGCCGAGCAGGCCGATCTGATCCGCGAGGGCGTCGAGCAGGGGTACGACGACCTGTTCGTGGAGACGGCGGCGCCCTGGGTGCTGCCCTACCTGGGCGATCTGGTGGGCTACCGGACGCTGCCCGGCTACGAGCGGGTGCGTACGGACGGCCTGGGCGGGCCCGGCGGGGAGCCGCTCGCACGGCTGGCCGAGGCCGTCGCGCCGCGCCACGACGTGGCGCGCACGGTCGCGGACCGGCGGCGCAAGGGCACGCTGCACCTGCTGGAGGAGCACGCCCGGGAGGTCGCCGACTGGCCGGCTCGGGCCGTGGAGTTCTCCCGCCTGGTGGCCCATCACCAGCCGGTGCGGCTGTACGGGACGGGCACGGCGGCGGCCGATGCGCGGCGGGCGCGGCGCGGCCGCACGGCCGACGTCCGCCAGGGTCTCGAACTGGATCTGGCCGGCGGGCCGTTCGGCTCGGTCGCCCGGTCGGTGGACGTGCGCAGGGCGGGCTCGCCCCGCCGCCGGGGCGGGTGGACCCCGGCCGGCACGGGCCTGTTCGTGTGGCGGCTGAAGCCGTACGCGGTGACCCGGGCGCCCGCGTACTGCGTGGACCGGGCGCGCAGCCTGTACACGTTCTCGATCCTCGGCAACGACTCCCCGCTGGTGACGCTGCCGGTGCCGGAGCCGTCGGCGACGCACATCGCGACGGTGGACAACGTGCCGGCGTTCATCGGGCGCAGGCTGCTGGCGGACCGGCTCGCCGACTACTACGGGCCGGGGAAGAGCTTCACCGTCTGGCGCGACGGCCAGGGCGAGCCGGTGCCGATGGCGGACATCGTGGTCGCCGACCTCTCGCAGTGGCGCTACCGCCCGCGGCGCGGTCAGGTGGCCGTGGACCCGGTGCTCGGCCGGATCGCGTTCGGCTCGCGGTCGGCGCCCCGGCAGGGCGTGTGGGTGACGTACCACTACGCGTCGGCCGCGGACACCGGCGGCGGCGAGTACCCGCGTGAGCGCGGGACGCCGCCCGCGGCCCGGGTCTACCGGGTGGGGCCGCGCCGGGCCCATCAGAAGATCATGGACGCCTACGAGGCGTGGCGCGAGGACCGGCGGGCGGGCCGCTGCGGTCCCGACGGCGTCATCGAGATCACCCACAGCGGCGCCTTCCAGGAGCAGCTGGACTTCGAGCTGGAGCCCGGGGACCGGCTGGAGGTACGTGCCGCCGAGGGCTGCCGGCCGGTGGTCCGGCTGCTGGACTGGTACAGCAACCGGCCGGACGCCCTCAACATCCGGGCGCGGGAGGAGGACTGCCCGCCCGGCGCCGAGCCGCCGCGGATCACGCTGGACGGTCTGCTGGTCACCGGCCGCGGGCTGCATGTGAGCGGCCCGGTGGGCGCGGTGGTGGTGCGGCACTGCACGCTGGTGCCGGGCTGGTCGCTGGAGCCCGAGTGCTCCCCGCACTCGCCGGACGAGGCGAGCCTGGTCCTGGAGCGGACGACGGCGTGCGTGCGGATCGAGCACAGTGTGCTCGGCACGATCGAGGTCGTCGGGGACGAGGTCCGGCACGATCCGCTGCCGATCCATCTCCACGACAGCGTGCTGGACGCGACCGGGCACGGGCGCGCGGCGCTGTCCGCCCCGGACTGCGCGCCGGCCCACGCCGTGCTGCACGCCCGGCGTGCGACGGTGATCGGCGAAGTGCACACCCATGCCGTGGAGATCGCCGAGAACAGCGTGTTCACGGGACGGATGCGGGTGGCCCGGCGCGGGGTGGGCGGTCTGCGGTACTCGTACGTGCCGCCCGGCTCGCGCACCCCGCGCCGCTACCGCTGTGTCCCGGACGGCCCCGGGGAGGCGGGCGTGCGGCCGGTGTTCGCGAGCGAGCGCTACGGCACGCCCGCGTACGCCCGGCTCGCCGACGGGTGCCCGCCCGCGATCCGGCGCGGGGCGGACGACGGCTCCGAGATGGGCGTCTTCCACGACCTCTACGAACCGCAGCGGGAGGACAGCCTGCGGGCCCGGCTCGCCGAGTACACCCCGGCCGGCACGGACGCCGGGATCTTCCCCGTCACCTGAGGCGCCGGGAGCCTCCCGGTGCCCGGGGCGCCGGGGGCTCCCCGCCACCTGACACGACGTCGAACCGCCGAACCTCCCGAGGGGGACCCCAACTCATGCACGCAGACATCTCCCGTGTCACGTTCCGGCCGGAACGCAGCTACGCGGCGGTGATCGCCCAGCAGGGCCGGGTCCAGCTGGACGCGGACGCCAACGAGCAGGCCGCGATCCAGCTGCACCAGGCCAGGACCACCGCCCGAGACCTGATCGGGCGGCACGGCGGCCCGCGGGACGCGCTCGGCTTCGCGATCGGCTTCCTCGCGGGGAGCAGGGAACTCGACGACCTGTCGATCGGGGGCGGCCGCTACTACGTGGACGGCATCCTGCTCGACGCCGGCCGCCCCGCCGCCGGGGTGCCGGTGCCGGAGGACGGCGCGGACGGCGGCGCCCCGGCGGACGGCGCGCCGGAGCCGGAGGCGACCTGGACGTACTGGGACCAGCCCCACGCGCACCGCGATCCGGAGCGCCCCGGCGACCGGCTGCCCGCCCGGTTCCCGTACCTGGCCGCGCTGCGGGTGTGGGAGCGGGCGGTGACCGCCGCCGAGGACCCGTTCCTGCGGGAGCCGGCGCTCGGCGCGGCGCTGCCGGACACCGCCGCGCGCCTGAAGACGGTGTGGCAGGTGGTGCCCGTGCCGGGGGACGCGCTGGACCTCCCCGACGGGGCGACGAAGGACCAGGTGCGCGCCGCCTTCGACACCTGGGCCGCGGCACAGGGGCCTTCGGCCCGGATGGCGGCCCGCGCCGAGCGCCCCGACCGCGCGGACGAGGACCCGTGCCCGCTGCCGCCGGAGGCCCGCTACCGGGGCCCGGAGAACCAGCTCTACCGGGTGGAGGTCCACGAGGGCGGCGCTGCGGGCGACGCGACGTTCAAGTGGTCGCGGGAGAACGGGTCGGTGACCTTCCCGGTCGACGGGCTCGACGGCACCTGGGTGGAGGTGGCAGCGCTCGGCGGCGACGCCAAGCTCGATCTGAACACCGGCGACTGGGTCGAGTTCACCGACACCGCGTACACGGAGCGCCGTGAGCCGCTGCCGCTGCTGCGGGTCGAGGAGCTCGATCTGCCGGGCCGCCGGGTGCGGTTGTCCGAGGAGCCCCACCCGTCGGTGGGCCGGCGCCCGGAGCTGCACCCGTACCTGCGGCGCTGGGACCACCGGCCGCCGGCGGCGCGCGGCCGGGGCGCCGACCGGACCCGCGGGGGCGCCCTGCGGATCGAGGAGGGCGCCTGGATCGCGCTGGAGGACGGGGTGTTCGTCCACTTCGGGCGCGGCGGGACGTACCGCACCGGCGACCACTGGACGGTCGCGGCGCGTACGGCGACGGGTGACGTGGAGTGGCCCGCCGACGCGGCACGGCGTCCGCTGCTGATGGCGCCCCACGGTGTCCGGGTGCGTCACGCGCCGCTGGCCTGGGTGCTGGGCGAGGGCAGTGTCGCCGATCTGCGCCTGGCGTTCGGGCCGTCGGCGGCCCCGCTGCCGGCGGCGGACGCCGAGGCACTGGACGCGGAGGCGGACGCCGAGGCGGAGGCGCTCTCGGCCGAACGGGACGCGAACGCCGGTTCACCGGGCCCGGAAAGCGGGCAAAACGATCAGGGACGGTCCGAGAGCTGACGGTCGGCCCGGGAAAGGAGCACCACCATGGCTACGCCTCTGTCCGCCGACAGATTACTCAAAGCCCTGCGCGACGAAGGTCTGCGCGTCGTCGAGCACCGGAGCTGGCGGACCCACAACCGCAACCACAAGGGGCCCTGGGGCCCGGTCAACGGCGTGATGATCCATCACACCGTGACCTCCGGCACCCAGAGCTCCGTCGAACTCTGCTACAACGGGCACTCCAGCCTGCCCGGCCCGCTGTGCCAGGGCGTGATCGCCAAGGACGGCACGGTGTACCTGGTCGGCAACGGCCGGGCCAACCACGCCGGTCTCGGCGACGACGACGTGCTGCGCGCGGTCGTCAACGAGACGGCGCTGCCCGTGGACAACGAGGCCAACACCGACGGGAACCGGCACTTCTACGGCTTCGAGTGCGTCAACCTCGGTGACGGCAAGGATCCTTGGCCGGCCGCTCAGCTGGAGGCCATCGAGAAGGCGTCCGCGGCGATCTGCCGGGCGCACGGCTGGTCGCAGCGCTCGGTGATCGGCCACAAGGAGTGGCAGCCGGGCAAGGTCGATCCGCGCGGCTTCACCATGGACGCGATGCGCGACCGGATCCGGCAGCGTCTGGGCGGCAACCCCGACGGCCCGCCGGCGCCGCCCGCGCCGCCGCGCTACGAGCCCTTCCCCGGCGCGGCGTTCTTCCAGGCGGGCAGACGCAGCGCCGTCGTCACGGCGATGGGCAAGCGGCTGGTGGCCGAGGGCTGCGGCCGCTACGAGGTCGGGCCGGGGCCGTCCTGGTCGGAGGCCGACCGCAAGTCCTACGCGGCCTGGCAGCGCAAGCTGGGCTACTCGGGCAGCGACGCGGACGGCATCCCCGGCAAGACGAGCTGGGACAAGCTGAAGGTGCCCAACGTCTGAGCCGCCACCCGGTCCGGGCCGCGCCCCTCGCGGGCACGGCCCGGACCGGGGTGTGCCGGGCCCCCTGTGCGCGGGCGCCGGCTCAGCGGTCCCCGTGGGATGCCTCCAGCCACTCCAGTGCCCACGGCTCCAGGTCCAGCACGGCCCGTTCCACGAGGACGGCCAGGTCGCGGTGGGTCCACGCGTCCCCGTGCTCGGCGCGCAGCCCCTCGCACAGCCCGAGCAGCTTCCTGACGGTGGGCAGGGACAGTCCGTACGCGTACGCGGTGTCCTCGATCATCCGCTCCATGACGCTCATGCCGGACCAACGAGCCGTCGCGGGCCGAGGACACCGACCACCCCGCCACCACCGCCACCACCGAAGACGCCCGGGACGCCGGGGCCACCGAAGACGCCCGGGCCACCCGGACCACCGCCGCGGCCGGCGGCGCTCACCTGCCGGCCCCTCAGGTCCGGCTCGCCGTGCAGTCCGCCGGTGTGGGTCTGCCCGTCGGCCAGGCGAGGCCGACGAAGCGGATGCGGCCGGGGGCGTCGGGGGACAGCTCCACGACCGAGACGGCCTTGTTGTAGGGGTTCCCGTAGTTGTCGAGGCAGATCCAGCCGCTGGCGCCCTCGACCTTGCCCATGCCGTGCAGCCGCAGCCAGGCGTCGCCGATCCGGCCGAGGGCGGGGATGACGGGGTCGCTGTCGTCGCGCATCCGGATGGCCGTGATCGCGGTGAGGCCCGCGTCGTAGAAGGTGATGGTCCGGGAGTCGGTGAGCTCCACCTCGCCGATGTCGCCGGCCTCCTCGCCCGCGGCCAGGTCGGCGAGGGTGCGGTACGCGGCGGCCGAGCCGCCGGTGGCGGGGGCCCCGCGGCTCGTCCAGGCGTCGGGGTGGGCGACGGCCGCGTACTGGAGGGTGACGCCCTTGCGGAAGGCGTCCCAGTCGAGGAGGTCGTCGGAGGAGAGGGTGGAGGCGCCGGAGCCGGTGATGACGGTGTACTTCTTCTCGGTGCAGCCCCGGTTGCCGAGTTCGTTGACGAACTGCCGCAGCTGGACGGGGCGTCCGGCGAAGTAGATGACCCGGGCGGGCGAGGTGCAGATGGTGTCGACCATCTGGTCGAAGGCGTTCGCGGTGGTGCCCTCCTCGTGGAACTCGTCGGGCGCGCGGTACTGCTCGGGGGCCCTCGGCGATCCCGCGGTCCGTTCGGCGAAGGCCCGCTTGAGGGCGTCGACGTAGTTGTCCCCGGTGCGGATGTCCTCGACGACGAGGGTGTGCTTCGGGTCGATGTCCTTGTTGAAGTGGGACAGGGCGCGGGCCTGGTCGGTGGTGGTGGGCACCACCCGGGCGAGGCCGGGGTAGGCGTCCGGCCGGGCGGCGCTGTTGCCGAGGTCGTCGGCGGTGATGGGCCCGCCGACGACGGGGATGCCGCGTTCCCGGGTGAGGTAGGCGATGGCCGCCTGGGTGGTCGCGGTGGAGACGTCGAAGCCGATGACGGCCCGCAGGTTGTCCTTGCCGGACTCGGACATGTCGCCGAGCTGCTCGGCGACGGCGCGCCAGTGGTCGTGGTTGCGGCCCGGGTTGGCGAGCAGCAGCCGGATCGCGGGCTTCTTGCTGTTGGAGTCGTGGTTGGCCCGGTACTGGGCGAGGTAGGCGCCCTGGACCTCGTGCAGGGTCTTGCGCTGCTCGAAGGGCTGGGCGGCCGTCATGGGGAGCATCACGGCGACGGAGACATGGGGCTCGTCGCGGACGCGTTCGTTCTCGGCCTTGATGCGGGCGCTGACGGCGGCGAGGTTGTCGGCGAACACGAAGCTTCCGTCGGTGACCCCGGTGCACTCCTTGCGGCCGTCCGGGCCGCGTTCCTCGATGCCCTGCCCGCAGGCGGGGTCGGGGCCGAGGACGGCGTACGCGATCCAGGCCGCGCCGCCCAGCACGACGAGGGCGCCGAGGAGGGCGACCGCCTTGGTGAGCGGACCGCCGGGGAGTCTGCGGAGGAACGACGTCATGACGGAACCCCTTCCGGGACGGGCAGGTCGGGGGCCTGGTCCCCGGCCCGCAGACGGGCCGGCCAGGCGGCGGACGCCTCGCGGTAGGCGGCGTGCGCGGCCCTGTTGCCGTACAGCGTCTCCAGCGCGATGCGGACGGTGGTCAGTTCGTCCTCGCGGGGTGCGAGGGTCAGCGGGTCGGACAGCCGCCACAGCAGGGGGACGAGACTGGCGACGGCCTCGTGCTGCGGGCTGGGCTCGTCGCTGCCGCAGGCGGTGCAGGACAGGGGCGCGCCGGGGGCCGGCGGCTCGTAGCCCGGCCGGGGGCGGGGCGCGGAGCAGACGGTGTTGAGGGTGGTCAGCCAGTGGGCGGGGGCGGTGGTGGTGAAGCGGTGGTGCAGCGCGCAGACGACCTCCTCGGTGCGGCCGACGGCGAGGGTGTGGTGGAGGTAGGTGTCGCCGCGCGGATCGCACAGGGAGCGCAGCCGCAACTGGGTGTCGCGCCAGCGCTCGTGGGTCGTGGTGGCGGCGAACCGGTGGCGCAGCACCAGGTCGAGGGCGCGGTCGCCGTCGAGGCAGGAGGTGTGCCGGTAGTCGTCGGTCTCGCGGACGCGGGCGGCCACGAGGTCCCCGGAGTGGTCCTCGGGGTGCGCGAAGGTCCACAGGCCGCGCCGGGTCGCGGCGTCGGCGGCGGCGGAGAGCAGCACCAGCCGCTCCCGCATGACCGGGTCGGGCAGCAGCCTGGCGAGCAGGTCGGGGGCGGCGGCGTCGAGGAGGTCCGCCGTGGCGAGGCTCCCGGTCTCCCGGACGCCGCGGACGGCGGTGTCGGCGAGGGTCCGCGCGCTGGCGGCACGGCCGCCGCTCCAGCGGGCCACCAGCCGGGGCAGGTGGTCGGGGTAGTCCACGGCGCTGAGCATCTCGGCGATGTGGCCGCTCTCCACGGCGGGGATGCTCAGCACGAGGGGCCCGGCGTCCGGCAGGGCGCCCGCGGCGTCCGTGAGCGGCGGGTGCGCCGCGCCCCGGCCGAGCCGGGTGGCGAGGACGACGGGCCGGGTGACCGGGCCGGTCCCGGGGGCCCAGCTCCTCTCCAGCAGACCGAGGAAGGCGCGACCGGTCGGGGTGTGGGCGTTGTCCACCAGGAGCAGCGGGCGCGGTTTGCGGTTGAGCCGCCGCAGCCGGCCGTAGCACGCGTCGATGTCGTCGAGGAGGGCGGCGACCAGGTGCTCCTCGGCGGTCCGCCGCCGGTCGTCGAGGCGCCGGAAGACGCGGACGAACTGGAACAGCCGCTGGAGCGAGTCGCCCTGGTAGCCCTGGGATCCGTGCAGCCGCGCGCCCCACCAGGCGAGGGCGCCCTTGTCGGGCTCGCCGCGCAGGAGCTGCTGGCGGGCGGCGTCGAGGACGATGCCGGCGAGGGCGTCGAGGCCCGGTACGGCGGAGAGCACCTGCGGGAGGTTGGCGGTCACGAGGTCGAACCAGCGGCCGAGGCTCTCGCGGCGGCGGCGCAGGTCCGGGTCCTCGGCGGTGACGAGGGTGCGCAGGTCGGCCTCGGCACGGCGCAGGTCCGGCGGCCGTACGTCGCGCTCACCGGTGTTCGCCGGGCGCCACGCGGTCACCACCAGCAGCCCGAGGGAGAGCCGGGGGAAGGCGAGCGCCTTGCCGAAGTGGCGTACGTCCAGGCCGAGCCGGTACGCCAGCACGTACAGGAGGTGGGTGAGGCGGGAGGCGTTGGGGGCGTCCTCGTCGGCCAGGTCGGCGACGCCCGGTTCGCCGAAGCCGGGCGCGTCGAGGTCGACCCGGGCCAGCGGGACGCGGCCGCTGTAGGCGTCGTGGACGGCGTCGATCAGCGCGGTCCGGCCGCTGCCGCGGCCGCCGACGATCTCGACGACCGGGGCGCCCGCGGGGAAGGCCAGGGGGACCTGGTAGTTGCCGGTGTGGTGGAGTCCGACGAGCCGGGGCACGAAGTCCTCGTGCAGCGTCTGCTGGCCGTGCAGTCTCCCGCCCATCGGGCTCCCCCGTCTCCCCCGGGCGCGACGGGCTGATCAACTCGCCGCGCACAGAGGGAACTTACCCGACGGGAAGGCCGCTCACGAGGGTTGTGCGGGCCTGTTGTGCACGGTACCGAACTGTGACGTGACGCTGTGTCAGCACCCCGGCGCCGCCTATTCCTCGCCGTGCCACAGGGTGGTGATGTTGCAGAACTCGCGGATGCCGTGACCGGAGAGCTCGCGCCCGTAACCGGACCGCTTGACGCCGCCGAAGGGCAGGGCGGGGTGGGAGGCGGTCATGCCGTTGAAGAACACCCCGCCGGCCTCGATGTCCCGGGAGAACAGCTCCTGTTCCGCCCGGTCGCGGGTCCAGGCGTTGGAACTGAGCCCGAACGGGGTGTCGTTGGCGAGGGCGACGGCCTCCTCGGGGCCGGTGACCCGGTAGAGGGTGGCGACGGGGCCGAAGGCCTCCTCGCGGTGGATGCGCATCTCCTCCGTCACACCGGTGAGCACGGTGGGCTCGTAGTACCAGCCGCGGTCGAACCCGGGGGGCCGCCGGCCGCCGCAGGTGGCCTCGGCGCCGTGGGCGACGGCGTCCTCGACGAGTTCCTCCAGGTCGGCGCGGCCCTGCTCGGTGGCGAGGGGGCCGACGTCGGTGGACTCGTCCATGGGGTCGCCGACGGTCAGCTCCCGCATGGCGGCGGTGAACCGGTCGCGGAACGCGTCGTGGACGTCCTCGTGGACGATGAAGCGCTTGGCGGCGATGCAGGACTGGCCGTTGTTCTGGACACGGGCGGTGACCGCGGTGGCGACCGCGCGGTCGAGGTCGGCGGAGGGCATCACGATGAAGGGGTCGCTGCCGCCGAGTTCCAGGACGGTCTTCTTGATCGCGTCGCCGGCGGCCGAGGCCACCGCGCGGCCCGCCGGTTCGCTGCCGGTCAGGGTGGCCGCGGCGACCCGGGGGTCGCGCAGGACCGCCTCCACGGCGCCGGAGCCGATGAGCAGGGTCTGGAAGCAGCCCTCGGGGTAGCCGGCACGGCGGAACAGGTCCTCCAGGTAGAGGGCGGTCTGCGGCACGTTGGACGCGTGCTTGAGGAGACCGGTGTTGCCGGCCATCAGCGCGGGCGCGGCGAAGCGGACGACCTGCCAGAGCGGGAAGTTCCACGGCATGACGGCGAGGACGACGCCGATCGGCCGGTAGCGCACGACGGCGCGGGTGGCACCGGAGTCGCGTACGTCCTTCTCGTCGGGGTGCTCGTCGGCGAGCAGCCCGGCGGCGTGCCCGGCGTACCAGCGCATGGCCTTGGCGCACTTGGCGGCCTCGGCCCGGGCGGCGGTGACGGGCTTGCCCATCTCGGTGGTCATGGTGCGCGCGATGCCGTCGCGGTCCTCGTCGAGCAGGTCGGCCGCGCGGTGCAGCAGCGCGGCCCGCTCCTCGAAGGAGGTGGTGCGGTGGTGGGTGTACGCGGCGGACGCCGCGGCGATCCGCCGCTCGACGTCGCCGTCGTCGAGGGCGTGGAAGGTCTTGAGCGTCTCCCCCGTGGCGGGATCGACGGTGGCGATGGGCATGGGGTCTCCTGTGGTGGCTCGGGCCGGCGGCGGACGCCCCGGATGTTCAGAAGCGTTCGGTGGGGATGCCGCTGGTCAGCCGGAGCTGCACGTCCTTCTCCTGGTCGCCGGCCGCCATGCCCTCCTCGCGGACGGCGAAGCTGGCGTTCAGGGTCTCGGTCATCCGGTCGACCGCCCAGTAGCCGCCCTGGAGCTCGACCGTCACGGGTGCCGCGAGCGTGACCGGCTCCGGGCCGGCCAGCGGGTGGGACACGTCGAAGGTGGTGGCCCAGACGGTGTCGTGGCCTTCCGCGGTGTCCTTGGGCGTCTCGTGCGCGGCCCGGTCCGAGGTGTACGAGCGGCCGAGTGCGCGGAAGACGGTGTCCGCGTCGTCCGGGGAGCAGCCGGTGAGGGTCACGACCACCGACTCCTCGTGCTCCTGTGCTGTGTTCACCGTGGTTCGCCTTCCGTTCGTGCGTCGTCGCCGCCGCCCGCGCCGGGCGGGCCCTTGCCCTCCCAGCCTCACCCTGCGGGCGGGCCGGTGCGACCGGGCGGGCGGCCGGCGTCCTGCGGGTACCACCGGAGACCGGGCTCATGCACGGTCTCGGGGTCCGGGGTCGTGCACGGTCACTGAGGCCGGGGTCATGCACGGTCCCGGGGCCCGGGGTCGTGCACGGTCACTGAACCCGGGGTCACGCACGGTCGCGGGGGCCGGGGTCGTGCACGGTCACTGAACCCGGGGTCACGCACGGTCGCGGGGGCCGGGGTCCCGGGAACCCGCGCCGCGGAGGCCGGCCGCCCGGTCGGGGCGGCCCCGGTCGGCCGGCCGCAGGCTCCAGGAGAGGAGGACGAGGGAGGCGACGGCCGCGACCGCGCACCAGGTGGACACGAACGCGGTGCGCCACAGCAGGGCGCTGACGAGCGCCCCGGCGCCCGCGAGCGCGCCGAGCAGCCGCAGCCGGGTGTCGTCGGCGAGCAGCAGCGAGCCGACGGTGGCGAGCAGGTAGCCGCCCAGCACCAGGGCCGGCCAGGGGACGCCGATGCCGTATCCGACGGTGTGCTCGCGGATGTCGGCGCTCACCTCGGTGGTGGCGAGCACATGGGTGAGGACGGCGGCCGTCACGGCTCCCGCGGCCGCGGGCACGGCCAGCCGGGGGCGGACGCGGGCGGGTGAGGCGAGCAGGGTGCCGAAGGGGATCCAGACGGCGAGCAGGGGCAGGGCGATCACGGCCCAGGCGGTGGTCCAGGGGCCGCTGCCGCCGCCCCGGTGCCAGAGTGCGGCCTCGACGATCTGGTGGGCGCCGAGCAGCAGGGGGAGGGCGGCGAGCGGCAGCTCCCGGGGGCGGCCCCGGCGCAGGGTGACGGCGGTGGAGGCGAGACCGGCGGCGGTGATCACGGTGCCGGCCGCGAGGTCGGCCGTAGCACTCCAGCACATGCGCTCACGGTACGACGGTCGGGATCAGGACACCGCCGGGCACCGGGCGAACGGGAGCGATCGCGGCATTTGGGTGCCGGACGGGGGCCGGGGCCGCGGATGTCCGGGGCGGCGCCCCGGGCGCCGCCCCGGGGGCACGGCCGGTGGGAGCGGGCCCACGGGGCGGGGCCGGTGTGTGCGGACGCCACCGCCGGGCGGGCCGGGTGGGCCGCGGCGGCGCGGCCGGCCGGGAGCCCCGCGCACGGGGGTGCTCCGGACGGGCCCGCGGACCCGTTGCGGAACGAGGCGTTCCTGATCAGCCCGCCGAACGGCACCCCGCCGCACGGTGCCCCACGGCACCCGCGCGAGACCGGAGTGGTCCATTCCCCAACCATCGAGCTGACGGACGCTCAGCAAACGGTCCGTTGCTTTTGCTCTTTCTTTGCCCGGCGCGCCACCCCTCCCTCCGGCCGGGCGCACCCCGCCGCCGCACCCCCCGCGGTGACACGCGTCCACGGCCGCGAGGGGCGGACGCGCGTAGCGCGGCCGAAAGGCGATCTTGTCGCGACTCCTGTCGCACCCCAGGATTCACGGTGTCGCGATTGACAGGCTCATGACCGGCACCAACCCTTCGCCGGCCGTCCGTCTCTCGCTCTTCCACGGGCCCGCCCACCCAACGGGCCCCGATCCCCCACGGAGGATGCAGTGAAGATCAAGCGCATGTCCCCCCTCGGCGGTATGACCAGAGGCGCCCGGCTGATCGCCGTCGCGTCCGCACTCGTGGCCGCCTCCGCGCTTGCAGCCCCCTCGGCCATGGCCGAGGCAGCCCCCCAGAAGGCCACCGTCGCGCAGCTCGCCCAGGCGGGTGAGGCGGTCCTCGACGCCGACGTGGCGGGCACCGCGTGGTACACCGACCAGGCGACCGGCAAGGTCGTCGTGACGGTGGACTCGACCGTCTCCGCCGCGGAGATCGCGACGATCAAGAAGGAGGCCGGCGACCGCGCGGGCGACCTCACGATCAAGCGGACCGAGGGCACCTTCAACAAGCTCATCGCCGGCGGCCAGGCCATCTACGCGGGCGGCGGCCGCTGTTCGCTCGGCTTCAACGTCCGCAGCGGCAGCACCTACTACGCCCTCACCGCCGGTCACTGCACCGCGATCGGCAGCACCTGGTACACCAACTCCTCGTCCACCACCCTCCTCGGCACCCGGACCGGATCGAGCTTCCCCACGAACGACTACGGCCTGATCCGCCACGCCAACGCCTCGGCCGCCGACGGCCGGGTCTACCTCTACAACGGCAGCTACCGGGACATCACCACCGCGGGCAACGCCCGTGTCGGGCAGTCGGTCCAGCGCAGCGGTTCGACCACGGGCCTGCACGGCGGCACCGTCACCGGCCTCAACGCGACCGTCAACTACGGCGGCGGCGACGTCGTCTACGGCATGATCCAGACCAACGTCTGCGCCGAGCCCGGCGACAGCGGCGGCCCGCTGTTCTCCGGCACCACCGCGCTCGGCCTGACCTCGGGCGGCAGCGGCAACTGCTCCTCCGGCGGCACCACGTTCTTCCAGCCTGTCACCGAGGCGCTCAGCGCCTACGGCGTCAGCGTCTTCTAGCCGGGCGCGCCTTCGGGCGCTCCCCCGCTCGTCGCACCAGCCGGCGGCCCGCCCTCGGGGGCGGGCCGCCGGCCGCTTTCCCTCCCGGCTCCCGCGCGTTGTCAGAGGCGCGCGAGATGCTTGACGGTCCGACACCTTCACGAGGGGAAGAGCGAGATGAACGAACCGGAACGCGCCGCCGCGCAGGCGTATCTGCGTCTGCTCCAGACCGCCAGAGCCGCACTCGCCGATCCGCGGGCCGCCCCGCAGGCACTGCCGATGCTGGCGGCGCCGATGGCGGAGGCCGACGCCGCCCTCGGCGCCGTCGGACTCGCGGGCAACGAGGCGGACTTCTTCCGCCTGGTGGCCGGGCTGCATCCCGCCGAGCGGCCCGACAGGAGCGCCGCGTGACACCCCACGGCGGCCGGCCCCCGCCCCCGCGCGCGCCGGGCCCGGCCGCCCCGCACGGCATCACGGGACACCTCCGGCGCCGCCCCCGTCCCGGGGGGGACGGGGGCGGCGCCGGGGGTGCGGACGCGGGGCCCCGGCGGTGGGCGGGCCCCGCCGGGTTAAGTGGCCGGGCCCCCGCGCGGGCCGGATCGGCCGGCGGGCCGGCGGCCAGCGCCGCGGGCAGCGGGCGGAACTCGACGGCGGGCACCCTCGGCGCGCGCTGTCCGCGCCCGATCCGCTCGGACTGCTTCACCCGCCTGGTGAACCAGATCACCTTGCCGTCGTCGGTGCCGCAGGTGCCCCAACTGTCGCTCAGCTTCGCGACCTTGGCGAGACCGCCCCGGCTGGGCACCGAGGTGCGCAGCGGCGGCAGACGCCGGTCGCGGTCCGCGACGGAGGCGCTGAGCCGGCTGCCCGTCCAGCGCAGTTCGACGACGCACGTCTTGTCGCCCTCGACATGCCGGACGACGTTGCCGACGAGCTCGTCCAGGGCCCCGCAGACGGGGGCGACCTGCGACGCGAGGTTCCAGTGGCGCAGATGCGCGGCGACGATGCGCCGGATCTGCGGCACGCGTTCAGGTGTGGCGGGTACTTCGATGGTGTAGTGACACGCGGAAACCGGGACGTTCATGACCGTGGCTCCTCACCGCGACGGCCCTTCATTCGTGGATGGTCCCCGAGTACGAAGAGTGAGCACTTGTCGCTTCTGGGTCACCACGAGGATGACCCGGCTCCGCCCGCCCCGCAACCCGCACGGCCCGCGCCCGGTCGGCCCAATCGCCCGCCGTGCCGCCTGACCTGCGCGACCCCCGCCACCGGGGATCGGCCGTCGGGCGACGGACCTCCCGGATCGTTAGAATTCGGACATGGCAGAGCGGCCTCCCATGCCGACGGCGCCCGAACTCCTCGTGGAGACCGATCAAGGCTCCACGCTCGTGAGTCCGAGCCGGGACTACCACGTCGGCCGCGATCCCCTCAGCGACATCGTGATCGACGACGCGCGGGTCTCCTGGCACCACGCGGTGCTGCACGCCGAGGACGGCCACTGGACGGTGCACGACGAGGACAGCACCAACGGCACCTACGCCGAAGGGCACCGCGTGCGCACCTGGGACATCGGCCCCGGCAGCGTCATCCGCTTCGGGAACCCCGCGGACGGACCACGTGCCACCCTCGTCGGCCGCGCTCCCCCGCGGCCCGCCGCCCCGGCCCGGCCGTCGGCGGTCTCGATGCCCGCCGCCACCGGCACCTTCCGGCAGCCCACCAGCGTCCGGCCGCTGCCCGCGCGCACGGTGCGGATCGGCCGCTCGCCCGACAACGACCTCGTCGTCGACGACCTGATCGTCTCGCGCCACCATGCCGAACTGCGCTCCCTCGACGCCGGCGGCTACGAGATCGCCGACCTCGGCAGCCACAACGGCACCTACCTCAACGGCCGCCCCGTGGATGTCGCCCCGCTCGGGC
Source organism: Streptomyces zhihengii (assembly GCF_016919245.1). Taxonomy (NCBI): domain Bacteria; kingdom Bacillati; phylum Actinomycetota; class Actinomycetes; order Kitasatosporales; family Streptomycetaceae; genus Streptomyces; species Streptomyces zhihengii. The sequence continues at coordinate 855,202 of NZ_JAFEJA010000002.1, read as the reverse complement.
AGGGCGACATCGTGGGCATCGGGCACTCGGCGTTCTGCCTGGTCGGCGACGAGCTCCAGGAGTTCGTCGACACCGGCGAGGTCTCCCTCGACGTGCAGGGCCTGGCCGTCTCCGTGGACAAGGGCCGGCGCACCCTGCTGGACCACGTGTCGTTCCCCGTCGGCGAGAAGTGCCTGCTCGCCGTCGTCGGTCCGAGCGGCGCGGGCAAGTCCACGCTGCTCAACTCCCTGACGGGGCTGCGGCCCGCCGACGAGGGCACGGTGCTGTACGACGGCCGCGACCTCTACCGGGACTACGCGGAGCTGCGCCAGCGCATCGGCCTGGTCCCCCAGGACGACATCCTGCACGCCCAGCTCACCGTGCGCCGGGCCCTCGGCTACGCGGCCGAACTGCGCTTCCCGCAGGACACCGCGCGCGAGGAGCGCCGGGAGAGGGTGGCGGAGGTGATCCGCGAACTCGGCCTGGAACAGCGGGCCGACCAGCCGATCCACAGCCTCTCCGGCGGTCAGCGCAAACGCGTCAGCGTGGCGCTGGAACTGCTGACCAAACCGTCGCTGCTGTTCCTGGACGAGCCGACCTCGGGCCTGGACCCGGGCATGGACCGCTCCGTGATGCACATGCTGCGCGGTCTCGCCGACGACGGGCGCACGGTGGTCGTCGTCACCCACAGCGTGCTGAGCCTCGACGTCTGCGACCGGCTGCTGATGCTGGCGCCGGGCGGGCGGATCGCCTACTACGGTCCCCCGGACGACGCGCTGGCCTTCTTCGGCTTCGAGCAGTGGCCCGAGGCGTTCGAGGCGTTCGAGAACGACAAGGACCGCGACTGGGCCGGGACGTACCGCGCGTCGCCGTTCCACGAGCGGTACATCGCCGGGGCGACCCGGCAGCCGCCGCACGAGGACGCCGGCCGGGCCGGGCCCGTCGCGCCGCCGCCGAAGGCGCAGAGCTGGGGAGCGCAACTGCGCACCCTGGTGCGCCGGTACACCGCCGCGCTGAGCGCCGACCGGACGTTCCTCGCCATCATGATCGCGCTGCCCTTCGTGATGGGGGCGATGGCCCGCGCCCTCGCCGGCAGCACCCTCGACCGGGAGACGGCGATGAACGCGCTGCTCATCCTGTGTGTCGGCGGTGTCCTCACGGGCGCGGCGAACGCGGTGCGGGAGCTGGTCAAGGAACGCGTCATCTACCAGCGGGAGAGAGCCGTCGGCCTGTCCAGATCCGCCTATCTGATGTCGAAGGTCGTGGTGCTGGGCACGATCACGGTGCTCCAGGCGGTCGTGCTGACCCTGGTGGCACTCGCCGGTGTCGATCTGGGCGCCCCGGGCGGCGAGGGCGTCCTGCTGCCCCCGCTGGTGGAGATCACCCTCGCGGTGGCGCTGCTGGCGTTCACCGCGATGATGCTCGGCCTGCTGGTGTCGGCCCTGGTGCGCAAGGAGGAGGTCACCATGCCGCTGCTGGTGCTCCTCGCGATCGTCCAGGTCGTCTTCTGCGGCGCGCTGCTGAAGCTGGACGGCGTCGCGGTGATCGAGCAGCTCGCGTGGTTCGTGCCGTCCCGGTGGGCGCTGGGGGCGATGGCGGGCACGATCGGGCTGGGCCGGATCGTGCCGGGCGACCTGACGGACGACGCCCTCTTCGAGCACTCCGCGGCCGTGTGGCTGCTGGACATGGGGATGCTGGTGGTGCTCTCGGTCCTTTTCGGCTTCCTGGTGTCCCGGCTGCTGCGGCGGCACGAACCGGCGATCATGCGAAAGTAGGCGCCTGTGACGAGCTGGGACTTCGCCCCCACGCATGTCGTCCCCCGGGCCGGACTCCCGGCCTGGGAGGGCCCGGACACGTCCCGGCCCACGGTCCCGCTGGACCCGCTGCTGCCCGTGCAGCTGCTGGAGCGCCGGGGCGACTGGGCGCAGGTGCTGTGCGTCAACGGCTGGTCGGCCTGGGTGGACGGCCGGCTGCTGGTCTCGGTCCCGGCGGACCCGCCGGCCGCCGGACAGCCGGCGGCCCGCACCGCCGACCCCCGGCCGCTGCTGGCGCGGGCCGAGGAGGCGCTCGGCCGCTACCGGCGCGCCGCCGGGGAGCTCGCGGACGGGAGCCTCGACGGCGAGACGTTCCGGCTGCGGACGCGCGGCCTGAAGGTGGGGATGGTCGTCGACGGCGAGTCGGTGTGGCTGTACGACGCCGAGCACGAGCGGTGGGTGCACTGCGACGGGCGGCGGCTGTCGACGCTCGCCGCGTCGGCGGAGCCCGCCGTGCAGCCCGGCCGTGCCCCCGCCGCACCGGCGGCACCCGGCGCGGCGGGCCCGGCGGACCTGACCCGGGTCACCGGCGCCGACCCGCCCCGCCCGCCGGACGGCCCCCGGCCCGCCGCCGTCGAGGACCCCCCGCCGCCCACCCGCGTCGTCCCCGACCGGGAGGCCCCACCCCCGGACACCGACGCACCCCCACCCACCCGCGTCGTCCCCGACCGGGAAACCCCGACCCCCGACACCGACCCACCCCCACCCACCCGCGTCGTCCCCGACCGGGAAACCCCGACCCCCGACACCGACCCACCCCCACCCACCCGCGTCGTCCCCGACCGGGAAACCCCGACCCCCGACACGGACGTGCCGCCGCCCACCCAGGTCGTGGACGGGCGGGGCGGGCCGGTGCGGCAGGGTGAGGACTGATGCCGCCGGACAGCTCGCTCCCGGGGGGCCGCCCCTCGGAGCTGGTCGGGAAGCAGGTCGCCGACTACCTCGTCGAGCGGGAGATCGGGCGCGGCGGCATGGCCGTCGTCTACCGGGCGCGCGACCTGCGCCTCGACCGCACTGTCGCACTCAAGCTGCTCGCCCCGGAGCTGGCGCGCAACGACACCTTCCGCAAGCGCTTCACCCACGAGTCACGAGTGGCGGCCTCCATCGACCATCCGCACATCGTGCCGGTCTTCGAGGCCGGCGAGACGGAGGGGCTGCTCTACATCGCCATGCGGTACGTCGCCGGCCAGGACCTGCGCGTGCTGCTGGACCGCCGCGGTCCGCTGCCCTTCGCCACCGCCTGCCGCATCGCCGCCCAGGTGGCCTCCGCGCTGGACGCCGCCCACGCGCACGACCTGGTGCACCGCGATGTGAAGCCCGGCAACATCCTCGTCGCGGAGGGCACCGACAGCGACCATCCCGAGCACGTGTACCTGACGGACTTCGGCCTCACCAAGAAGTCCCTCTCGCTCACCGGGTTCACCACGGTCGGCCAGTTCGTCGGGACGCTGGACTACGTGGCGCCCGAGCAGATCTCGGGCCGCCCCGTCGACGGGCGGTGCGACGTCTACAGCATGGGGTGCGTGGTCTTCGAGACCCTGACCGGCGGCCCGCCGTTCCGCCGCGACGACGACATGGCCCTGCTCTGGGCCCACCAGTACGATCCGGCGCCGGCGCTGACCTCGCAGCGCTCCGACCTGCCGGCGGCGGTCGACACGGTGATGGAGCGGGCGCTGGCGAAGAGCCCGGAGTCCCGCTTCGACTCGTGCGGACGCTTCGTCGCCGCCCTGCGCGCGGCGGGGAGCGGCCGCCCGGTGGTGCGGACGGCGACCCGGGTGGACGGCGGGCCCGCGCCCGAGGGGGCGCCCGGGCCCCCGCCGGATCCGCCCGCCTGGGCGCGGCCGGTCTTCCGGGGCCCGTAGCCCCGGCGGGCCGGTGGTCAGGGCCGCGGGGCCGGGGGCGCCTCGCCGTGGTGGCGGAAGCGGGTCGCCAGCAGACCGCAGAGGAAGCCGGACACCAGCCCCCATCCGGCGCCCAGCAGGAACGCCTGCCAGAGCATGGGCCGCAGCGACACCTCTCCCCCGAGGTCGCCGCCGAGGTCGCCGATGCCGAGGAGGGAGAGCCCGAAGTGCGCGGAGACCCGGGCGAGCAGGGACACCGCCGTCAGGGTGAGCGCGAGGGCGACGGCCATGCGCAGCGCGTGCTGCCAGGGCCGCACCCGGGCGGACGAGCGCACGGCCATGAGGAAGGCGGCGCCGAACACCAGGAGGGCGGCCACCACCAGCAGCCACCAGGCGCGGGCGTCGCGCTCGGTCAGCGCGCCGAGGTCGAGGGTGGCGAGGTCACCGGTGCGCAGCACCTCGTCCAGGAGCTGCGGCATCGGGAGGCCGAAGGGCCCCTTCACGGTGCCCTCCCAGCCGGTGCCGAGGCCCACGGTCAGCGCGAGCCACATCAGGTTGGGCAGCCCGAGCAGGATCACCGCGAGGGTCTCGGCGGCGTGCCCTCGGGTGGCGGCGACGACGATGCCGATGACGACGCCGATGGCCAGGGTCGCCAGCAGCAGCGCGACCATCGCGTACGCGGCGGGGCGGACGGCCTCCTGGAAGCGCAGCAGCCGCGGTGGCAGGGGTGCGCCCCGGGAGACCAGCAGGGCGAGCGCGAGGACGCCCGCCAGCCACAGCAGGCCGATGACGAGCGTCTGGGGCACCTCGGTGCGGAAGCCGACGCGCGGTGTCGCGCCGAACACGTCGCCGATCAGGCCGCCGGTGGGGTCGTCGAACTCGATGGTGAAGGTGTGCCGCGCGACGGCGGCGAGCACGCCCAGGCAGACCAGCCACAGCACGGCGATGCGCAGGGCCCAGCCCGCGAGTTCGGGGGCGCCGGCCACCGCGCGGCGGCGCAGCGGGCGCAGGAACAGCGCGGCGGCCACGAGGGCGCCGACCACGGTCACGGAGAGCGGCAGGGCGTCGAGCGCGGCGTCGGACCGGGCGATCTCGCCCGCGTCGCCCGCGACCTCGACGGAGCCGCCGACGGCGAGGACGACGACGGCGGCCACGACCTGGGGGAAGGCGCCGTCGGGCAGTCCGGTGGCGCCGGACGCCCACAGCCCGAGCACCGCGGTGACGATCATGGCCAGATAGCCGGCGAGGACGGCGGCGAGGGCCTGCGGCCAGCCGTGGGCCGCAGGGGTACGGGCCGGCTCGGCCGTTGCGTGCTGACTCACACGGACACGCTAAGCAGGGCGGACGGGGCCCGCTCCCCGGGTGGGCCGACCGCGTCCGCTTGCGGGCCCCACGGAGGGCGGGCACACAATGAAACACGGTGCGCGGCCCGGCGGGGAGTTCCGTCTCCCCCGCTCCGCCGCCCCTGGGAGGTAGTGCCCATGAGCATCGAACCGCCGTCATCCGGACGTCCCGCGGGCCCGCCGTCGGGTCCGCTCTCCGGGCCGTCCCGGCCGGGCGCCGGAGGTCCGCCGTCCGGCCCGTCCGGAGGATCCGCGCCGGGTTCCGGCGGGCCCCCGTCCGGTTCCGGGGAGGGCCCCGGCCCCGGCGGTCCCCCGCCGGGACCGCCGAGCGGTCCCGGCGGGACCGGCGGCAGCGGTGGCGCGCACGAGGGGCCGCCGGGGGACGCCGGGGGCCCGGGCGGTCCGCAGCGGCCGTGGTGGCGGTCGGCGCCGAGGATCGCGGCCGTCTCGCTGCTGGTCGTCGCGGCGGTGGTGGTGACGGTGGTGCTGACCCGGCCCGGCGGCAGCGGTTCCGGCAGCGCCGAGGGCGAGGTCTTCCTCCAGGCCGCCAGCGCCGACGGCCCCGATCCGTTCACCGGGTCGACCGCGCGGGACACGTCGCCGGCGCCCGCGCCCAGCACGTCGAAGCCGGCTCCGAGCGCGTCCGGCACCAACGTCACGCGCGCCGTGGGCGGTGCCACGCCCGGCCTGTACGGCGGCACCCGCGACGTCGCGAGCTGTGACGTCGAGCAGCAGATCCGGTCGCTCGGGGCGGACGCGTCGAAGAACGAGGCGTTCGCCGGCGCCCAGGACATCTCCCCGGGCCAGGTGCCCGCGTATCTGCGCTCCCTGACGCCGGTTCAGCTCCGGATGGACACCCGGGTCACCAACCACGGATTCCGGGACGGGAAGGCGACGCCGTACCAGGCCGTCCTCCAGTCGGGCACCGCGGTGCTCGTCGACGACCGGGGCATCCCGCGGGTGCGCTGCGCCTGCGGCAATCCGCTGCGTCCGCCGGTCGCCCAGGAGACCACGCCGAAGCAGACCGGCACACCGTGGCCCGGGTACCGCGCCTCGCAGGTCGTGGTGGTGACGCCCGCCCCGCGCGACGTGGAGACGTTCGTGCTGTACGACCCGAAGACCGGCGAGTGGATCGCCCGTCCGGCCGGTGACACCGGCAAGCACGACAAGAAGACCGAGCCTCCCGAGCGCACCTCCCCCTCGCCGTCCACGCGTACGCCGTCGGACGGCACCACCGAGCCCGGCACCTCCTGTCCGCCCGGCGGCGGTCCCGCCTGTCCCGGCGACGAGTCCGGGCCGGCGTCCGACCCGGCGACGGAGCCCCCGCCCGGGGAGTCCCCGCAGAGCCCCGCGCCGGAGGAGCCGCCCCCGGCGTCCGAGGCGCCGCCGGGCGAGCAGTCGGGCCCGGCCGCGGGCTCCGACGCGCCGGCGCCCGGCTCCGAGGCCCCCGCCTCGCCGGGCTGACCGTCACCGGTGCCGCGTCCGGCCCGGAGCTGTTTTCGCGACATGCCGTAGCAGTCCGACTCCGCATCGCGCAAGGGTGTGTGACACGCCGTCGGCGGCCCACGCTATGGGCCGCCGTCCCATTTCTGGGCCCGGCGGTCCCTTCCTACTGTGACCGGCATCTCAGTGACCCGCGGAGGTTCGGATGTCTGTGCACGAGTACCGGAGGGAAAGCGCCCGCCCGGCGCGGCGGACGGTGAGCCGGCTGCTCGCCGTCCTCGCCGTCCTGCTGGGCGGCCTGTGGTTCACGCCCGTGGCGCCCGCGCAGGCGGCCGTGACGCTGGAGCGGGTGACCGCCTTCGGCGCCAACCCGGGCGCGCTCCAGATGTACGTCTACCGGCCGGCGTCGCTCGCGCCCTCCCCCGCCGTCGTCGTGGCCCTGCACGGCTGTACGCAGAGCGCCCAGGTCTACGCGGACAACTCCGGGCTCACCGCGTTCGCCGACCGCCACGGTTTCCTGGTGGTGTTCGCCGGGACCACCTCGTCGAACAACCTCAACAGCTGCTTCAACTGGTTCCAGACGACGGACAACCGGCGCGGCCAGGGCGAGGCGGCGTCCGTCCGCCAGATGGTCGCCCACGCGGAGAGCGCCTGGGGCGCCGACCCCTCGCGCACCTTTGTGACCGGCCTGTCGGCCGGGGGCGCGATGACCTCGGTGATGCTCGCCGCCTACCCGGACGTCTTCGAGGCCGGCGCGGTCGTCGCCGGGATCCCGCACGACTGCACCGCGGACAGCGGTCCGTACCTGTGCATGAACCCGGGCACGGACCGCACGCCCGCGGTGTGGGCGCAGCGGGTGCGCGACGCGTATCCGTCCTACGGCGGGCCGTGGCCGAGGGTCGCCGTCTGGCACGGCGACAACGACACCACCGTCGCCCCGCTGAACGCCGCGGAGCTCAGGGACCAGTGGACGGCCGTGCACGGGACGGACCAGACGCCGGACCGGTCGGACACCATCGGGACCAACGGCACCCGGCGTGAGCAGTACACGGACGCCGGGGGCCGGGTGGTGGTGGAGGTCGACCGGGTGCCGTCCATCGGCCACGGCACCCCCGTCGACCCGGGCACCGGGCCCGACCAGTGCGGGAGCACCGGCACGGCCCACTTCATCGACTCGATCTGCTCCAGCCGGTGGATCAGCGAGTTCTTCGGGCTCACCGGGGGCGGCACCGGGCCGGGGCCCGGCACCCTGCCCGCGCCCGGCGGGCTGAGCGCGCAGGCCGCCTCCGACACCTCGATCGTCCTGCGCTGGAACGCGGTCGGGGGCGCCGCCGGATACGCCGTCCACCGGGGCGGCAGCCGGGTCGCCGTGGTCTCCGGCACCACCTGGACCGACACCTCGCCGGCGCCCGGTTCCACCCACACCTACACCGTCGCCGCGCGGGACGCGGCGGGGACCGAGGGCGCGCGCTCCGCGCCGGTCACCGCGACGACCACCGGCTCCGGCGCGGTGTGCTGGACCGCCCACAACTACGCCCATGTGCAGGCCGGCCGGGCGACGACCACGGGCGGGCTGGTGTACGCGAAGGGGTCCGGCCAGGCCATGGGGCTCTACAACACGTTCGTCACCCACACCCTCAAGGAATCCCCGGTGGGTCACTACACCGTGGCCGACGGCGCCTGCCCCTGAGCCGCGCCCCCGTCCGCCATCCGGTCACCGGACCAACCGATCACCCGAGCACCGTCACCGGCGGCCCGCCGGTGACGGTGCCGTCACCTCACCTCACCGAATTTCACGTCATCAGGAGGCTGTTCCGTGCCGTCCCCCTCGTCCCCCGGCGTCCTGCCCGCGGCTCCCGGCCGGCCCGCCCGGCGCGGGTCCCGGCGGGCCGTCCGGCTCGTCGCCGGCGCCGCGCTGCTGCTCGGCCTGGTCGCCGTCCCCACGGCGCAGGCCCGTGAAGGCGGCCACTGCGCGCGCCAGGCGTCGCTGCGCGTCCCCGGCGCCGCCCACCAGGAGGTGTCCTGCCTCGGTGAACTGACCACCGCGGGCACCGTCGCCTCCGGGCACACCGACCAGGCCGACTGGGCGGGCCTGACGCCGGCGGGGCTCGCCGTGCCCTCCGGTGTGCCCGGCATCCAGATCGACGGCTACTTCCCGGACGACTCGACCACCAACACCAACCACGGCTGGCAGCACGACTCCCAGTTCGTGATCCGGCTGCCCGACCGGTGGAACGGCGGCCTCGTCGTCGCGGGCTCGCCCGGCAACCGGGAGCAGTACGCCAACGACCGGGCGATCTCCGACTGGGTGCTCTCCCGCGGCTACGCCTTCGCCGCCACGGACAAGGGCAACACCGGACTCGGCTTCCACCGGGACGGCGACCGGCCGGGCGAGGCGATCGCCGAGTGGAACGAGCGCGTCACCCAGCTCACCAGGGCGGCCCGCACAGTCGTCGCGCAGCGCTACCGCGAGCGGCCCCGGCACACGCTGATGACCGGCATGTCCAACGGCGGCTATCTGGTGCGCTGGCAGCTGGAGAACCACCCCGGGCTGTACGACGGCGGCGTGGACTGGGAGGGCACGCTGTGGCGGGCCGACGGCCCCAACCTGTTCACCTTCCTGCCGCCGGCGCTGACCGCCTACCCGCGCTACGCCGCGGGCGGCCCCGGCGCCGCGGACGCCCACCGGGAGATGCTGGCCGCCGGGTTCCCGGCGGGGTCGGAGTTCCTGTGGCCGTACCACCACCAGTACTACTGGGACCTGACGCAGCGCATCTACCGCGAGGAGCTGGACCCGGGCTTCGACGGGGCGGCCGAGGCGGGGACGCCGTTCTGCGCACCCGGCACCCCGGCGTGCGACACGGACTACGACTACGCCTCACGTCCGCGCGAGGTGCACCGGGCGGTGGACCGCATCGCGCTGACGGGAAGGATCGGCAAGCCGCTGATCACCCTGCACGGCACGCTGGACGTGCTGCTCCCGATCGGCGAGGACTCGGACGTGTACGCCCGGATGGTGCGCGACGCCGGGCGGGAGAAGCTGTTCCGCTACTACCGGATCGAGGGCGGCACCCACACCGACTCGCTCTACGACGTGTTCCCCGACCGGCTGCGTCCGCTGACGCCGTGCCACCGCTCCGCGTTCACCGCGCTGGAGTCGTGGATCGGCGGCGGGCCGAAGCCCGCGCCGAGCCGCACGGTCGCCCTGCCGGCCGACCGGAGCGGGCTGCTGACCGACTGCGCCCTCGGCCGCGGCTGACGGCCCCGCCCGCCGGTTCGTTCCGCCGCTCCCCCGGCGGAACGAACCGGCGGGCGCGCACGGGTCAACGGACCGGCGGGCGCGCACGGTTGGACGAACCGGCGGGTGCGCGACGGATGGGCCGGCGGGCGCGCACGGTTGGACGGACCGGCGGGCGCACCCCGTTCAGGCCAGCGGGTCCAGCCTGCCGGTGCGCGCGAGGCCCGCGTACCAGCGGGCGCTGGACTTGGGGATGCGGGTGCCGGTCGGGTAGTCCACGTACACGGCGCCGAAGCGCTTGCTGTAGCCGTAGCCCCACTCGAAGTTGTCCAGCAGCGACCAGAGGAAGTAGCCCCGCACGTCGACGCCCGACTCGATGGCCCGGTGCACCGCCTCCAGATGGCCGTGGAGGTAGGCGACCCGGTCGGGGTCGCGGACCTCGCCGCCGGGGTTCACGTAGTCGTCGAAGGCCGCGCCGTTCTCGGTGATCATCATCGGGGTCCCCGGCAGATCGGCCGAGAGCCGGCGCAGCAGGTCGTACATGCCGCTCGGGTCGACGGCCCAGCCCATGGCCGTGGTGTCCCCCGGCGGCAGGTGGAAGGCCACGCCCGAGGCCCCGGGCCAGGGACTGTGGGCGCTGCGGCCGTGCCCGTCGGAGGTGTGGGTGGCGCCGTCCGGGGAGGCGGCCGACACCACGGTGGGCGTGTAGTAGTTGACGCCCAGGAAGTCCAGCGGGCGGCGGGCGGTGGCGGTGTCGCCGTCGCGCACGAACGACCAGTCCGTGAGCCCCGCGGTGTCCTCCAGCAGGTCGTCCGGGTAGGCGCCGTGGAACATCGGCCCGGTGAAGATCCGGTTGGCCAGGGCGTCGATGCGGCGGACGGCGTCCGCGTCGGCGTCGCTCGCCGTCAGCGGCCGCACATGGTGGACGTTGAGCGTCACCGAGACCTGGGACTTGGACGGCAGCGCGGCCCGCAGCGCCTGGACCGCCCGGCCGTGGGCCAGGTTCAGGTGGTGCGCGGCGCGCAGGGCGGCGACGGGGTCGGTGCGCCCGGGGGCGTGGACGCCCGAGCCGTAGCCGAGGAAGGCGCTGCACCAGGGCTCGTTGAGGGTGGTCCAGGTGGTGACCCGGTCGCCGAGCGCCTCGGCGGCCAGCTCCGCGTAGGCGGCGAAGCGTTCGGCCGTGACGCGCTCCGGCCAGCCGCCGGCGTCCTCCAGTTCCTGGGGCAGGTCCCAGTGGTAGAGGGTGGCGACGGGCTTGATGCCCTTGTCGAGGAGTTCGTCGGCGAGCCTGCGGTAGAAGTCGAGGCCGCGCTGGACGGCGGGGCCGCGGCCGGTGGGCTGGACCCGCGGCCAGGAGATCGAGAAGCGGTAGGCGCCCACCCCGAGGTCGGCCATGATCGCGACGTCCTCGCGCCAGCGGTGGTAGTGGTCCGTGGCCACGTCTCCGGTGTCGCCGTTGCGGACGCGGCCCGGGGTGCGGGCGTAGGTGTCCCAGATGGAGGGGGTGCGGCCGTCCAGGGCCGCGGCGCCCTCGATCTGGTAGGCGGCGGTGGCCGTACCCCACAGGAAGTCCGGCGGGAAGGTGCGGGCGGCGGAGAGCTGGTCGTCGGGCACGGGGCGGCGGATGGCGGTGGCCACGGGGTTCCTTTCCCGGAGTTGACGGTGGGTACGTTCCCATTCGAGGGTGGGAACGTGCCCAATCCGAGGTGGGAACGTACCCACCCGATGTCCGGAAGACTGACGCCCGGGCGCCGCCGGTGTCAAGGAGCCGGTGGGCGCACGGTCGGGAGCACCGGGCGTTCTGGCACAATGCGCCAGGTGAACGGCCCGGCCGAAGCACGAGGAGGGTCCATGGGGGGCGGTCAGCGACCGACCATCAAGACCGTCGCCGCCCGCGCCGGCGTGGGCCGCACGACGGTCTCGCGGGTGATCAACGGCTCGTCCCTGGTCAGCGACGAGGCGCGCAGCGCGGTGATGACCGCGATCGCGGAGCTCGGCTACGTGCCCAATTCGGTCGCCCGCGGCCTGGTGACCAGCAGGACCGACTCCGTCGCGCTCGTCGTCCCGGAGTCGGAGAGCCGGCTGGGCTCGGAGCCGTACTTCTCCGCCGTCATCCGCGGGGTCAGCACCGGCCTCGCCGACACCCGCACCCAGCTCCAGCTCGTCCTGGTGCGCGACGCGGGCGAGCGGGACCAGCTCACGCGCTCCGTCACGGAACGCCGGGTCGACGGCGTGCTGCTGGTCTCGGTGCACGCCGACGACCCGCTGCCCGGCCTGCTGGAGGAGATGGGCCTGCCGACCGTGCTGGCCGGCCGCCGCTCCCCCGGCGAGTCGCTCAGCCATGTGTACGCGGACAACCTGGGCGGCGCGGCCTCGGCCGTGCGGCATCTGCTGGCGGGCGGCCGCCGCACCGTCACCACCGTCGCGGGGCCGATGGACATGGACGTGGGTCTGAGCAGGCTGCGCGGCTGGCGGCAGGCGCTGGACGCGGCCGGCCGGCCGTCCGGCGAGGACCTGGTGGCCGTCGCCGACTTCACCGAGGAAGGCGGCCGGCGGGCGATGGGCGAGCTGCTGGACCGGGTGCCGTCGCTGGACGCCGTCTTCGTGGCCTCCGACGTGATGGCGGCGGGCGCGCTGCGCGAGCTGCGCACCCGGGGCCGGCGGGTGCCCGAGGACGTGGCGGTGGTCGGCTTCGACGACTCGTTCCTGGCCCGGCACACCGATCCCCCGCTGACGACCGTGCGCCAGCCGGTGGAGGAACTCGGCGTCACCATCACCCGGCTGCTCCTGGCGGAGATCGCCGACCCTGCGACGCCCCGGCAGCACGTCGTGCTGCCGACCGAGCTGGTCGTGCGGGGATCGGCGTAGGACGCGGCGGACCGGGCACCCGGCCCGGGCGGGGCCGCCGACGGGCGGCCGGGCGGGCCCCGGAAGCGCCCACGCCTTAGGACGTCCGGGTCGAAAGCTGTCATATCCGGGGCAAACTGGGTAGTCGCTATCCATGACCACTCACAGTCCTCCGGCACAGGGCGCCCTCACCGATCTCGCCGCGGGCGAGGGCGCACCAGCAGTGATCGTCTTCCTTCTCATCGTGGTCGGTCTGCTGGTCCTGCTGGTGTGGATCGTCTGGCAGGTGGGAGCGCGCAGGCGGCGCGACGCGGCGCCGACCCGGGACGAGCTGCCCACCCCGCCCGACCACCGCACCCATGTCGAGAGCCGTCTCGAACCCGACGAGGTGGACCCCTCCCAGGGCCGCCAGACACCGGGACGCCTGACCCCGCACGAGATGCACGGCTACGGGAACATGGGCGCGCGCCCCTCCGCCGAGGAGCCGCCGCGGCCCGAGCCCGGCGCCGAAGGGGACACCGGCCCAGGTCACGAAGGCGGCCGGCCGGGCGCAGGCCCGGGCGTCTGATCCCCCGCCGGACGGCCACCGCGCCGGGCGATCCACCGCCCGGCGCGGCTCGCGCACGTCCGGGGCGGGCCGGGCCCGGACGGGCACCGTCGGCAGCCTCCGGGCCGCACGGCCGGTGCCCGCACCCCCGGCGGGGGTGCGGGCACCGGATCTCACCGCGTCGCGTCAGTCGTCGCCGCGGACGATGTGCGCCTCGGGTCCCGCCTCGCGGGGCTCGCGCTCCGTTCCGGCATCCCGCCGGATCACGGCGGGGCGGCAGATGCGCACCCGTTCGTCCTCGGGTACGCGGCTGGTGGTCGGTCGGGGGTAGGCCCGGGTGTCCACGGCCTCCATCTCCTTCGGTGTCTGCGTACCGGCCTGCGTCTTCAGCGCCGGTCGGGCGTGCGCCACGGCCGGGACGGCGGCACAGGGCCGCCGGTCGCCGGCCGGTCACGGCACGCACATCCGATCGGTGTACCCCGATCGGCGCACAATATTCGCTTAACCGTACGAACAGTCATCTCCGGCGGCCGTTCTCCGCCTCCCGCGGGCGGGAGCACGGGCGCCCCTGTCCGGCGCGCGCTCCGGCCCGATCCGGCACAGGCTGGGAGGCACGCCCCAGCGGGGAGCGCCCCGCACGGAACGGAGGACGGCACGTGGAGTCCAGCGCACGACCCGACGACCCGGCCCAAGCGTCGGTGGTCACCCTGCACGTCAACGGCGTCGCCCGCACCGTGGCGCTCGACCACCGCACCACCGTCCTGGACGCCCTGCGCGAGGGGCTCGGGATCACGGGCCCGAAGAAGGGCTGCGACCAGGGGCAGTGCGGTGCGTGCACGGTCCTGGTCGACGGGCGGCGGGTGCTGAGCTGCCTGCTCCCCGCGGTGGCGTACGACGGGGCGCGCATCGTGACGGTGGAGGGCCTCGCCGGCGACCGGGGAGCGCATCCCCTCCAGGAGGCGTTCGTGGCCCGGGACGCGCTGCAGTGCGGCTACTGCACGCCGGGGCAGCTCTGCTCGGCCGCGGGCCTGCTCGCGGAGGCCCGGGAGGGGCACCCGTCGCTGGTGACGCGGGGTACCGAGGGGCCGGTGGAGCTGACGGCGGAGGAGATCCGGGAGCGGATGAGCGGCAACATCTGCCGCTGCGGCGCCTATCCCGGCATCGTGGCCGCCATCGAGGACGTGGCCTCGTGAAGCCGTACGGATACCTGCGCGCGTCGACCACCGGCGAGGCGCTCACCGCCTGGGCCGCCCGCCCCGGGGCGCAGTACCTCGCCGGGGGCACCAATCTGGTCGACCTGATGAAGCTCGGCGTGGCCGCGCCCCGGATGCTGATCGACGTGCGCCGGCTGCCGCTGGACTCGGTCGACGCGACGCCGGACGGCGGCCTGCGCATCGGAGCGACGGTCCGCAACAGCGACCTCGCCGCCCACCCCGCCGTACGCACCCGCTACCGCGCGCTGTCGCAGGCGCTGCTGGCCGGGGCGTCGCCCCAGCTCCGCAACTCCGCGACCACCGGCGGCAATCTGCTCCAGCGCACCCGGTGCACGTACTTCCAGGACGTCGGCAAGCCGTGCAACAAGCGCGAGCCGGGCACGGGCTGCCCCGCCGTGGAGGGGATCCACCGGGATCTGGCGGTGCTGGGCCACTCGCCGCACTGTGTGGCCACCCACCCCTCCGACATGGCCGTGGCCCTCGCCGCCTTCGACGCCACCGTGCGGACCGAGGGCACGGACGGCCCCCGGTCGCTGCCGGTCACCTCGTTCCACCGGCTGCCGGGCGACCGTCCGGACGTGGACACGGAGCTGCGGCCCGGCGAGCTGATCACCGCGGTCGACCTGCCGCCCGCCCCCGGCGTCCGCTCGGTCTACCGGAAGGTGCGCGACCGTGCCTCGTACGCGTTCGCGCTGGTGTCGGTGGCGGCCTGCCTGGCCGTCGAGGACGGCCGGATCCGGCATGCCTCGCTCGCCTTCGGCGGGCTGGCGCACCGCCCGTGGCGGGCGTGGACGGCCGAGGAGCGGCTGCTCGGGGCCGCGCCGACGGCGGCGGTGTTCGAGCAGGCCGCGGAGGCGGAGCTGGACGCGGCCGAGCCGCTGCGGGACAACGCCTTCAAGGTGCGGCTCGCGGGCGATCTGGCCGTGCGGGTCCTGACGGAACTGGCCGGGGAGGCGGCATGACGGAGACGGGACGCGTCCTCGGCGCCGGCGCCGAGCGCAGCGAGGCGCGCGACAAGGTCACCGGGCGGGCCCGGTACGCGGCGGAGTACCGGCCGCCGGACCGGCTGCACGCCTGGCCGGTGCCCGCAACCGTCGCCCGCGGCCGGGTCACGGAGATCGATCCGGGCCCCGCCCTGGCCGTGCGGGGGGTGCGGGCGGTGCTGACCCACGAGAACGCGCCCCGGGTCGCCGCCCCCGACGACGCGACCCTCGCGGTGCTCCAGGACGACCGCGTCCCGCACCGCGGCTGGTACGTGGCGCTGGTGGTGGCGGACACGCTGGAGAACGCGCGCGCCGGGGCGGCGGCGGTGCGGGTGTCGTACCAGACCGAGGAGCACGATGTGCTGCTCTCCCGCGACCGGCCCGGTCTGCGCACCCCCGAGGAGGCCAACGGCGGTCATCCGGGTCTGCGCGAACGCGGCGACCCGGACGGGGCGTTCGCGTCGGCGGCGGTGCGGGTGGAGGCCGAGTACGCGCTCACCGCGCTGCACAACCATCCGATGGAGCCGCACGCGGCGACCGCCCACTGGAAGGACGACGGCACCCTGACCGTGCAGGACTCCAGCCAGGGCGCGAACACCGTCCGCGAGGTGCTGGCCCGGATGTTCGGGCTGGAGCGCCGGCAGGTGACCGTGGTGTCCGAGCACGTCGGCGGCGGCTTCGGGTCCAAGGGGACGCCGCGGCCGCACGTGGTGCTCGCGGTGATGGCGTCCCGCCACACGGGGCGGCCGGTCACCCTGGCGCTGCCGAGGCGTCAGCTCGCCGCGGTGGTGGGCCACCGCGCGCCGACCCTGCACCGGGTGCGGCTCGGCGCGGGCGCCGACGGGGTGATCACCGCGCTCGACCACGAGGTGGTGACCCGTACGTCGCGGGTGCGGGAGTTCGTGGAGCAGGCCGCGGTGCCGGGGCGGGTGATGTACACCTCCCCCAACAGCCGTACGGTGCACCGGGTCGTGGACCTGGACGTGCCGACGCCGTCGTGGATGCGGGCGCCCGGTGAGGCGTCCGGGATGTACGCGCTGGAGTCGGCGATGGACGAGCTGGCGGAGGCCGCCGGCATCGACCCGGTGGAGCTGCGGCTGCGCAACGAGCCGGACACCGAGCCGGACAGCGGGCGGCCCTTCAGCAGCCGCGGTCTGCCCGGGTGTCTGCGCGAGGGCGCGCGGCGCTTCGGCTGGCAGGAGCGCGATCCCCGCCCCGGTGCCCGGCGGGAGGGCGACCTGCTGATCGGCTCGGGTGTCGCGGCCAGTACCTATCCGGTGCTGATCGGCCCCTCGCGGGCGAGTGCGACCGCGGAGCCCGGCGGGCGTCATGTGATCCGGGTGAACGCCACCGACATCGGCACCGGCGCGCGCACCGTGCTCGGGCAGATCGCGGCGCAGGCGCTGGACGTGCCGCTGGACGCGGTGCGGGTGGAGGTCGGGAGCACGGAGCTGCCGGCCGCGCCGCTGGCGGGCGGCTCGTCGGGCACGGCGTCCTGGGGCTGGGCGGTGCACCGGGCGTGCGAGGCGCTGGCGGCGCTGCTGGCGGAGCACGGCGGGACGGTGCCGCCCGAGGGGCTGACGGCGACGGCCGACACCCGGGAGGAGGCCGGCGCCGAGGTGCCGTACGCCCGGCACGCCTTCGGCGCGGTGTTCGCGGAGGTCTCCGCCGACACGGTGACGGGCGAGGTCCGCGCGCGTCGGCTGCTGGGCGTGTTCGCCGCCGGGCGGATCCTCAACCCCCGTACCGCCTGGTCGCAGTTGACGGGCGGGATGACGATGGGGCTGGGGATGGCGCTGACGGAGGGCAGCACGCTCGACGCCCGCTTCGGCGACATCGCGGAGTGCGACCTGGCCTCGTACCACGTGCCGGTCTGCGCGGACGTGCCGTCCGTCGAGGCGTACTGGCTGGAGGAGGACGACCCGCATCTCAATCCGATGGGCAGCAAGGGCATCGGCGAGATCGGGATCGTGGGCACCGCGGCGGCGATCGGCAACGCGCTCCGTCATGCGCTGGGGGCACGGCTGCGGGAGCCCCCGTTCACTCCGGACAAGGTGCTGGCCCGTCTGCACCGAGACCCGCGCCGCTGACACGGGCGGCGCGGGTGAGCACGTCCAGCAGCATCGCCGGGGTGAGGCGGCCGGTGGAGACGTTGCGCCGGCTGGGGTGGTAGCTGCCGAGCAGATGGAGCTCCCCGCCGCCGTCGGCGCGGCCCAGGACGTGGTGGGCCCCGTGGCCGAACGCCGGGCGGGGGCGCGGGACGTCGTAGCCCGCGTCGGCCAGGACGGGCAGCACGGCCTGCCAGCCGAAGGCGCCGAGCACGACGACCGCCCGCAGCCGCGGCAGCAGGGCGAGTTCGGCGGCGAGCCAGGGCCGGCAGGTGTCGCGCTCCGCGGGCGTGGGCCGGTTCTGCGGCGGCGCGCAGTGGACGGGCGCGGTGACGCGGGTGCCGAGCAGCACGAGGCCGTCGCCGCGGTGCGCCGACTCCGGCCGGGAGGCGAGGCCCGCCCGGTGCAGGGCGGCGAAGAGCACGTCCCCCGCGTCGTCGCCGGTGAACATGCGCCCGGTGCGGTTGCCGCCGTGGGCCGCCGGGGCGAGTCCGACGACGGCGAGTGCCGCGTCCTCGGGGCCGAAGCCGGGGACGGGGCGGGCCCAGTACTCCTCGTCGCGGAAGGCGGCGCGCGGGGCGGCGGCCACGCTCTCGCGCCATTCCACCAGGCGGGGGCAGGCCCCGCAGCGGGCGACCTGCCGGTCGAGCGCGCCGGCCGAGGCGCAGCGGGGCGCGGTGCGGGCGGGGAACGACGGGTCGCCGGGCGCGGGCCGTCCGCCCGTGCCGCCGGAGCGGCCGGGGCCCATCAGGCGTCCTCGTGCGCGGCGCCGGACGCCTCGCCGGGCGCCTCGTCGTGCGGCGGGGTGGTGCCGGGGGCCTCGCTCCAGCGGGCGGCGAGGAGCAGGGCGATGTCGTCGGGGCGGTCGGTGGTCCGGCGTGCCTCGTTGATCAGCCGGTCGGCGGTGTCGCCGAGCGGGGAGGCGCCGACGTCGCAGAGCATGAGGCGCAGCCGCTCGATGCCGAAGTCGATGTCGACGCCGGGCACTTCGACGAGCCCGTCGGTGAACATGGCCAGCACCGCGCCGCGTTCGAGGTAGAACTCCGTCACGGGGTACTCGGCGTCGGCGTCGACGCCGAGCACCACGCCGCCGGGCAGGTCGAGCACCTCGGTGCGGCCGTCGGGCCGGCGCAGCAGGGGCTGGAGATGGCCCGCCCGCACGGCCTCGGCGCGGCCGGCGGCGGGGTCGAGCAGGATGTAGCAGCAGCTCGCGAACTGGCCCGGGTCGAGGTCGATGAGCAGCCGGTTGGTGCCTCCCATGACCTCCGCGGGCCCGTGGCCGCTGACCGCGAGGGCCCGGACGGCGCTGCGCAGCTGGCCCATGGTGGCGGCGGCGGACACGCCGTGGCCCTGGACGTCGCCGATGACGATGGCCACGCCGCCGGCCGTCTCGACGACGTCGTACCAGTCGCCGCCGACGTCCATCCCCTGGGTGCCCGGGAGGTGGCAGGCCACGGTGTCGAGCTGGTCGACGACGGGCAGCCGGCGGGGCAGCAGCCCGTCCTGGAGGCCGCGGGCGAGCGCGGCCTCCGAGTCGTAGCGCTGGGCGCGCTGGAGGGCCTGGGCGATGAGGCCGGCGAGCGCGGTGAGCACGGTGCGTTCCTCGGGGCTGAAGCCGCGCGGCTGGTCGAAGCCGAGGATGCAGGAGCCGACGGGCCGCCCGGAGGCGATCAGCGGCAGGAAGGCGCGGGCGCCGACATGGGCGTCGAGCGGGATGCCGGGATACGCCTCGGCGAGGTGGTGCATCGACTCGAAGAAGAGCGGGCGCCCGCTGGTGAGGGTGTCCACGCCCGGGATCTTCTCGTCGAGGCCGACGCCGTCGAAGCGGTGGAGGAAGCCGCGGGGGAAGCCGGTCTCCCAGGAGAGGTACAGATGGCGGTCGTTGAGGAGGTAGATGGCGAGCTGGCGTCCGCCGAAGGCGGGCAGCAGCTCCTCGGTGACCACGGCGGACACCTGGCGGGCGGTCACCGCCTCGGTGAGGGCGATGGCGAGGGCGACCGGCCGGTAGAGGGCGACGGCGCGGTCGGCCGGCGAGCCCATGCCGGTGCCGGGGGCGACGACCGAACCGGGGGCGTAGGCGGGCTGGTCGGCCGGGCCCATGGTGACGGTGAGGCCGTCGTACCCGGCGAAGACCGAGACGGACAGCCAGCCCTGGTCGCGCTGGACGAGGAAGTTCGCCGGGTCCCCGGAGAGCAGGGCGGAGCGGTAGTAGTCCTCGTAGGCGGGCTGCCCGAGCCAGGGCACGGCCTCCCACAGGACGGTACCGAGCAGGGCGGAGCGCGGCAGGCCGACCAGGGTCTCGGCGTGGCGGTTGACGTAGGTGACGCGGCCGAGGCGGTCGAGGGAGCAGACCCCCTGCGGCAGCCGGTCCGCCGACTCGGCGACCACCGGCCCGGCGCCGAGGTCCACGAGGAAGCCGGTCAGCCGGGTGGCGTCGGATCCGTCGCGCCGGCGCCTGCGGCGACCGGACATCTCCACCAGGTGGGGCCGCCCGTCGGAGCCCTGGAGGCGGATCCTTCGGGTGACGGGGCGGTCGGACTCGGCGGCGTGCAGGGCGACGGCCCGCAGGCCGTACGCGTCGGCGGGCTCGACGCGGGAGGCCACCTCGTCGACGGTCAGGGGCAGGCCCGGCGGGGTGCCCATGATGGCGCACCAGCCGTCGTCGCCGTCGACGGTGCCCTCCTCCAGGTCCCAGTCGAAGGTGCCGAAGCGCACCGGCGGCGAGCTCACGCTCGGCAGGGTGACGGCCAGCGGGTCGCCCTCCCACTGGATCCGGCCCTCGGCGGGCATGGCGGCGAGCGTCTCGCCGAGCCGTGCGGCGATGTCAGTGACGCGCCGCCGGTCGGCCTCCTCGACGGTGCGACCCGGGGTGCCAGGGCGCAGCACGGCGATGATCCCGAAGGTCTCGCGCCGGTGGATGATCGGCACGTACAGCGATCCGAAGGGGAAGGGCAGTCCGGCCATCAGCTGGGGGTAGCGGCGCATGGCCTCCTCGGCGTCGCCGAGGTAGACGGGCCGGCCGGAGCGGTACGCCTCCGAGTGGGGGAAGGGCCGGTTGACGTGCATCCGCCACCAGTGCCGGAAGAGGTCGGACGGCAGCCCGGCGATCACCGCGAGGAGCAGCAGCTCCGGGGAGGTGGTCCGCATGTAGAGGCCCCCGGCGAAACCGCCGACGGCCTCGATCGCGGCCGCCTCCGCCTGGGCGAGGACCATCGCCAGGTCGTCCGGCGCCGCTCCCCCGCCACGGGCGCCGGGGGGCGGCTGCGGGGCAGGCTCGGGCGTCGCCGGACCGCGCTCGCCGGAGGCCGCGGGTCCGGGGCGCTCGGCGTCGGGGGAGGGCCGCCGGCCCGCGCCGTACCGGGTCATCCCCTCAGCATGCTCCCGGGCGGGCGTGGTCCGCATCTCCGTGCGGGGCGGCGGCCGGTGGTCCGCGGGCGGGCCGGGGGGCCGGGGCGCTTGAGCTAGATTGAACACGGGCCGGACGACGAGGAGGCACACGGTGCCATCAGGGCAGCAGGCGCGTGCGCAGGCGGCGGCGATCACTCCGGGGCGCCAGGCGCCGGTGACGGAGGCCGCGCCCGCGGACCGGGTCCGGGCCCTGTTCGGCAGTCACCGGCTGTCCCCGGGGCAGCGCCGGATCGCCCAGTACATGATCGACCATCTGACCGAGGCCGCGTTCCTGTCGATCACGGACCTCGCCGAGCGGGTCGGGGTCAGCCAGCCGTCGGTGACCCGGTTCGCCACGAGCCTCGGGTACAGCGGTTTCCCCGCGCTGCGGGAGGCGTTGCAGCCGATCGCGCTGAGCGCGGTGGCGGGTGTCCAGGAGACGCGGGAGCAGATCCGCCGCAACGAGCTCCAGGCCGCGGTCGACGCCGAGATCGAGAACCTGGAGAGCCTGCGCCGGGTGTTCGCCGACACCGACCAGGTGCTCGACGTGGGCCGGGAGCTGGCCCGTTCGGTGCCGCTGACGGTGCTGGGGCTGCGGATCTCGGTGTCGCTGGCGGAGTACTTCGCGTACGCGGCGCGCCGGATCCATCCCGATGTGCGGCTGGTGACACGTGGCGGGACGGTGGCGTTCGACGCGCTGCTCCAGTCGCGTGAGGCGGGCGGGAGCTGGGTGCTGGCGTACGCGATGCCGCGGCACGCGAACGAGACGCTGGCCGCGCTGCGGGTGGCCCGCGGTACGGGGCTGCGGGTCGCGCTGATCACGGACCTGACGCTGGGGCCGCTGGTCGACGAGGCGGATGTGACGCTGACGGCGGGGACGGGGTCGCGGCTGGTCTTCGACTCGTACGCGGCGCCGGCCGTGCTGTCGGCGGCGGTGCTCCAGGCGATGGCCGACGCGGATCCGGAGCGGACGCAGGCCCGGCTGGAGGGCTATGAGCAGGTGGCCGACCAGCAGGACTTCTTCATCGAGGATTGACCGGCGCCCTCCCCCGGTTCCGCCGTGCGGTGTGGACATCCGGTGTGACCTGCGTGTTCGGTGTGGACGTCCGGCGACCGTCGTGCATGTAATTTTTCATACCCTTGCGTACTCGACGGTATATATATTTACTTCTCCTGGCGGCCGCTTCCCGTGTCCACGGAGCCCGGCCGCCGCATCCCCGAACATCCGGTGACGGCGCTTCCTCCTCGCGCCGGGCTCCGGTGTTCAGCCCGGGCACTCCGCCGTACCGCGGAATGTCCGTTGGCGGTCCCGGTCAACCCCTGGGCCGGGACCGCCACAAGCCCCGCTCCCCCGGCCTCGCGCCGGGGGCCCTCAGGCGAGCTGCCGGCGCACCAGCGCGTGCAGCCGCCCGCCGGGATCGGCCAGCAGGTCGGCCGGGCGGCCCTCCTCCACGATCCGCCCCGCGTCCATCACCAGGACCCGGTCGGCGTCGAGCACGGTGCTGAGCCGGTGGGCGATGACGACCCGGGTGGCGTTCAGCGCGCGGGTCGACGCGATGACGGTGCGCTGGTTCTCGTTGTCGAGGGCGCTCGTCGCCTCGTCGAGGAAGAGGATCCGCGGCCGGCGCACCAGGGCCTGGGCGATCATCAGCCGCTGGCGCTGCCCGCCGGAGATCGCGCCGCCCTGCGCGATCATGGTGTGCAGGCCCATGGGCATGCGCCGGATGTCGTCGGCGAGGCCGGCCATCTCGGCCGCGGCCCACACCTCGTCCTCGTCGAAGCTCCCCGCGCCGCTGATGCACTCGCGGACGGATCCCGTCAGCGGCTGGGCGTTCTGGAGCACCACACCGCACTGGCGGCGCACCGCGGCCCGGTCGAGGGCGGAGAGGTCCTGCCCGTCGTAGAGGACCGCCCCGGTGTCCGGCCGCTCGAAGCCGATGAGCAGCCGCAGCAGCGTGGACTTGCCGCAGCCGCTCGGGCCGACGACGGCGACGAACTCGCCGGGGGCGATGCTCAGCGAGACGTCGTCGAGGATCGCGGGGCCGTCGCCGGTGTAGCGGAACGACACGCCCCGGGCCTCGACGGCGCCGGTCAGCGTGCCGGGCCGGCCGCCGGCGCCGCGGACCTCGGGCAGTTCGTCCAGGATCGGCCGCACCTGCTCGAACATCGGCAGCACCGCGACGGCGGACACCAGCACGCCGGTGAGCTGGGTGACGGCGGCCAGCAGCATGGTGGCCGCCGCGTTGAAGGTGAGGAACTCGCCGGCCGACATGCTGTCCCGCGCCGGGCCGGCGAGCAGCATGAACATCACCAGCGTGCACAGCGGCAGGTAGACCGCGTCGAGCACGCCCGTCCAGTTCCTGATCCGGCCCACCCGCTGCTGGAGTTCGCGGGTGCGGGCGAACTCCCCCGCCCAGGCGGCGTACGCGAAGCCCTCCGCGGCCGCGACCCGCAGCTTCGGCAGCCCGCGCAGGGTCTGGAACGCCTGGTTGTTGAGCTTGTTGCCCAGTTCGACGAGCCGGCGCTGCCCGCGCACCTGCCACAGCCCCATCACCAGGAAGACGGTGGCGATGACGAGCAGCATGCCGATGGCCGCGAGGGCGAGCGGGACGCTGAACCAGAGCAGCAGGGCCACGTTGACGAGCCCCACGGTGCCGGACTGGACGGCGACCGGGGCGATGCCGGAGAGCACCCGGCGCATCGAGCTGATGCCCATGGCGGCGCTCGCCAGTTCGCCGGTGGAGCGCTCGGTGAAGAAGCGCGCCGGCAGCCGCAGCAGCCGGTCCCAGACGGCGGGCTGGAGGGTGCTCTCGATACGGCCCTCCATCCGCAGGATGGTGAGGTTCTGCATCAGCATGTACGCGGCGGACACCACGGCCGCGATCATGACGGCGACGGCGGTCGTCACGATCGGCCCGGTCTCCGCGTTCGGGACGTACTCGCCGAGCACCCGTCCGGTGGCGAGCGGGACCAGCGCGCCGACCAGGACGGTGACCAGGCCGCCGAGCAGCAGCCTGCGCAGGTCGGGGGCGGATCCGCGCAGGGCGAAGCGGGCCAGCCCGCGCAGGCTCGCGGGGGTGTCCGGCAGCGGGCGGCAGAACATGGTCGCCCGGGGCTCGAAGCCGTCCGCCTCGTCCCTGCCCACGCGGGTGCGCGAGCCGGTGACCGGGTTCAGCGCCTCGTAGCGGCCGCGCCGCCACAGCAGCGCGACCGGGGCGCCGGAGGCCGCGCGGTGGCCGACCAGCGGGCCGGCGTCGGTCCGCCACCAGTCGCCGGTGAGCCGGACGGGGCGGGTGCGGATCCGGGCGGCGGCGGCCACCCGCTCGACCGGCGGCAGACGCTCGTCGTCGGCGCCGCCGCGCGGGACGTCCGGCAGGTCGATGCCCGAGGCCCGGGCGACGGCCGCGCACACGGCGAGGACCGCGTCGTCGCCACCGGCGCCGAGCGGTGCCCGGCCGCCGGAGCGCCTGCCGATGGAGTCGGCCAGCGCCCGGTCGGCCCGGGCGCGCACGTCCTCGCCCGCCCTGATCCCGGCGGCGGCGCGGTCCTCGTGGGCGCGTTCCTGCTCCTCGATCCACTGGTCGACCGCCGCGAGCAGGCGGTACTGCTGGTTCACCATGCGCTGCCACAGGGCGCCGTCGACGAGCAGGTCGCCCGCGAAGTCCGCGCCGTGCGCGGCCCCGTGGCGGACGCCGCCCGGGTCGACGGGCATCCACAGCACGTCGTCGTCGGCCGTGCCGCCCTCGCCGGCGGGGCGGCTGTCGAGCGGGGCCTGGAAGAGCACGCCGAGGCCGCGCCCGACCCCGAGCGCGAAGGCGTACTCCGTACCGGCCCAGGGGTCGGTACGCGGGGCGGGGTGGTGGTCCCCGGGGCCGTGCGGTCCGGCGCCGGTGGCCCACGGGTCGGCGGCGTACGGGGCGACGCCGTACGGGTCGTTGGTGTACGGGGCGGTGGCGTAGTCGTTGGCGTACGGGTCGGTGGCGTACGGCTCCGGGTACAGCTCGCGCAGGGGGACGCGGCGCAGCAGGCACTCCGAGGAGGGGCGTCCGACCAGGGTGTGACGGGGGCCGTCGACGGGGCCGATCAGCAGGGTGCCCGCCTCCAGCCGGCCGAGGAAGTGCCAGTGGCCCTCCTCGGCGGCGTCGACCGCGAACAGGTCCAGGAAGCCTCCGGCCACCAGCCAGAGCACCTGCGGGCCCTCCAGGTTGAGGCTGCGGAGCCCGGTGGTGTCGACGGGGCCGCCCAGGGCGCCGAACGCCGCGACGACGGGGTCGGTGTGCGCGGCGGCGGGGGCGTGGCCCGCCGCACGGGGGCGGGGGACGGACATGCCGCCGTCGTACGGGGCAGGGGGGACGGACACCTCAGCGCTCCTTGACGAGTTCGGCGTAGGCCCCGCCGGCGGCGACCAGGTCCTCGTGCCGGCCGCGCTCCACGACCGAGCCGTGGTCGAGGACCACGATCTCGTCGCTGTCGCGCACCGTGCTGAGGCGGTGGGCGATGACCACACAGGCGCAGCCGCGTCTGCGGATGTTGTCGATGACGACCCGCTCGGTCTCCGCGTCGAGCGCGCTGGTGACCTCGTCGAGCACGAGGACGCTGGGGCGTCGGACGAGCGCCCGGGCGATCTCCAGGCGCTGGCGCTGGCCGCCGGAGAAGTTGCGGCCGTCCTGTTCGACGCGCCCGTGGATGCCGTCGGCCCGGGCGGACACGACGTCGAGGACGGCGGCGTCGCGCAGGGCGGCGGCGACGGCCTCGTCGGTGATCGACGGGTCCCACAGCGCGACGTTGTCCCGCACGGTGCCCTCGAAGAGGAAGACGTCCTGGTCGACGAAGGAGACCGAGGCGGCGAGCGCGCTGCGCGGGATGTCCTCCAGGCGCTCGCCGTCGATGCGGACGGTGCCCTCCCAGGGCCGGTACAGGCCCGAGATCAGCCGGGAGACGGTGGACTTGCCGCTGCCCGAGCCGCCGACGAGCGCGACCTGCCGCCCCGGTCCGACGGCCAGCGAGAAGCCCCGCAGCAGGGGCGCGTCGAGGGGGCTGTAGCCGAAGGTGATGTCCTGGAGCACGACATGGCCCTTGAGCCTGCGGGTGCTGGGGGCGGGCGCCTCGCGGGAGCAGAGGCCGTCCACGGGGAAGTTCTCCACGTCCTTGAGCCGGGCGACGTCCGCGGCGAAGTCCTGGATGCGCCCGGCCACGGAGTTGAGGCGGGTGATCGGGGCGGTGAAGCGGGCGACCAGCGCCTGGAAGGCGACCAGCAGACCGATCGAGAGGTGCCCCTCGACGGCCCGCAGTCCGCCGATCCACAGGATGAGGGCGCTGTTGAGGGTGGCCAGGGCCGGCGCGACGACCGCGAGGAAGGCGCTGGGCACCCCGAGGCGCTGCTGGACCTCCAGGGTCGTGGCGTGCTGCCCGGCCCAGCGGCGGAACCAGCCGTCCTCGCCGCCGGTGGCCTTCATCGTCTCGATGAGCTGGAGCCCGGTGTAGGAGGTGTTGGTGAGCCGGGCGCTGTCGGCGCGCAGCTTCTGGGTGTCGGTGGCGCGCAGCCGCAGCACGATCCGGATGGCCACCACGTTGAGCAGGGCGATGCCCACGCCGAAGACGGTGAGCTGGGGGTCGTAGCTCCACAGCAGGGCGGCGTAGAGGACGACCACCACCCCGTCGACGGCGGCCGCCGCCAGGTCGCGCGCGAGGGTCTCCGCCACCGCGTCGTTGGACTGGAGCCGCTGCACCAGGTCGGCCGGGCTGCGCTGGGCGAAGAACGTCACGGGCAGCCGCAGCAGATGTCTCAGGAACCGGGCGCTGCCGAGAGTGGAGGAGATGACGCGGCCGCGCAGCAGGTTCGCCTGCTGGAGGCCGGTGAGCACGGCGGTGAGCACCACCAGGGCGGCCAGCGACGCGAACAGCGTGCCGAGCAGCGAGGTCTGTCCGCCGATCAGGAACAGGTCGATGTAAGTGCGGCTGAGCGCGGGGACGGCGGCGCCGACGGCGACCAGCAGCAGGCTGGCGAGGAGTGCCGCGAGGAGGGTGCCGGTGGTGCCGCGCAGCCGGGCGGGGACGGCGCCGAGGACGCCGGGCCTGCGGCCGCCCCGGGTGAAGTCCGGGCCGGGTTCGAGGACGAGGGCGACCCCGGTGAAGCTGGTGTCGAAGTCCTGGTCGGACACGAACCGGCGTCCCCGGTCGGGGTCGTTGATGTGCACGCCGCGGCGGCCGGGGCGGCGGGCCGGGCCGTCGTAGACGACGTAGTGGTTGAACTCCCAGAAGAGGATGGCGGGCGCCCGGACGCCGGCGAGGGCGGTGGCCTCCATCTGCATGCCCTTGGCGGTGAGTCCGTAGCCGCGGGCCGCCTTCAGGATGTTGCTCGCCCGGGAGCCGTCGCGGGAGACGCCGCAGGCGATGCGGAGTTCCTCCAGCGGCACATGGCGTCCGTGGTGGGCGAGGACCATGGCGAGCGCGGCGGCGCCGCACTCGACGGCCTCCATCTGGAGCACGGTCGGGGTGCGGACCGCCTTCGGCCTGGGCTGCCCGCGCTTCGGGCCCGCCCGTCGGCCGCCCCGGCGGCCGGAGCGCGCCGGCTCCGGGCGGTGTCTGCGGCGGCCGCCGGGCTCCAGGCGCCGCTGGGCGGGGGCGGCGGTGTCGCCTGCGGGGGTCACGGCAGCAGCCAATCGATCGGGTGCTGGGCGTCGGTGTGGACCGAGCCGCTCGCGAGGGTCATGGATTCGAGGGCGTGGGGCGGGCCGCCGGAGGTGGACCAGGCGTAGCCGGACGCGGTGCGCGGATCGGGGTCGAGCTCCACGAGCACGGCGACGGGCAGGCCCTCGGCGGAGAACTGCTCGCCGAGCTGACCGCTGCCGAGGAAGGCGGTGATGCGCCGGCTGGTCTCGGCGGTCCGGCCGACGGACTTCACCGTGCCGCGCAGCACTCCGTACCGCTGGGCGGCGACGGACTGCACGTTGAGGTCGACCCGCGCCCCGACGGGGACGTCGGGGCCGCTGCCCGCGGGCACGTAGAGGACGGCCAGCAGGGGGTCGCCGGCGGAGCGGGCGCGTTCGACGGCGGCCACGTCGCCGCCGGTGGTGACGACGGAGCCGATCGCGGCGACGAGGGCGGTGACCCGGCCGGCGGCGATGGTGCGCACGACGGTGTCGCCGCCCGCGGTGCGGACCTTCAGCAAGGGGGCGTCGGCGGCGACGCGTTCGCCCTCCTCGGCGAGCACCTCGGTGACCTGGCCGGAGACCGGGCTCTGGAGCACGTAGCTGCCCTGGGCGTGGGTGAGCACGCCGGGCGCGGTGACGGTGGAGGTCACGGTGCCGGTGACCGCCCACACCGCCGCGGCGGCCATGGCGGCGAGGGTGACCGCGAGGACGAGCAGCCCCTGGGGGCGCGCGTAGCGCACCGGGATGTCGATGTCCTCGGGCGACCGCAGTCTGGAGAGGGCCTGTTGGCGGAACTGCACGACACGCTTCCCTGGGCTGCCGGGGGATGTTCCGTGCCGCCTCCCGTACCGGGAGGGCTCGACGGAGCGTCCCGTCCTACGGGCCGTGCGCGGCACGGCGGGGGCTGACGGCCGTGTGCCCCGGAACCTGGCTGGTTCCGGGGCACACGGCACGGCGGTGCCGGCAGAGCGGGCCGGCGGGCCGCGGCGGTCCTGTGGACCGGGAGACCTTACAGACCGGCGACGAGGCCGGTGACCGGGCCGGTGAGGGCGGCGGTGTTGATGCCGGTGGCGCCCTCGACGACACCGGTCACGGTGGCGACGGTGCCGGAGACCGGGGCGATGCTGTCCAGAGCGGCGGTGGCGTTGCCGACCACGGCGCTGTGGAGGCCGCCGGCCACGTTGTCCAGCTCGCTGTCGGAGATCTCCTGGGTGGGGACGAAGTTCATGGAGAAGCTTCCCTTCGGATGGATGGTGCGAATCTGACGGCGTCCGGCTGTCCGATCGGTTCGCCGGCCGCCTGCGGGGGTGGGGGGAGATTCCCGGGTCAGGACCAGGAATCGCTTTCCCGCGGTGCGAAGGATCAAAGCACGTATGCGTGTTGACGGCCCAATCCCGAACGGGCCGCGACAGGCCGTTCGGGGCCTTTTCGCGGCGCCTTATCGCGGGAACGTGCACGCCTCTACATGAATCGGGGCCACCTTCTTCACGGGATCGCCCGGGAGGGGGCGCCGGCCCGCCGAACAGCCGTGAAGACAAACGGGACATGCCCGCACAGAGAGCTGTTTCCCCAGGTCAGCGACTTGCCTACGGTGCGGAGACAATGTGCCGCCTGAGCATTCGCTGTGCAGATCCGACGGAGGGACCGGAATGCGGGCGCCACGTCACACGGCCTTCACATGTCAGGGGCGCGGCATTTCGCCGCGCCCCTGAATTCGCTCACCCCGCGCGCCCGCCGCATCCGGCGGGCCCGCTCACCGCATTCAGCCGCCGTCCGCCTCCGGCTGCGGCGGCGGGGCGATGATTTCCGTGTGCAGCGCCGCCGCGTACGCCTCGTCCGGGTCGAGCCGGCGCAGTTCCTCCGCGATGAGTTCGGCGGTGCTGCGCACCTTCAGGGCGAGCACCCGGTTCGGCTGGCCGGGGATGGCCAGCCGGGCGACGGGCCCCTCCGGCCGGTCGATGTGGATCTCCCCGTCGGCCGTGCGCAGCCGTACGGCGGTGACGACGGGGCCGGCCGTGACGACCTGCTCCACCGGCACGCCGAGGCGGGCGCAGAACCAGCGGGCGAGCAGTTCGGCGCTCGGGTTCTCCGCCTCGCTCTCCACCACCGCCGACAGCACCTCGGTCCGCGCCTGGTCGAGGGCGGCGGCGAGCATGGAGCGCCAGGGGGTGAGGCGCGTCCAGGCGAGGTCGGTGTCGCCGGGCTCGTATCCGTCGGCGCGGGCGGCGAGTTCGCGCAGCGGCTCCTCGACGGCGTAGGTGTCGGTGATCCTGCGCTGGGCGAGGGAGCCGAGCGGGTCCCGGGCCGGGACCGGGGGCGCGTCGACGGGCCACCAGACGACCACGGGGGCGTCGGGGAGCAGCAGCGGGAGCACCACCGAGTCGGCGCGGTCGGCGAGTTCGCCGTGCAGCCGCAGCAGCACGGTCTCCCCCGCGCCGGCGTCGCTGCCGAGGCGCACCTCGGCGTCGAGGCGGGTGTCGTGGCGGTCCCGCGGGGAGCGGGCGTGCCGCTTGATGACGACGAGGGTGCGCGAGGGGTGCTCGCGCGAGGCGTCGCCCGCGGCCCTGATGGCGTCGTAGGCGTTCTCCTCGTCGGTGACGATGACCAGGGTGAGGACCATGCCGACGGCGGGGGTGCCGATCGCGCGGCGGCCCTGCACCAGCGCCTTGTTGATCTTGCTGGCCGTGGTGTCCGTGAGGTCGATCTTCATGGCCTGCGCCAGCTCCGTCCGTCTCGTGCGAGCATCTCGTCGGCTTCCGCCGGGCCCCAGGTGCCCGCCGGGTACTGCGCGGGCGTGCCGTGCCGCGCCCAGTGCTCCTCGATGGGGTCGAGGATGCGCCAGGACTCCTCGACCTCCTCGGTGCGCGGGAACAGGTTGGCGTCGCCGAGCAGGACGTCGAGGATGAGCCGTTCGTACGCCTCGGGGCTGGACTCGGTGAAGGACTCGCCGTAGGCGAAGTCCATGGTCACGTCGCGCAGTTCCATGGAGGTGCCGGGGACCTTGGAGCCGAAGCGCATGGTCACGCCCTCGTCCGGCTGCACCCGGATGACCAGGGCGTTCTGCCCCAGCTCCTCGGTGGCGGTGGAGTCGAACGGGGAGTGCGGGGCGCGCTGGAAGACCACCGCGATCTCGGTGACCCGGCGCCCCAGCCGCTTGCCGGTGCGCAGGTAGAACGGCACCCCTGCCCAGCGGCGGTTGTCGATGCCGAGTTTGACGGCCGCGTAGGTGTCGGTCGTCGAGCGGGGCGCGATGCCGTCCTCCTGGAGGTAGCCGACGGCCTGTTCGCCGCCCTGCCAGCCCGCCGCGTACTGGCCGCGCACGGTGTGCAGTCCCAGGTCGTCGGGGAGCCTCACGGCCCGCAGCACCTTCAGCTTCTCGGTGACGAGGGAGGAGGCGTCGAAGGCGGCGGGCTCCTCCATCGCGGTCAGCGCGAGCAGCTGGAGCAGGTGGTTCTGGATGACGTCGCGGGCGGCGCCGATGCCGTCGTAGTACCCGGCCCGGCCGCCGATGCCGATGTCCTCGGCCATGGTGATCTGCACATGGTCGACGTACGACCGGTTCCAGACCGGCTCGAACAGGGTGTTGGCGAACCGCAGCGCCAGGATGTTCTGGACGGTCTCCTTGCCCAGGTAGTGGTCGATCCTGAAGACCTCGTCGGGCGCGAAGACGTCGTGGACGATCGCGTTGAGGTCCTCGGCGCTGGCCAGGTCGTGGCCGAACGGCTTCTCGATGACCGCGCGGCGCCAGGAGCCGGCGGGCGCGTCGGACAGGCCGTGGTCCTTGAGCTGCTGCACGACCTTGGGGAAGAACTTGGGCGGCACCGAGAGGTAGAAGGCGAAGTTGCCGCCGGTGCCCTGGGCCTTGTCGAGGTGCTCGACGGTCGCCCTGAGCTGTTCGAAGGCGCTGTCGTCGTCGAAGTCGCCCTGGACGAAGCGCATCCCCTCGGCGAGCTGCTGCCACACCTCCTCGCGGAAGGGGGTGCGGGCGTGCTCGCGGACGGCGTCGTGGACCTCCTGGGCGAAGTCCTGGTCGGCCCAGTCGCGGCGGGCGAATCCGACGAGCGAGAAGCCCGGGGGCAGCAGGCCGCGGTTGGCGAGGTCGTAGACGGCGGGCATCAGCTTCTTGCGGGACAGGTCTCCGGTGACTCCGAAGATCACCAGCCCGGAGGGGCCGGCGATCCGCGGCAGTCTCCGGTCGAGCGGGTCCCGCAGCGGATTCTCCCAGCCGCTGTTCTCCGACATGGGGTCAGTCCTCCTTGTGCGAACGGCGTTTCGAGTGCGTCCGCTCCGAGGATCGCACCTGCGCCCGTCCGGGGCCCGTTTCGGCCCGCTGCGGCCGCGTCGCGCGGCACCCGCCGGGGCGGTCGCGTCCCGAGCGGCCCCGGGAGGCGGTGACGTTCCCGGGTACGCGGCGGCCCCCGGGAGCGGGGCGCTCCCGGGGGCCGGCCGTCGCGGGGGCGCCGCGCGGCGGCCCGGCACGGTGAACGCTCCCGGGGCGCCGCGCGGCCCGCCTCCCGGGCCCGGTGTCAGCCGGTGACGGGGGTGATCCGCACCGGGCAGTGCATCCGGCGGTCGCGGCCGGCCGGGCGCTGCGGGCCGGCCAGCCGCAGCCGGACGGTGTGGCGGACGTCGTCGGCCGAGCTCGACGACGCCAGCCGCAGCTCCAGCTCGCCCGGCTCGACGATCCGCTCGCCGCCCAGGCCGGTGAACGACGCCAGGTCCGCGTGGAAGCGGAAGCCCACCCGCGCCGCCTCCCCGGCGGCCAGCGGCACCCGGGCGTAGCCCACGAGCCGCGCGTGCGGGCGGGTGGTCTGGGCGACCGGGTCGTGGAGGTAGAGCTGCACGACCTCGGCGCCGTCCCGCGCACCGGTGTTGCGGACCACCACCTCGACGTGGGCCTGGCCGTCGGTGGCGATCTCCCCCGGCACCGGTGCCCCGGCCTCCCAGGCGAACGACGTGTACGACAGGCCGTGGCCGAACGGGTAGAGAGGGGTGGGGTCGAGGTTGCTGACACCGCCCGCGAGACCGAGCGGCGGCTGGAGGTACGTCCAGGGCTGGCCGCCGGGCCCGTAGGGCACGGAGACGGGCAGCCGGCCCGAGGGGTTGACCCGCCCGGACAGCACACCGGCCAGCGCGGGCCCGCCCTCCTCGCCGGGGAAGAATGCCTGCACCACGGCGGCCAGCCGGTCGGCCCAGCGGCCCAGCGCGTAGGGGCGGCCGGTCACCAGGACGGCGACGACGGGTGTGCCCGTGGCGAGGAGGGCGTCCAGCAGCTCGCCCTGGACGCCGGGCAGGGACAGGTCGGCGGCGTCGCACCCCTCCCCCGAGGTACCGCGTCCGAACAGGCCGGCCCGGTCGCCGACGACGGCGACGCAGACGTCGGCGTCGCGGGCGAGCGCCACGGCGTCGGCGATGCGCGAGGTGTCGGGGCCGGTCACGTCGCAGCCCTCGGCGAACCGCACCGCGGCCCGGGGGAACTCCCCGGTGAGGGCGGCGAGGACGGTGGGGATGTCCACCCCGACGGGGACGCCGGGGTGGGAGACGCCCACATGGCCGGGGAAGGAGTAGCAGCCCAGCATGGCGAGGGGGTCGTCCGCGCGGGGGCCGACCACGGCGACGCGGGCGGGCGCGTCCAGCGGGAGCACTCCCCCGTTGTCGGCGAGCAGGACGACGGACCGCTCGGCGAGCAGCCGGGCCGTCTCGCGGTTGGCGGGCGTGTCGAGGTCCACGGTGCCGCGCACCGTCTCGGGTGCGGGCGCCTCGTCGGAGCCGGCGAGGACGGGGGGCAGCGGGGACCAGTCGGCGTCCAGCAGGCCGAGCGCGCACTTCTGGAGCAGCACCCGCCGCAGCGCCCGGTCGACGAGCGCCTCGGGCACCGCGCCGTCGCGCACGGCGGCCACGAGCGCCTCGCCGTAGGAGCGGACGGTCGGCAGCTCGACGTCGACGCCCGCGGCGAGCGCGACCCGGGCGGCGTCCGCGCGGTCGGCGGCGACCTTGTGCAGGGTCTCCAGGAAGCCGATGCCGAAGTAGTCGGCCACGACGGTGCCGGTGAAGCCCCAGTCGTCGCGGAGCAGTCCGGTCAGCAGCCGGGGGTCGGCCGCCGCGGGGACGCCGTCGATCTCGGCGTAGGAGTGCATCACCGAGCGGGCGCCGCCGTCGCGCAGGGCCATCTCGAACGGGGGGAGGATGACGTCGGCCAGTTCACGGGCGCCGGCGCGCACCGGGGCGAGGTTGCGGGCGCCGGCCGAGGCGGAGTAGCCGGCGAAGTGCTTGAGGGTGGCGACGACTCCGGCCGACTCCAGTCCCCGGACGTAGGCGGTGCCGATGGTGGCGACCAGGTACGGGTCCTCGCCGACGGTCTCCTCGACCCGGCCCCAGCGCAGGTCGCGGACGACGTCGAGCACGGGGGCGAGTCCCTGGTGGACGCCGACGGAGCGCAGGTCGTCGCCGATCCGGCGGGCCATCCGGGTGACGAGCTCCGGGTCGAAGGCGGCGCCCCAGGCCAGCGGCACGGGGTAGGCGGTGGCGCCCCAGGCGGTGAAGCCGGCGAGGCACTCCTCGTGGGTGAGCGCGGGGATGCCGAAACGGTTCGCCTCGACGATCCGCCGCTGGGCCCTGGCCAGTGCCAGGGCGCCGGTCGCCGGGTCCACGGGCGCGGTGCCGAAGGGCCGGGTGAGCTGGCCGAGTCCGCGGGTGATCAGGGTGTCCCAGTCGACGGGGTCCACCATGTCGTTCTGGTGCGGCGCCACGCCGTCGCCGTCGGTGTCCGCGCCCACCCACACGCCGTAGAGCTGGGCGGTCTTCTCCTCCAGCGTCATCCGTCCGATGAGGTCGCTCACCCGCTCCCCGGGGGCGAGCGAGGCGTCGCGCCAGGGACCGGAGGGGTGGTGCGGGGCGGGCGCGGCGCCGGTGACGGACGCGCCGGACGCGGGCGGTGCGTCCGGTGCAGGGGGGATGGCCATCGGGCAGGTGTTCCTCTCGTCGTTGCGGGCCGGGACGGGCGGGCGGCCGGAGGAGGGCTTCCTCACTTGCCGCCGACTCCCATCAGGCCGTTGATCAGGGCGCGCCGGGCGAAGAGGTAGACCGTGAAGATCGGGATCACGGAGAGCACGACGGCGGCGAGCAGCGCGGGCACGTTCAGCCCGAACTGGCCCATGAAGTTGAAGAGTCCGAGGGTCAGCACACGCTGCTCCTCCGACTGGGTGAGGATGAGGGGAAAGAGGAAGCCGTTCCACGCCTGGAGCGCGGAGAAGATCACCACGGTGCTGATGCCCGCCCGGCTCATCGGGACGGTCAGCGTCCACAGCATCCGCAGCGGCCGGGCGCCGTCCAGCGCCATCGCCTCGTACAGCTCCTCGGAGATGTCGCGCATGGTGGAGGTCAGGACCAGCACGGCGACGGGCATCGCGAAGGCGGCGGTGGGCAGGATGATCGCGAGCAGGGTGTCGTACATGCCCATCTCGGCGATGAGCATGTACAGCGGTACGACCACCGCCTGCGCCGGGATCGCCACCCCGAGCAGGAAGGTCCGGAAGACCGCCATGGAGGCGCCGCTGCGGGTGCGCACGGCGACGTAGGCGACCGGCACGGAGAACACCAGGACCAGGGCGACGGTCGCCACGGCGACCACGGCCGTGTTCCCCATCAGGGTGAGGAAGCCGCTGTCCAGGACGAAGCCGTAGTTGTCGAGGGTGGGATCGGCGGGCGGGGCCAGCGGGTTGCCGGACAGCGCCTGGTCCTGCCGGGTCAGCGAGGACGACAGCAGGGTGTACAGCGGCAGCAGCACGACGACGAGCCAGACGAGCGCGCCCGCGCCGGCGACCGGGTTCCCGAGGCGGCGCGGACGGCGGCCGGGGCGGGCGGCGGTGGAGTGCGCGGACATCGCGGTCACATCCCTTCCCTGGTGGAGCGCATCGCGCCGAAGCCGCTGAACCTGACCATCAGCAGCGACAGTCCGGTCGCGACGACGACGAGCGCGGTGGCGACGGCGCTGGCGTAGCCGAGGTCGTAGCTCTGGAAACCGACGCGGTACATCAGGTACGGCACGATGGTGGTGTCGGTGCCCGGCCCGCCCTTGGTCATGATCAGCACGGTGTCGAAGTAGGTCAGCGAGCCGACGATCATGAGCACCGACGAGGTGGTGACGGTGTTCTTGAGCTGCGGCAGGGTGATCGAGAAGAACTGCCGCAGCGGGCCCGCGCCGTCGATCGCGGCGGCCTGGTAGAGGACTTGCGGGATCTGCCGCATCCCGCCCTGGTAGATCAGGGTGTGGAACGGCATGAACTGCCAGCCGCCGACGAAGGCGACGGTGAGCAGCGCCCCGGTGGAGGTGCCGAGGATGTTCGGGTCGATGCCGAACCAGGGCCCGATCTCCTTGACGACGCCGAAGTTGGGGTCGAGCAGGGCGTGAAAGAGCACGGAGATCGCCGTGGTGGAGAGCAGCAGCGGCAGGAAGAACACCGCGGACAGCACGGCCCGGTTGCGCTGCCGGCCGGCCGCCCAGACACCGAGCAGCAGGGCGACGGGCGTCTGGAAGAGCCAGCTGACGACGGTGAGCAGCGCGCTCAGCCGGGCGGCCTGGAGGAACTCGGGGTCGCCGAACAGGCGGGTCCAGTTGTCGAGGCCGACCGGGGTGGGCGAGGTGAGCCCGTCCCAGGACGTGAAGGACAGGTAGACGGCGAGTCCCATCGGCACGACGGCGAACAGGCCGAAGAACAGGAGGCCGGGCACGGCCCAGGCCACGGAGGGGCGGCCGGACGCCCGGCGCCCGTCCGCCGCACGGCGGCGGGGCCGAGGGCCCGCCGCCGCGCCGGTCCGCTGCTTCTCGAGCGGTGTGGTGAGTGTCGTCATGGCTACGTGAGGGCCTTGAGCGCCGCGACGAACTGCTCGGGTGTGGACCTGCCGGCGAAGAGCTTGTTGATCTCCGTCAGCATCGGGGTGGCCTGGTCGGCCTCCAGGGCCTGGTCCCAGGAGAGAGTGAAGTCGGGGGCGCGCTGGACCATCTCGTACTGGAAGGCGGCGAAGCCGGGGTTGGGCGAGGAGGCCAGCGTCTCGCCGGCGTCCGCGGTCGTGGGGATGTCGCCGTTGGCGACGAGGGCCTTGGTGTAGTCCTGCGAGGCCATGTGCTTGAGGAACGCGAGGGCGGCGTCCTTGTGCTTGGTCCGCGCGTTGACGGACCAGTAGTTGGTCGGGTTGCCGACCACGTTGCCGGCGTCGCCCGTGCCGCCGGTGACGGTGGGGAAGGCGGTCCAGCCGAGGTCCTTCGCGGCGAAGTCGGGGGCCTTGCCGAGCTGGGTCGAGTACTCCCAGGAGCCCATCAGGTGCATGGCGGCCTTGCCCTGGGCGAACAGCGCGGGGGCGCCGCCGTTGGAGTAGGAGACGGAGGTGAAGTTCTTGCCGAACGCACCGTCGTCGACGAGCTGCTTCGCCATCGTGGCGGCCCGCAGGACGGCCGGGTCGCCCCAGGCGGAGGAGTCGCCGTTCTGGATCTTGCGGAAGACGTCGGCGCCGCCGATGCGGTCGAGCAGGTACTCCAGCCACATGAGCTGCGTCCAGGCGTCGGTGCCGCCGAGGGCGAAGGGGGTGATCTTCTTCGCCTTGAAGACGGTGACGGCCTCGGTCAGGTCGTCCCAGGTCTTCGGCGGCTGGAGTCCGTTCTCGGCGAAGAGGGACTTGTTGTAGAAGAGGATCACCGGCTGCATCCCGCGCATCGGGACGCCGTAGACCTTGCCGTCCAGGCTGCCGGCGGTGACGACCGGGGAGAGGAAGCCGTCCTTCAGGACGGGGTCGCTCGCGAAGGCGGAGGTGAGGTCGACGAGCTGGCCGGCGTCGACGTAGGGCTTGATGGAGCCGCCGCCCCAGTTGAAGAAGATGTCGGGGGCGTTGGGCGAGCCCATGGCGGTGCGCAGCTTGTTGACGTACTCGGCGCCGGGCACGGAGACGAGCTTGACCTTGACGTCGGACGTCTTGTTGAACGTCTCGACGGCGGCCTGCTGCACCTTCACGGCGTCATCGCCGTAGACGTACGCGGTGAGGGTGCCGCCCCCTCCCGCCGCGTCCCCGCCGCCCGAACCGCAGCCCGCGAGGACGGCCGCCATGGCCGTGGCGGCGATCGCCGCGGTCCATCGCACCGCTGTCGACCTGCCGCGCGCTCTGTCCGACCCCATACCGCACCTCACCGAAACTTTCGAGTTGCTTGCCGAATGTTGCCGGAACCGTACGAGCGGGTTTCCGGCCCGTCAAGAGGCGGAACGGAGGTTCCACGATCGAAAGTCGGACCTTGCGCGCAAGGGGCGGCAGGCTACGATCGCGGCATGAGACCCGCCAACGCCCACCCCCGGCCGGAGCAGGAGCCGTCGCCCGAGGGGCCTGCCGCGGGCGGTGCCACACTCGCCGCCATCGCCCGAGCGGCCGGGGTGTCCGCCCCGACAGTTTCGAAAGTCCTGAACGGCCGCGCGGACGTCGCCCCGGCCACCCGCACCCGGGTGGAGGCGCTGCTGCGGCAGCACGGCTACCGGCGGCGGCGCAGCCCGGCGCAGCAGTCGCGGATGATCGACCTCGTCTTCCACGAGCTGGAGAGCTCCTGGGCGATGGAGGTCATCAGGGGCGTGGAGAACGTCGCCCGCGAGGAGGGCCTGAGCCTGGTGCTCTCCGAGAGCGCGGGCCGGCTGATGCCGGGGCAGACCTGGGTGGACGGGGTGCTCGCGCGCCGGCCGGCCGGGGTGATCCTGGTGCTCTCCGACCTCGACGCGGCCCAGCGCGCGCAGCTCACCAGCCGCAACATCCCGTTCGTCGTGGTCGACCCGGCCGGCGACCCGGGCGACGACCTCCCGTCGGTGGGCACCACCAACTGGCAGGGGGGCCTGGCCGCCACCCGGCATCTGCTGGAGCTCGGCCACACCCGCATCGGCGTGATCGGCGGGCCGTCCCGGATGATGTGCAGCCGCGCGCGGATAGACGGCTACCGTTCCGCGCTGGAGGCGGCGGGGGTGCCCGTCGACCCGGAGCTGCTGCGCGAGGGCGACTTCCACCACGAGGCCGGACACGCGGCGGGCATGGAGCTGCTGCGCCTGCCCGACCGGCCGACGGCGGTCTTCACCGGCAACGACCTCCAGGCCCTCGGGCTCTACGAGGCCGCCCGGGAGCTGGGCCTGCGCATTCCCGAGGACCTGAGCGTGGTCGGTTTCGACGACCTGCCGCTCGCGCGCTGGGTCGGACCGCCGCTGACCACGGTGCGCCAGCCGCTGACGGAGATGGCGGAGGCGGCCGCCCGGCTGGTGCTCGACCTGGGGCGCGGGCGGCGTCCTGCGGCCACCCGGGTCGACCTGGCCACCACGCTGGTGGTGCGCCACAGCACGGCTCCGCGCCGGAACTGACCGGAGCCGCCGGAGGGGCGGCCGGGACCACTCGGTCCCGGCCGCCCCTCCGGCGTATCGGCGAGCAGACGCCCCAAGATCCGCCCTGACTTCAAGAGTTGAAGCATTTTCCCACTCGTGCACCCCCCTGGCCGATACCAGAGGCCCCCGGGGCCGCCTCGCGTGCCACTACTGAAGGAACGCAGCCTTTTCCATCTCGTTAACAATTCACTTCTTGACGTCGGACTTCACGCCGAGTTGACTTCCCCTACCTCGGCCGCCCAGTCGGCCATGTCAGGGAGGGTCCCCCAATCGTGAACGCACATCTGCGTCGTGCCGCCGTCGCGGCCGCCGCCACGGCCATGGCCGTCTCGCTCGCCGCGTGCGGCAGTGCCAAGGAGTCCGGCGACAGCGCCAAGGAGCCCGCGGAGAAGAAGGGCAACGACATCACCGTCGGCCTGCTCCTCCCGGAGAACCAGACGGCCCGCTACGAGAAGTTCGACAAGCCGCTGATCGAGGCCGAGATCAACAGCCTCACCCAGGGCAGGGCGAAGGTCGTCTACGCCAACGCCAAGCAGGACGCCAGCCTGCAGACGCAGCAGGTCGACACCATGATCACCAACAAGGTCGACGTGCTGATCGTGGACGCGGTCGACTCGAAGGCCATCGCCGGCGGTGTGAAGAAGGCCAAGGACGCCGGCATCCCGGTCGTCGCCTA
Source organism: Streptomyces zhihengii (assembly GCF_016919245.1). NCBI lineage: Bacteria > Bacillati > Actinomycetota > Actinomycetes > Kitasatosporales > Streptomycetaceae > Streptomyces > Streptomyces zhihengii. The sequence goes on along the minus strand of NZ_JAFEJA010000002.1, from coordinate 815,733 downwards.
CGACCGCCTGGCCGAGGGCCCGATCGACGCCTACACCTCCTTCGACAACGAAGAGGTCGGCCACGTCCAGGGCAAGGCGCTGCTGGAGGCCCTGGGCGACAAGGCCGAGGGCGGCCGGATCGTGATGATGAACGGCGCGATCACCGACCCGAACGCCGCGCTGTTCAAGAAGGGCGCGCACGCCGAGCTCGACGGCAAGGTCACCGTCGGCAAGGAGTACGACACCAAGGAGTGGAAGCCGGAGAACGCCAACGCCAACATGGAGGCGGCGATCTCGGCCCTCGGCAAGGACAAGATCGTCGGCGTGTACTCCGCCAACGACGGCATGGCCGGCGGCATCATCACCGCTCTCAAGGCCGCCGGCGTCACCCCGCTCCCGCCCGTCACCGGCCAGGACGCCGAGCTCGCCGGTGTGCAGCGCATCGTCGCGGGTGAGCAGTTCATGAGCGTCTACAAGCCCTACGAGCCGGAGGCCGAGGCGGCGGCCAAGATGGCCGTGGCGCTGGCACAGGGACGTTCGCTGGCCGCGCTCGCCGACTCCAAGGTCGACAGCGCGACGACCAAGGGCATCCCCACCTACCTGGTGCCCGTCGTCTCGCTGACCAAGGAGAACATCAAGGACACCGTCGTCAAGGACGGCGTCTACACGATCCAGGAGATCTGCACCCCGAAGTTCAAGGCGGCGTGCGACGAGCTCGGTCTGAAGTAACCAACAGCGGGAACCGGGCCGAGGCTCCGGTTCCTTCCGGGGCGGTTGTCGTCCCGTGGAAGCCTTTCGGTGTCCCGTCTCCGTCCTTCAGCCCCCGCTGCGGGGACGGGATGCCGGGGGGACACTCGCGTGTGGTGTCGTCCGCACGCGGTTCGTACTGCTCAGCCACCGTGCCGCCCCCAGACAGCGGGGGGTGCGGGATCCCCGCCGGTCAGGCGGCGAAGGAGATGGTTCACGTGTCCGCTACGCCCGTGTTGGCGTTGCGCGGGGTCTCCAAGCGGTTCGGTGCCGTCCAGGCGCTCACCGACGTAGAGCTTGAGGTCCACGCCGGTGAGGTGGTCGCCCTGGTGGGTGACAACGGTGCCGGAAAGTCCACGCTGGTCAAGACGATCGCCGGTGTGCACCCGATCGACGAGGGCGCGATCGAGTGGGAGGGCCGCAAGGTCTCCATCACCCGCCCCCACGACGCCCAGGACCTGGGCATCGCGACGGTCTACCAGGACCTCGCGCTGTGCGACAACATCGACGTCGTCGGCAACCTCTACCTCGGCCGGGAGCTGCGCAAGCGCGGTGTCCTGGACGAGGTGGAGATGGAGCGGCGTGCGCTGGAGCTGCTGAAGACGCTGTCGATCCGGATCCCGAGTGTGCGGATCCCGATCGCGTCGCTGTCGGGCGGTCAGCGTCAGACGGTGGCGATCGCCCGTTCGATGCTGGGCGCGCCGAAGCTGGTGATCCTGGACGAGCCGACCGCGGCGCTGGGCGTGGAGCAGACCGCGCAGGTCCTGGACCTGGTGGAACGGCTGCGCGAGCGGGGTCACGCGGTGATCCTCATCAGCCACAACATGGCGGATGTGAAGGCCGTCGCGGACAAGGTCGCGGTGCTGCGGCTGGGCCGCAACAACGGTGTGTTCGACGTGAAGTCGACCTCGCAGGAAGAGATCATCTCCGCCATCACCGGTGCCACGGACAACGCCGTGACCCGCCGTGCGGCGCGCAACGCGGAGGTCCAGAAGTGACCGGCATCGACAAGACCACCACCACCGCGGACGTGCCGGTCGGCAACCCGGAGGCCGCGCACGACGCGGTCACCGCGGTCGACCCCCGCCTGCTGGTGCGCGAGCAGGGCCTGAAGGGCTACCTGTCGGAGTTCCGGCGCAAGCTCCACGCCGGCGACCTCGGCTCGATCCCGGTCGTCATCGGCCTGATCGTCATCGCGGTGATCTTCCAGAGCATGAACGGGCAGTTCCTCTCCGCGGAGAACCTGTCCAACATCGCCGTGACCATGGTCGCCACCGGCATGATGGCCGTCGGCATCATCTTCGTCCTCCTCCTCGGCGAGATCGACCTGTCCGTCGGCTCCGTGTCCGGCGTCTCCGGCGCCATCGTCGCCGTCCTGTCGGTCACCCACGGCATGAACGAATGGCTCGCCGTCCTGGTCGCCCTCGTGAGCGGCGCCGCGATCGGCGCCCTGCACGGCTTCTTCTTCGCCAAGATCGGCGCCCCCGCGTTCGCCGTCACCCTCGCCGGCCTGCTGTTCTGGCTCGGCTTCATGCTCCAGCTCCTGGGCGAGAACGGCACCATCAACCTCGACGGCGAAGGCGTCGTCGGACAGCTCACCACCTACTACTTCACCGACGTCGCCGCCGCCTACGGCCTCGCCGCCCTCGCCGTCGCCGGCTTCTTCCTCTCCTCCTTCCTCGACAACAAGCGCCGCGCCACCGCCGGCGTCCCCTCCCGCCCCCTGTCCGACATCGTGCTGCGCACCGTCGTCCTCGCGGTGATCGCGTTCGCCGCCGCGGTGATGTTCAACCAGTACAAGGGCCTGCCGCTGGCCCTGGTCCTGTTCCTCGCCGTGCTCGTGATCACCGACTTCGTGCTCCGCCGCACCGCCTACGGACGCAAGATCTTCGCCCTCGGCGGCAGCGTCGAGGCCTCCCGCCGCGCCGGTATCAACGTCACCGCCGTCCGGGTGTCCGTCTTCGCCCTCGCCGGACTCTTCGCCGCCGTCGGCGGACTGTTCTGGGCCTCCAAGATCGCCGCCGCCAACCAGAGCGCCGGCGCCGGCGACCTCCTCATGAACGTCATCGCCGCCGCCGTCATCGGCGGCACCAGCCTCTTCGGCGGCCGCGGACGCACCTGGAACGCCCTCCTCGGCGTCATGGTCATCGTCTCGATCCAGTACGGCCTCGCCCTCGAAGGCATCGCCACCCCGATCCAGTACATGATCACCGGCGGCGTCCTCCTCGCCACCGTCGTCATCGACTCCATCACCCGCAAGACCCAGAAGACCGCAGGCCGCGCCTGAGGTCCGCCGCCCGGACACGGGCGGCCTCCCGTACGCCGACGGGGTCCCACCCACGGGGGGTGGGACCCCGTCGGCGTGCCCGGGGCGACGGGGCGTGCCCGGGGCGACGCCGGGGTCACGGTGGTGGGCGGGGCACGGGGTGTGCGGGCACTCTTGCCGACGGGCCGGATGTCGCGAACAGTACGGGCCATGGCGACAGTCGTGCTGGTGGGGACGCTGGACACCAAGGGTGTGGAGTACGGCTGGCTGCGGGAGCGGCTGCTCGGCCAGGGGGTCGAGGTGCTCGTCGTCGACACCGGCGCGCTCGGCACACCCCGGATCGCCGCCGACGTGCCCGGCGAGGACGTGGCCCGTGCGGCGGGGGCGGACCCGGAGGCGCTGCGCGCCGCCGGGGACCGCGGCGCGGCCGTGACCGCCATGGCGGACGGCGCGGCGGAGATCGTCTCCCGGCTCTACGCCCGGGGCCGGCTCCACTGCGTGCTCGCGATCGGCGGCAGCGGGGGCACCTCCATAGCCACCCGCGCGATGCGCGGACTCCCGCTGGGCGTGCCCAAGCTGATGGTGTCCTCCATGGCCTCGGGCGACGTGGCGCGCTACGTCGGATCGTCGGACATCACCATGATGTACAGCGTCGTCGACATCGCCGGCATCAATCCGGTGCTGGCCCCGGTGCTCGCCAACGCGGCGGACGCGGCCGCCGGCATGGCGAAGGGCTTCGCGGCCTCGCCCCGTGCCCTGCACCCGGCCGCCCTGGCGTCGGGCGGCCGGCCCCTGGTGGCGGCGAGCATGGCGGGGGTGACCACCCCCGGCGTGGACGCGGCCCGCGCCCGCCTCGCCGAACTCGGCTACGAGGTGCTGGTGTTCCATGTCAGCGGCACCGGCGGGCGGACCCTGGAGTCCCTCGCGGGCCAGGGCGTCTTCGCCGGGGTGCTGGACCTCACGCTCAGCGAACTCGCCGACGACCTGGTCGGCGGCATCCTGACGGCCGGCCCGGACCGGCTGACCGCCGCCGGGCGCGCCGGGGTACCGCAGGTGGTGAGCCTCGGGGCCCTGGACATGGTGAAGTTCGGCCCGCCCGAGACGGTCCCCGCCGCCCTGCGCCACCGCGACCCGCTGGTGCACAACCCCTCGATCTCGGTGATCCGCACGACGCCCGGGGAGTGCGAGGAACTGGGCCGCCGGATCGCGGCCAAACTGCGCACGGCCCGGGGCCCGGTGGAGGTGTGTGTACCGCTGCGCGGGCTGTCGACCCTGGGCGCGCCCGGCGGGCCGTACCACGACCCGGCCGTGGACGGGGCCCTGTTCACCGCGCTGCGGGCCGGGCTGGAGGGCAGCGCGGTGCGCGTCGTGGACCACGACACCCACATCAACACCGAGGAGTTCGGCCGGTCCACCGCGGACCGGCTGCACCGGCTGATCCCCGCGGCGCGCCGCCCGGGGGCGGCACCGGTCGAGCCGACGGCGGAGCGCGGCGGGCCCCCGGGCGCGCCGGGGGCGGGTGCGTGACGCGGGCGGGACGGCCCCGCGGAGAGCCGGGGCGGCCGGTGCGTGACGGTCCCCCGCCGGGCGGGGGCGGCCGTGGGTGACGCTCCCGCGGAGAGCGGGGCGACCTGCCTGACGGGGGCGCTGACCGGCCCGGCCGGTCAGCCGGTCGGCGGTTCCGCCGGGACCTCCGCGGGGACGGCCAGCAGGGCCGTCAGATCGCGCACGAACCCCGCGGTGCGCTCGCTGTCCGTGCCGCCGAGCGGGGCGAGCTGGGTGTCGATCAGCCCGTGGACGATGCCGACGGCCCGGCCGGTGACCTCCTGCCCCCGCGCGGTGAGCGCCAGCCGCACCGCGCGGCTGTCGACGGCGTCCCGGGTCCGCTCCACCATCCCGGCCGCCTCCAGGGAACGGGCCAGCTTGGAGACGTAGAGCGCCTCCAGCCCGGTGTGGTCGGCCAGTTCGCGCTGGCTCGGCCGGATCCCGGACCGGTCGAGCCCCCGCAGGGTCGCCACGACCGAGTACTGCGCGTGGGTGAGCCCGAGCGGCGCCAGCGCCCGGTCGACGGCCACCCGCCACTTCATCGAGAGCCGCCACACCAGGAAGCCCGGCGTCGCTCCCGCGGTCTCATCGCTCATGCCCGGCACCGTACATGGCCGCGGCCGCCCCTCCCCGCGCGGCCCCGCCGCGCGCCGGACGGCCGTCAGTCCAGCGTCTGCGTCAGCTCGGCGCGCTCCGCCGTGAGCACCACCCGCCCGCGGGCTCCGTTGACCAGGGGCAGGTACGGCGGGACGTGCCCGCACTCGACGTCCGCGACGATCGGCACCCCGAGGGAACCGAGCGCGTCCAGGACCGCCTCGTGCTGGGTCAGCGAGGGGGCGTCGGCGCCGGGCGACCGGGCCACGAGCACGGCGTTCGCATGGTCGAAGAAGCCGGCGAGCCGCATCCCGTGGAGATTGCGGCAGATCTCCAGGGCGTCGTCGCCACCCGCCTCCACGTAGACGAGGAGCCCCTCCGGCGCCTCGGCGCGCGCGAAGGCGGAGACGTCGAGATACGGCGAGCCCGTGAGGTTGCTCAGTGTCTCGATGCAGCCGCCGATCAGACGCCCCTCCGCTGCCACGTCCCCGTCGCCGTCCAGCCTGGTCCACCGGCCGGGGGTGTCGAGGGTGAGGTCGCGTACGCCCGGGTCGCTGGCCCAGTCGTCATGGCCCGCGGCACGGTGACGGCCCGGCGGGATCTGGGTGAAGCGGTGCCCGCGCGGAGCCGCCACGACGTCCAGCCAGGACAGCAGCCCCGCGGGCGGCCGGTAGGGGGTGTCCATCAGGTTGTTGCCGTGCAGCGTCGCCGTGCCGGTGAGCAGGGTCAGCGGCGTCATGAGCGTCGACATGTCCGAGTACCCGACGAGCCAGGTCGGCTCGGCCTCCCGCAGCGCGTCCCAGTCGAGCAGCGGCAGGAGGTCGATCGCCGTCTCCCCGCCCCACGGCGGGACCACGGCCCTGATGCCGGGATCCGTCAGCATCGCCGTCAGCTCACGGGCCCGGTCGGCGGCGGGGGCGCTGACGTGGCCGGAGCCGTCCATGCAGTCACCGGTCACGACCTCGTATCCGCGTGCCCCGACCTCGGAGACCGCCACGGCGAGGCGCGCGCGCAGTTCCTCGGGGACTCCGCTCGACGGCGAGGTGACGCCGACGCGGTCACCGGGACGCAGGGGCTGGGGGAAGCGCAGGGGCATGCGGCGGATTCTGGCAGGCGACCGCGGCCCGTCTCCACCGGATTGCGGCCTCCCGGGAGCCACCGTCTCCACCGGATCACGGCCCACCCGGAGCCACCGTCTCCACCGGATCGCGCCCACGGACGCCGCCCCGGCGTCCACCCCGCCGTCCGCCCCGGAGCCGGCGGCCGCGCGCCACTCCGGTATCCGGCCCGGATCAGGCGCCGGCCGGCGGCAGTTGCTGCTCGGTCCAGATCGTCTTGCCGTGGGCCGTGTACCTGCTGCCCCAGCGGTGGGTGAGCTGGGCGATCAGGAACAGGCCGCGGCCGCCCTCGTCCGTCAGCCGCGCCCGGCGCAGATGGGGCTGGGTCTGGCTGGGGTCGGAGACCTCCAGGACCAGGCGCCGGTCGCGGATGAGGCGCACGCCGACGGGGCCGCCGGCGTAGCGGATGGCGTTGGTGACGAGTTCGCTGACGATCAGTTCGGTGGTGAACACGAGCTCGTCCAGGCCCCATGCGGCGAGCCGGGCGGTGACCTCGGCGCGTGCTTCGGCCACCACCTTCCCGTCCGCCGGGAACTCCCAGGTGGCGACGGAGTCCTCCGGGGTCACGGCGAGCCGGGCGAGCAGCAGGGCGGCGTCGTCGTCCGGCGGGTCGGCGAGGAAGGGGACGAGGAGGGTGCGGCCGATCTCCGGCACGGGGCGCGCCGGCTCGGCCGCGGCCCGGCGGAGGTGTTCCGCCACCGGTGCCGTGCCGGCCGTCCCGTCCCCGGCGAGCGATCCGGCGGTGAGCGCCAGCATGTCGCCCCGGCCCAGCTCCAGTTCGACGGGCTCGAAGGGCGCGCCGTCCAGTCCGAGCGCCGGTCCGGTGGGCATGTCCACCGCCGCGGTGGTGCCGCCGGCGGCGGCGAGCAGCGGCGGCGCGTGGCCGGCGCTGGCCAGCAGGCAGCGGGCGGTGACGGGGTCGTAGACGGCGTAGAGGCAGGTGGCCCCGCGCACGGACCCCTCGGTGTCACCGGGTGGTTCGTCCTCGGCGAGGCGGACGACGAGGTCGTCGAGGTGGGTCAGCAGTTCGTCCGGCGGCGGGTCGAGGTCGGACAGGGTGCGGACCGCGGTGCGCAGGCTGCCCATGGCGGCCGCGGCGCCGAGCCCGTGGCCCCGGACGGTGCCCACCACGAACGCGACGCGCGCCGACGACAGGGTGATGACGTCGAACCAGCTTCCGCCGGTGCCCGCGACCGTCCGGCCGGGCACGTAGATGCCGGCGGTCTCGGCCGCGGTGAGTTTCAGGACGGGCCGAGGCAGCAGGCTCCGCTGGAGGGATTCGGCGGTGCGGCGTTCGCGGGTGTAGCGGCGGGCGTTGTCGATGGCGAGACCCGCGCGCGAGGCGATGTCCTCGGCGACGGAGGCGTCGTGCGCCTCGAAGGGCGGCCGGTCGCCGGCGCGCCAGAGCCCGACGGCGCCGAGCACATGCCCGCGGGCCTGGAGCGGGACCACCATGAACGAGGCGGCCCGGTCGGCCAGCAGCAGGCGGATCCGGTCGGGGTCGCCCGTGATCCTCGGCCGCAGCGCGTCGAGGTCGGCGACGATGACGGCGGAGCCGAGCCGCAGCCGGTCGCTCTCGTAGCCCTGGACGCGCAGGATCTCGCCCGGCTGGTACAGCTCGCCCGGCCAGACGCCGTCGGACGCGACCGCCGCCACCCGCCGCAGCGGCGCCCCGGTCGCGAACTCCCCCGGCTCCTCCCCCACCAGCACGGTCTCGGTGATGTCCACCGACGCCAGATCGGCGAAGGCGGGCACCAGGAGGTCGGCGAGGACCTGGGCGTTGCGGCCGGTCTCCAGTGAACGGCCCAGCGCGGAGGCGGCGGTGGCGACGAGGGCGGAGCGGCGCTGCGCCCGTTCGCTCTCGGTGACGTCGGTGAAGGTGACGGCGACACCGTGCACGGCGCCCGCCTCGCCGGAGAGCCGCAGCGCCGACAGCGAGATGGTGCGGTCGCTGTGCGGCGCCTGGACGAGCCGGGCCGAGGTGACGAAGTCGACGAGCGGCACCCCGGTGCTGGCCACCCGGCGGAGCTGGGTCTCGATGACGGCGGCGTCCTGAGGGGTCAGCAGTTCGTGCAGCCTGCGCCCGATGGCGCTGCCGTCGCCGCCCGCTTCGATGAGCCGCTGCACGTCCTCGGGCAGCGGGTTGATCCGCAGCAGCCGCAACTCCTCGTCGTGGATGGCGAGGCCGATGCCCGACTGGGAGGTCAGCGCCCGCATCAGCGCCTCGTTCTGCTCGCGGCGGGCGACGGTGCCGGCCGGTACCAGGCGCAGCACGGCGTGCGCGTCGCCCGTGCCCTCGACGGGCAGCAGGGCGCAGAGCACGGGCTCCGGCCTGCCGTGGAGCACCGCGCTCTCGGAGAGGGGGCAGGGGCCGGAGGCGCCGGCGCGCAGCCGTGGCCAGACGCCGGGGTCCGCGAAGAGGTCCCCGGCCCGGCGGCCGGTGAGCGCACCGGCCGGTTCGCCGATCAGCGCGAGCGCCTCGGCGGTGCAGGCGAGGATCGTGTCGTCGGCGCCGACCACCACCAGCGCGCAGCCCTCGGGGTGCCGGGTGTCCGCCACGGGGGCGTCGCCGTCGGTGCTCACTGGGCGATCATTCCCACGGGGCGCTCCCATGACCTGGCGGTCGGCGATCGGTGTGTGCGGTGAAGGCTCGGCCCCCGAGCCTTCATTGAACTCCAGCCGGTCCGGCGCCGCCCGTCGGGGCGCGGGCCCGGGGCGTACGGGGGGTGCGGGATCTGATACGGCCGCCGTGGGAGGCCGCCCGGAGCCAGATGCTGGGCAAAGACGGCACGGGGCGGTACCGGACGGGGGCCGGGGAGCCCCGCGGGAGGGCGGCGGCGTGGCTCTCGTCGCCCTGTCGGCCCAGCGCCGGGGTTCCCGGATGGCGCAACGCGCCGAACTGGGCGGTAGTGGGAGGCAGTGCGCCAACAGCGCAGCACGAACGAGTCGAACCAGCGGACCTGACAGAAGGTCCGCGAACGGAGTCCGCGCCATGACATCCGACCCCTTCAGCACCGACACGGCCGACCGCGAGGACGAGCGGCGGCCCTCCCGCACCGCATCGGCACCGGAACCCCCGTTCGCGGTCGACGCCCTCCCCGCTCTGCCGCCCGCGGGATCCCTCGCGGTGGCGGTCACCGGGAAGCCGGACGACCTGGACCGGCGGACGTCGCGTCCGGCACGCGCCCGGGACGACGAGGACACCGGCACCGGGGCCCCGGAGGAGCCCGGCCGGCGGGCTCCGGACACCGGCGACGAGCCCGCCGGGGGCCGGGACGCGGACACCACCCGGGTCGGTGCGGACGACGCCGGCGCGGACGACGGTGAACCGGTGCACACCCTGCTGCGGACGGCCGCGACCGAGCGTCCGCTGGAGGAGGTCGCCGCCCTCGTCACCCGCCTCCAGGAGTCGGGCGAGGTGTCGCGGCCCGCCGACGTCGCCCTGCGTGCCGCCGCGGTCGCCCGTCCGCTGGACGAGGTACGGCAGTTGATGGCCCTGCTCAAGGAGTCCGGCCACGACCTCGACCAGGCCGGCACCACCCTGCGGGCGGCGGCCGTCGGCCGTCCGGTCGACGACGTGGTCGAACTCGTCTCCATCCTGGGCACGGACAGCAGCGACTGGCGGGCCGACACGGACCGGCCGCGGGAGGCCCGCGCCCCGGAGCCCGCGGCGGGCGACGCCGCGGCCGCCGCGCCGGACACCGGGCGCAGGCGGCAGAAGCGTTCCGGGAAGCAGGGCGGCTGGCACGCGTCGGCGCTGAACAGCGCGCTCGCCGCCGGTCCGGCCGGCCACAGCGTGTCGCCGGCGCTCCGCTCCGTGCTGCGCTGGCCCGCCGCGCTCGCGCTGTTCGCCTGCGGTGTGATCCATGTGCCCACCGACCTCGCGGGTCTGCGTTCCGGCGGCTACGCCGAGACCCTGTCCGTCGCCGTCACCCTGCTGTGCCTGGTGGGCGGTGTGTGGCTGGCGGTGCGGGACACCCTGGTGATGTGGGCGGCGGCCGCGGGACTCGCCGTCGGCATCATCGCCCTCCACGCGCTCGCCGGGGCGGGCACCGCGGATCTGCTGAACAGCAGCCTCGGTGACTCGTTCACCTGGGCCAAGGCCCTGGCGGTGCTGAGTTCGGCGGCGGCCGCCCTGCTGGCGGGGACGGTGCTGGTGCGCCGGACCGGCAGGGCGGGTGCGGCGAAGGGCGCCTGACACCCCGCGCTCCCCGGTGCCCGGACGGCCTCGGCCGCCCGGGCACCGCCGTGTCCGCTCCGCCGCGCACGGCCTCGGGACCGGAGCGAAACCGCAGGTCAAGGGCGCTGTCCTCATCCGTTCGAGTGTTCCGTGTCGTTCTGCGACGATGGGGTACGTGACGGGGACGGCACGAACGCACTGAGGAGGTCCCTCCATGGAGCAAGGCAGCAACCGGGTGAGCCCCCGCAAGGACGACGAGATGAAGCACGAGGTCGCGGGGTACCTGCGGGCCCGTCAGCAGCACACGCGTATGGAGCTGGCGAACGACCCGGAGCCCGGCGCCGACGACGCGGTGCCCGAGGGACCGGGCGCCCCGCGCTCACGACGGAGCAGGTGACCGTACGGCCGCCGCGGCCCCGCGCCGCGCCCGGAGGGCTCAGGCCCCCGGTTCGCCGTACCAGCGCCACGCGGTGCGGCGCGGGAGGCCGGGCAGTTCGCCCCGCCCGGTGGCCCACAGCAGTGCGGGCCAGGGGCCGTGGCCGGCCGGCACGTCCGGGAACAGCCGGGTGAGCACCCGCGCGCACAGCTCAGCCGGCGGTTCCCACTCCAGCCCGAGGCCCTCGGCCACGTCATGGGTGTGGACGAGGGTCTCGACGACGCCCATGGCGGCGAAGCCCTCGGGGTCCGAGGCGCCGAAGACATGGTGTCCGCGGACGTCCGGCGGCGTGGTGCGCACCATCGCGACGAGCAGCGCGCCGCAGCTCTCCACGACCTGGACGAGCCCCTCCCGGCCGGCCTTCGGGTCGGCGAACACCGTGCTCGCGGGCCCGCCGGGCCGGCGGGCCCCGTAGCGGAAGGGCACCTCGCGGTCCGGCGGGCCGGTGCGCAGGCCGAGTTGGGCGGCGTAGGCGAAGAGATCGTCGGCGAGATGCTCCACGGTCTCGCGGCAGTCCCAGGTGAGGGTGCCGGCCGGCCGCTCCCACGCCGCGTCGTCCGCCGCGGACCGCAGCAGGTCCGTGCACAGGCGTACGGCGTGGTCCACGTCCTCGGCGGTGACGGGGCCCGGGGCGGGTGCGGTGGTCCGGTGCGGCATGCCGGGACCCTATCGCGCGGGGTACGGGGGCCGGTCGGCGCCGGCCCCCGGCCCGTGCGGGCTGCGGTCCGTCAGCTCACGGTGCAGGCGCGGCCGTTGAGGGTGAAGGCGGACGGTTCCGCGTAGCTTCCCGTGTACGTGCCCTGGAAGCCGAAGGACTGCGTCCCACCCGCTTGGATTCGCCTGTTGAAGCCGCTGTCACGCGCCGTGACCGCACCGCTGGACGGGGTGAGGGCGGCGTTCCAGGCACTGGTGACGCTCTGGCCCGCGGGCAGGGTGAAGCCGAGCTCCCAGCCGTCGACCGCCGCGGTGCCGCTGTTGCGGACGGTGACCTCGGCCGTGAAGCCGCCCTGCCAGACGTTGGGGGTGTAGGCCACCGCGCAGGCGCCGGGCTCGGCGGGCGGCTCCTCCTCCCCGCCGCCGTTCCCGTCCTCGACGGAGGTCGAGAACGAGTGGACGGCCAGACCGGCCCCGCCCTGCCAGGGCTCGAAGCCGGCCTGGACGCTGGTCAGGTACCAGTTCGGGGCGGCCATGCCCCGGCCGACCGTGTGGTCGACGAAGTCCATCACGTCGAACGACCAGCTCGGCAGGGCGGAGGGGGCGACGAAGGAGATGACGTCGTTGCCGCCGTTGTTGCCCGTCCACACCTCCCAGGTGCGCCCGCCGACGGTCGCGTTGCCCACCGGGGAGCCGATGGGCTGGATCGGGCCGACGCGGTTGAACCAGATCATGATCTCGGTGCGGTTGACGCCGTCCTTCTTGGGCTGCGGGTCCAGCCAGATGTCGAAGGAGGCGTTGTAGACGGCGTTCTGGACGAAGCCGTAGGAGATGCTGGTCGGCACGGACCCGATGGTCGAGAGCTGCTTGGGCAGCCGGGTGCCGGGCGCGCAGTTGGTGTAGTGGCAGCCGTCGAAGAGCGACGGGTAGGACTTGGGCGCGCCGTTGGTGGGGACCGAGCCGTCGGCGCGGGTCACCGTGAATCCGGTGTCCGTGGCGTTGACGCACTGGGTCTCGCCCGTGCCCCAGCGGTTGTTCTGGACCACATAGCGGCCCTGGATGACGGTGCTGCCGTACTGTTCGCAGATCTGCACGTCGGCCTGTGCCGGCAGGGCGCCGGTGAGCAGGGCGGCAAGGGTGCCCAGCGTCATCAGCAGGGCCGTCGCGGCGGCTCGCAGTCGGTGCTTCATGGTGTCCCTTCAGCAGTGGGGGTGTGCTTTGGGAGCGCTCCCATTACCGCTGACGGACTGTAGGAGTGTTTCGACCCTCTGACAAGACACGGCGCATCGATTGATGCGTGCGTTCAACCCTTGTCGCCACCGGCACCCCGCCCGGGCGCCCGCGGGGCCTCGGGCGGGGCCGCCCCGCGGGCCCCGGGGGAACAGGCGCCGTACCGCCCGTCAGGCGCCGTCCGCCGCGGCGCGCAGCGCGGCGACGTCGAGCTTGTGCATCCCGAGCATCGCCTTCATCGCCCGCTGGGCCCGCTCGGGGTCCGGGTCCTCCAGGAGCTCGCCCAGCGCGGCGGGCACCACCTGCCAGGAGAGGCCGTACCGGTCCTTGAGCCAGCCGCACGGCCCCTCCTGGCCGCCCTCCCCGAGCCGGGACCAGTAGTGGTCGACCTCCTCCTGGTCCGCGCAGTCGACGAGGAGGGACACGGCCTCGGTGAAGGTGAAGTCCGGACCGCCGTTGATGGCGGTGAACGGCGTCCCGTCGAGCACGAAGTCGACGGTCAGCACGGTGCCGGCGGCGCGCGGACCGGCCTCGCCGTAGTAGGAGACGTGCGTGATCCGCGAGTCGGGGAAGACCGAGACGTAGAACTCCGCGGCCTCCCTCCCCTGCGTGTCGAACCAGAGATTCGGGGTGATGCGCGGCATGGTCGCTCCAGGTTCTCGGTCGGCCCCTCGGCGTCCGGCGAGGTGCCGGCGGTGTCTCGCTCCTGCCTCAGTGGTGACCGACGCGGCCGCCGGAACTCATCGGCACGCCCCCGGAAGCGGTCCGGCGGCGCCCGGGTGGGGGTGCGGGGGCGTGGCGCACGGCGGAGGATGGAGGCGATGACCGGTTCCGTGACCTTGATCAGTGAGAGCCCGGAGGACCCGTTCTCGCAGGGTCGCGCCGTCTCCGTGGTGCTCGACACGCACGGCCTGATCACCGGATGGAGCGAGCGCGCCGAGGAGTTGCTGGGGCACTCCGCGGCCGAGGTGCTCGGACGTCCGGCGATCGACGTGCTCGTCCCCCCTGCGGACCGGGCGACGGTGCTGGAGGCCGTCGCCGCGTGTGTGCGCGACCGCGGCTGGTTCGGCGTGGTGCCGGTGCGCGCCGGGGACGGCGGCACCCTCGGCTTCGGCGTCCGGGCCCGGCTCGTCGCGCGGGCCGGCGGGGAGTGGGAGTGGTACGTCGTCGGGGCGCCCGCCGCCGAGGTGGTGCAGTGGGAGATCGACCGGTCGGTGATGGACGGGCTGTTCCGCACCTCGCCCATCGGTCTGTCGGTGCACGACACCGACCTGCGGATCCTGCGGGTGAACCGGGCCGTCGCGCACATCGGCGGTATCCGCCCCCACCAGGCACGCGGCTTCCGGATCGGCGACTTCCTGGTGCGCGAGGACGCCGACCTCATCGAGGACCGGCTGCGCAAGGTGCTGGAGACCGGCACGCCGCTGATCTTCACGGAGCAGTCCTGCCGGCTGCTCTCCGCCCCGGCCGAGGAGCGGTACGTCGCCGTCTCCGCCTTCCGCATGCAGGACGCCACGGGCAGGGTGCAGGGCGTCACCCTGATGGTCGAGGACGTCACCGACCGGTACCGGGCGCAGCGCAGGCTGGCCCTGCTCAGCGCGGCGGGCACCGCGATCGGCACCACGCTGGACGTCGCGACGACCGCGGACGAACTGGCCGCGGCGGCCGTGCCGGGGCTGGCCGACTGCGCCTCGGTGGACCTGCTGGAGCAGGTGAGCCGGGGCGAGGAGCCCGTCGCCGACGGCTCGGGCGGCGCGGTGCGCAGGACGGCGCTGCACAGTGTGATCCCCAAGGCGGACCTGCCGATGTTCCCCGTCGGCTCGCTCAACGTCTTCCCCGGCGATTCCGTGCAGGCCCGCTGCCTGGCGACCCGGCGGCCGGTGCTGGAGCCGTACATCGACTCCTCGCACGTGCCCAAGGGCTACGAGCACATGGACCTGTCCGGCCACAACGGCATGCACTCGCTGATCGTGGTGCCCCTGACCGCGCGGGGCCTGGTGCTCGGCTTCATGAGCCTGTGGCGGTCGCGGCTGCCGGAGCCGTTCGAGGAGGACGATCTGACGCTGGCGGGCGAGCTCGCCTCCCGTGCGGCCGTGTCGATCGACAACGCGCGCCGGTTCACCCAGCAGCGGCGCACCGCGGTCGCCCTCCAGCGCAGACTGCTGCCGCGCGAGCTGCCGGTGCACCCGGCGGTCGTGGTGGCGCACCGCTACATGCCGGCCGGGGGCGCGGCCGGGGTGGGCGGCGACTGGTTCGACGTGATCCCGCTGTCGGGCGCCCGGGTGGCCCTGGTGGTGGGCGACGTGGTCGGCCACGGCATCAACGCGGCGGCGACCATGGGCCGATTGCGCACGGCCGTGCACACCCTGGCGGATCTGGACCTCGAACCGGACGAGGTCCTGTCCCATCTCGACGACCTGGTGACACGGCTCGCGGGCGAGCAGGAGCCCGACCAGGAGGGCACCCCCGGCGAGCAGGTGGTGGGGGCGACCTGTCTGTACGCGGTCTACGACCCGGTGTCCCGGCAGTGCTGCATCGCGCGCGCCGGGCACCCCCCGCCGGTGCTGGTGACGCCGCAGGGGCAGGTGAGCGTGCCGGACCTGCCCGTGGGGCCGCCGCTGGGGCTGGGCGGGCTGCCGTTCGAGACCGCCGAGCTGACCCTCCCGGAGGGCAGTGTCGTCGCGCTGTACACCAACGGGCTGATCGACGGCGCCCGCCACGACGTGGACGCGGGGCTCGCCCGGCTGTGCCGCAGTCTCGACCGGCCCGGGCGCCCGCTCGACACCATGGCCCAGGAGATCGTGGACGCGCTGCTGCCCGCCCGGCCGGCCGACGACGTGGCGCTGCTGCTGGCCCGCACCAAGACGCTGTCGCCCCGGCTGGTCGCCACCTGGGAGCTGTCGGCGGAGGCGACCGCACCGTCACGGGCACGGCGGCTGACCGCCGAGCAGCTCACCACCTGGGGGCTGGACGAGCTGGTCTTCACCACCGAGCTGATCGTGAGCGAGCTGGTGACCAACGCCTACCGCTACGCCGGCGGGCCGGTGACGCTGCGGCTGATCCACCATCACCGGCTGATCTGCGAGGTCACCGACCCGAGCAGCACCTCGCCGCATCTGCGGCGGGCCCGCACCACCGACGAGGGCGGGCGCGGGCTGCTGCTCGTCGCGCAGCTGACGGAGCGCTGGGGCACCCGGCACGCCCGCGAGGGGAAGACCGTCTGGACGGAGCAGCTGCTGCCCGACCCGCCGCGCGACGGGACGGGGTGAGCCCGCCGCGCGGCGGGGTGCGCACGGCGCCCGGCCGCCCCGCCGCGCGGTGACCCGGCGGGACGGGCGGACGGGCGGGGCGGCACGTCGGGCGGTCAGGCGGTGGTGCGGCCCGCCGAGGCGTACCAGTCGACGATCTGCATCGCCGCGCCCGCGGCCTCCTGTCCCCGACATCGGGCGTGGTGGCGGCGGGTGATGGCGTCGAGGTCGAGCAGCGGGCCGAAGGCCGGGTGGGCGGCGAGCCTGCGGGCGTAGGCCCACAGGGCGGGGTGGGCGGCGATCCGGTCCACGGCGTCCGCGTCGAGGTGCCAGCGGTGGACGGTGTCGAGCTGGACGAGGGTGGTCCACACCTGCACATCGGCCGCGGTGAGCCGCTCCCCGAGGACGAACTCCTGCTCGCCGAGGCAGCGTTCGAGGGAGCCGAGTGCGTCGAGGAGGGTGCCGAGCGGTTCCGCGTGGGCCCCGTGCTCGATGCCCAGCTCGCCCGCGCTCTGCGCCGCCTCGTCGATGCCCTCGGTACACAGGCGGCCGACGGCCTCGATCCGCCGCGCGTCGGCCCGAGGGTGGAGCTCGGGCCCGGCGGAACCGAAGCGCAGGGCGAGGTCGCGCTCGATGTCGGGCGCGTGGGTGCTGACGACCCGTCCGGTCCAGGCGTCGCTGAGCACGGGGGCGGCTGCGGGGCCGCGGTGGTGGTGGGAACTGGCCTCGTACAGCGGGCGGAGCGAGGTGAATCCGCCGTCCGGGGTGTCCGGGACGGCGGGCAGCAGCTCGACGGGCAGGAGGTCGCCGAGACCGAGCAGCCGGTGGGTGACGGCGATGCGCAGGGAGCCGGGGCACGGCAGGGACAGGTGGAGCCGGTAGCGGTGCGGCGCGGCGTAGTGGCCGCTGCTCATGTCGCAGCCGATGCGGCCGCGGAAGGCGGGCGCGGCGGCGGAGGGTGTGGCGGACATGCGTCTCCCTGGGGCTGATCGGTGGGCACAGGGGAATGCGGCGGCCCGTCGGCGCGGCACTGCCGGACGACGGGGGGGGCCGGGCCCGGGACGGCGCGTGCGGGCATCACGAAGGTGCCTGTCGCACGGTGGGCGAGGCCGGAAAGGGACGCGGTGGCGACGGTGCCGCCGCGGCGCCGTCAGGAACTGGCGGCGCTGCAGACGCGCAGGAGATCGATGTGCCGGCGGCAGGTGAGCAGCAGCGGCCGGCGCGGCGCGCGGCCCGGTTCTGCCCCTGGATGCCTCATGACGTCCTGTCCGTCCGTCCGTCCCCCGGCGGTTCGCCGGGCTCTGCGACGAGTGTCGAGTCGCGCGGCGGCACCGTCAAGGGTGCGGACGCGAGCCCGTGGGGACCGGGGGCGGTTACCGGCATCGGGGACGTACGGGATACTGCGGCCATGCGCATTTCAGCCAGGGCCGACTACGCGGTGTGTGCCGCCGTGCTGCTCGCCGCCGCCCCTGGCGGGGGGCCGCTGAAGGCCGAGGCGATGGCCGAGGCCCAGGACATCCCGCACAAGTTCCTGGAGGGGATCCTGGGCGACATGCGCCGGGGCGGGCTGGTGCGCAGCCAGCGGGGCGGCAACGGCGGCTACTGGCTGGCGAGGCCGGCGGAGGCGATCAGCGTGGCCGACGTCATCCGCGCGGTGGACGGTCCGCTGGTGTCGGTCCGGGGCGTGCGGCCGCCGGAACTCTCCTACACCGGGCCCGCGGAGCCGCTGCAGCCGCTGTGGGTGGCCCTGCGGGCGGGGGTGCGGCAGATCCTGGAGGGGGTCACGATCGCGGCGATCGCCGCCGACCGGCTGCCGGAGGGGGTCTCGGCGCTGACCGAGGACCCGGCCGCGTGGACCAACCCCTGAGCGGGCCGCCGCCCGCGTCCTGACGTTTCCTCACATTCCGTCCGCGCGCGGCGTCGACGGTCCGGAATGCGGATGCCCGGTGTCCACCCCTCGAACGCCCTCTTGGGAGCGCGCCGGACGTCTGACACCATCTATCCCTACTATTCCAGTAGGAAACATGGGATTCCCTGTGAGGTGGGCCGTGCGTACGTCGACTCGGACAGGCCGTACGGCCGACGACGAGCTGTGGCGGCGGGTGGTCAGCGAACTCGCCGACGACCTCGCGGTCGACGCCCTGACCCGTGACCGCGCGGGCAAGCCGCCGTACGACGAGGTCGCCCGCCTCAAGGAGGCGGGCCTGCCGGGCCTGCTCGTGCCGCCGGGAGCCGGGGAGCGCGGGACGGATCTGCGCGGCGCCTGCGCGGTGCTGGGCGAACTCGCGGCCGCCGACAGCTCGGTGGCCGAACTCCTCGCCCGGCACTACGCCCTGACCTGGAGCGGCCGGCTGTTCGGCACCCCGGCGGACGCGGAGCGGTTCGAGCGGCGCACGGCGGCCGGCGGGCATCTGCTCGCCGGCGGCGTCGACCTGCCCGAGACGGCGGCCGGCCCGCCGCTCACCCTGCGCACGACGGGCAACGGCCGGATGCTGAGCGGCTGTCGCACCCTGGAGGCCGGCGCCACGGTCGCCGACTGCCTGGTCGTCGACGCCTCCCCCGCCCCCGGCGGCGATCCGCTCGTCGTGCTGGTGGACCCGGCCCACCCGGGCGTCCAGGTCAGCCCCGCGCCCGAACGCCTCGGGCAGCGGCTCACCGGCGCCGGCAGCGTCGTCTTCGACTCCGTACCGGTGACGGCCGACGACGTGGTGGGAGCGGTGCCGCGCGACGAGCGGGCCCTCGCGCCGCTCACCGCGCTCACACCGCTGGTCCTCCGGCTGCTGCTGAGCCATGTGGCCCTCGGCACCGCGGAGGGGGCGCTCGCCGAGGCCCGGGACATCAGCCGGGCGGCCCGGGCGGCGGATCCGCGCGAGGGCGGCCGCCTCTTCGACGGGGTGGACGGGCGCCCCGCCACCGACCCGTATCTCCTGCTCGCCTACGGGGAGTCGGCGACCGAGGCCCATGCCGCGGCCTCCGTCGTGGAGCGGGCGACCGCGGCCCTGGCGGACGGTCTGGCGGCCGGCCGGGAGCTGACCGCCGACGAGAGCGCGGACATCGCCGCGCTGGTGGGCGCGGCCGAGGCGGTCACCGCCCGGTCGGCCGTGCACATCACCACCCGGGTGCTCGGCCTCTTCCCCGGCGCCGGCCCCGCGGCGGCCGACCCCGGCCTGGACCGCTTCTGGCGCAACGCACGGGTGCTGACGGCCCGTCACTCCGCCGCCCACAGCCTGCGCGACATCGGGGACCACTACCTGAACGGAAGCCTGCCCCGGCTCGCGGGCCACCGCTGACGGTCGGCCGGGCCGCGGCCGAGCCGTCGCGCCAGGCACCGGGAGCGCGGTCGAGCGGTCACGCCACGGCACCCGGGAGCAAGGCCGAGCCGTCGCGACAGGACGCCGGCGCCGCGGTCAGGCGGTCGCCGTCACCGCGCCGGGGCCGCGGCCGAGCACCCGCAGTCCGGGGCCGGCCGTCCCGGCCTCCAGCAGGGCGCGGGTGACCGGGCCGTCGGCCACCACCGCGAGCGGCACCCCCGCCTGGTCGCACAGGCGTTGGGCCCGCAGCACCGTGCTCAGCGCGGCGGCGCTCACCACGGACGCCCCGATCTCCATGACGACCGCCCGGGGCAGGTACATCCGCACCAGATCCGTGAACTGCTGGGACAGCGCGGCGCGTTCGCTGATCCGGACGTCGCCGTCCAGCGAGACGAGCAGGACACCGCGGTCGAGGGTGTGGGTGAGCACGAGGAACCATCCGATCATGCGGGGATCTCGGGGATCCGCCCCATTCGCCGGCCCCATGGAGGGGTGCGTCGCTGGCCCTATTTAGGGGCGCGGCGGCGCGTACCGCAACACGCCACACCAGAGCGGGGCGAAACGCTTCACCGGGCGCCGCGGCCGGCTGGTGGCATATGCACGCCACCTGCACGATCCCCCCGCCCCGTGTCCGGATTGTGATGCTCAAGTTCCGCTCAGATGTACTGCCGGGGGGACATCCCAGTCCATAGGGTGCGGGAATCGGGGGGCGGTGCAGCAGGGGGAAGAGCCGTGCGCCCGGTGCGGGAGGACCCGGCGCGACGAAGCGCGGGGCGGTTCTCCCCCGGTTCGTTCGGAAGAAGGAAGTCGCACCCATGAACCCCTGCAAGTCGGCCGCGTTCGCGGCGGTCACCGTGCTTGCGATCACCCTCACCGCCACCTCCTGCAGCTCGGACTCCGGTTCCCCGGACTCCGGACCGTCGGACGGCACCACCTCCGCCGACCGGCCGCGGCTTCCCACCTACGAGGTCGCGACCGGCGTCTCGATCGACTCGCCGACCCTGGAGCGGGCGCAGAAGGCCGGCAAGATCGTGATCGGCGTCAAGAACGACCAGCCCTTCCTCGGCTTCCAGGACGAGAGCGGGCAGCGGTCCGGCTTCGACATCGAGGTCGCCAAGATGATCGCCGCCGATCTCGGCTTCGCCCCGCGGCACATCGAGTTCAAGACGGTCGACACCGGCAAGCGCGAGGCGGCCATCGCAGCCGGGCAGGTGGATCTGTACGTGGGCACGTACACGATCAACGACGAGCGCAAGAAGAAGGTCGGCTTCGCCGGGCCGTACTACCTGGCCGGCGCCGACCTGCTGGTCCGCGCCGACGACCGGACCATCGGCGGCCCGTACTCCCTCCAGGGCAAGACCGTCTGCTCGGTGACGGGCGCGACGGCGCTGAAGGAGATCCAGAAGGAGGAGTACAACACCACCACGGTGGGCACCGAGAAGTACTCCCAGTGCGTGGACAAGCTCGTGAAGGGCGAGGTCGACGCCGTCACCACGGACGACGCCATCCTCATGGGGTACGCGGCGCAGGTCCCCGGCAAGCTCAAGGTCGTCGGCAACCCGTTCACCGAGGAGCCCTACGGCATCGGGATGAACAAGGACGACACGGCGCTGCGCGAGGCGGTGTCCGACGCCATCGAGGAGCACGACGCCAACGGCGACCAGGAGAAGGCGTACGACGCCACCCTCGGTCTGTCCGGCTCCAAGTACGGCGGCACGCCGACCGTCGACCGCTACTGAGTCCGCGTCCCGCGCGGACGGTCCGCCCCCTCCGCCATACCGCGACACGGCGCGTGCCGCACGCACCACCGCCCCGGCCGGGCGGACCCGGGCCGGGGCGGTGGCGTGCCGCGGCGGACGTCAGGCGAGCGTGGCGAGCGCCTGGTTCAGCGTCTCGGAGGGACGCATCACGGCCGACGCCTTGGCCGGGTCGGGCTGGTAGTAGCCGCCGATCTCCGCCGGGGAGCCCTGCACGGCGATCAGCTCGCCGACGATGGTCTCCTCCTGCTCCGCGAGCGTCTTCGCCAGCGGGGCGAAGGCCTCCGCGAGCTGCGCGTCGTCGGACTGGGCGGCCAGCTCCTGCGCCCAGTACAGGGCGAGGTAGAAGTGGCTGCCGCGGTTGTCGATGCCGCCGAGGCGGCGGCTCGGCGACTTGTCCTCGCCCAGGAACGTGCCGGTGGCGCGGTCCAGGGTGTCGGCGAGGACCTTGGCACGGGCGTTGCCGGTAGTCGTGGCGAGGTGCTCGAAGCTCACCGCGAGGGCCAGGAACTCACCGAGGCTGTCCCAGCGGAGGTAGTTCTCCTTGACGAGCTGCTGGACGTGCTTCGGGGCGGAGCCGCCGGCGCCCGTCTCGAACAGACCGCCGCCGTTCATCAGCGGGACGACCGAGAGCATCTTGGCGCTGGTGCCCAGCTCCAGGATCGGGAAGAGGTCGGTCAGGTAGTCGCGGAGCACGTTGCCGGTGACGGAGATGGTGTTCTCGCCGCGGCGGATGCGCTCGACGGACAGCTGGGTCGCCTCGACCGGCGCCAGGATCCGGATGTCCAGGCCCTCGGTGTCGTGCTCGGGCAGGTAGGCGTTGACCTTGGCGATGAGCTGCGCGTCGTGGGCGCGGGTCTCGTCCAGCCAGAACACGGCCGGGTCGCCGGTGGCGCGGGCGCGGGTGACGGCGAGCTTCACCCAGTCCTTGATCGGCGCGTCCTTGGTCTGGCACATGCGGAAGATGTCGCCGGCGCCGACGGTCTGCTCCAGGACGGCGTTGCCCTCGGCGTCGACGACGCGGACGGTGCCGGTGGCCGGGATCTCGAACGTCTTGTCGTGGCTGCCGTACTCCTCGGCCTTCTGCGCCATCAGGCCGACGTTCGGGACGGTGCCCATGGTGGCCGGGTCGTAGGCGCCGTTGGCGCGGCAGTCCTCGATGACGGCCTGGTAGACGCCCGCGTAGCTGCTGTCCGGGAGGACGGCGAGGGTGTCGGCCTCCTGGCCGTCGGGGCCCCACATGTGGCCGGAGGTGCGGATCATGGCCGGCATCGAGGCGTCGACGATGACGTCGGACGGCACGTGCAGGTTGGTGATGCCCTTGTCGGAGTCGACCATCGCGAGGGCCGGGCCCTCGGCGAGCTCGGCGTCGAAGGACGCCTTGACCTCGGCGCCCTCCGGCAGCGACTCCAGGCCCTTGTAGATGCCGCCGAGGCCGTCGTTCGGCGTGAGGCCGGCCTTGGCGAGGACGTCGCCGTACTGCGCGAACGTCTTCGGGAAGAAGGCGCGGACGACGTGGCCGAAGACGATCGGGTCGGAGACCTTCATCATCGTGGCCTTGAGGTGCACGGAGAACAGCACGTCCTCCGCCTTCGCCCGGGCGACCTGGGCGGTGAGGAACTCGCGCAGGGCGGCGACGCGCATCACGGAGGCGTCGACGACCTCGCCGGCGAGGACGGGTACCGACTCGCGCAGCACGGTGGTGGAGCCGTCGTCACCCTTGAGCTCGATGCGCAGGGTGCCGTCCTTCCCGACGACCGCGGACTTCTCGGTGGACCGGAAGTCGTCGACGCCCATGGTGGCGACGTTCGTCTTGGAGTCGCCGGTCCAGGCGCCCATGCGGTGCGGGTGGGCCTTGGCGTAGTTCTTGACCGAGGCGGGGGCGCGGCGGTCGGAGTTGCCCTCGCGCAGGACCGGGTTGACGGCGCTGCCCTTGACCTTGTCGTAGCGGGCGCGGATGTCGCGCTCCTCGTCGGTCTTCGGCTCGTCCGGGTAGGCCGGGAGGGCGTAGCCCTGGGCCTGGAGCTCGGCCACGGCAGCCTTGAGCTGCGGGATCGAGGCCGAGATGTTCGGAAGCTTGATGATGTTCGCACCGGGCGTCTTCGCCAGCTCGCCGAGCTCGGCGAGGGCGTCGTCGATGCGCTGGCCCTCTTCGAGGTACTCGGGGAACTGGGAGATGATCCGCCCCGCGAGCGAGATGTCACGGGTCTCCACGGTGACACCGGCCGTCGATGCGTACGCCTGGATCACAGGCAGGAACGAGTACGTCGCCAGGGCGGGCGCCTCGTCGGTGTGCGTATAGATGATGGTCGAGTCAGTCACCTGGTGCTCCGCTCTCCACGTCTGCAACATTGCTCGACATCAAGATATCTCGTGAGCGGTCCCTGTTCGAACGCGGCCCGCCCCCCGTGGGCGGGCCGCGTTCGAAGGGGCTGCGGCTACTTCACGGATCCCGCCATCACTCCCTGGACGAAGTGCCTCTGGAAGGCGAAGAACACGACCAGCGGGACGATCAGCGACAGGAAGGCGCCCGGGGCGAGGACGCCGATGTTGCTGCCGAACTGGCGCATCTGGGACTGGAGCGCCACGGTCAGCGGCTGCGAGCCGCTGTCGGCGAAGAGCAGCGCCACGAGCATGTCGTTCCACACCCACAGGAACTGGAAGATCGCGAGGCTGGCGATGGCGGGGCGGCCGAGCGGCAGCACCAGCCGGGAGAAGATCCGCCACTCGCTGCCGCCGTCCATCCGGGCGGCCTCCAGCATCTCGCGCGGAATCTCCGCGAAGTAGTTCCGCAGCAGGAACACCGCGAAGGGCAGCCCGTAGGCGACGTGGAAGAGGACCACACCGGCCACCGTGCCGAACAGCCCGACGGCTCCGAAGAGCTTGGCGACCGGCAGCAGCCCGATCTGGACGGGCACCACCAGCAGGCCGACGACCACCAGGAAGACCGCGTCCCGGCCGGGGAACTCCAGCCAGGCGAAGGCATAGCCGGCGAGGGCGGCGATGCCGACGACCAGCACGGTGGTGGGGACGGCGATCAGCACCGTGTTCCAGAAGGCGGTGGTGATGCCGGAGTCCTGGAACAGCGCGGTGTAGTTGTCCAGTGACAGCTGGGAGGGGTCGGTGAAGGCCGTCCACCAGCCGTCGGACGCGTTGTCGCTCTCGTCGCGCAGCGAGGAGAGGAACAGGCCCGCCAGCGGAGTGATCCACACCAGGGCGACGACGATCAGCAGCGCCTGGACGGCGGAGCTGCTCAGCAGGCGTCCGAGCCGGCCGGTTCGGCGGCTCCGGCCGGCGTCCGCCGGGGGCGCGGGGGTGACGGGCCGCCGTTCGGCCGTGAGGTGGCCGCTCATGCGCCGCTCCTTCGGAAACGCCGGATGTTGAAGATCATCGCGGGGACGACCAGGAGGAGCAGCAGGACGGCGAGCGCGCTGCCGAGCCCCTGGTCGTTGCCGCCGCCGAAGGACACCAGCCACATGCGGGTCGCCAGGACGTCGGCCTCCTCCTGCACGGGGCCGGGGGCGATGATCCACACGAGGTCGAAGACCTTCATCACGTTGATGACGAGGGTGACGAAGACGACGGTGAGCACCGGGGCGAGCAGCGGCACGGTGATCCTGCGGAAGATCTGGCCCTCGCTGGCACCGTCCATCCGGGCCGCCTCCAGCGCGTCGCGCGGGATGGAGGCGAGGCCGGCCCCGATCAGCACCATGGCGAAGCCCGTCCACACCCAGAGGTAGGCGCCGATGATCGCCGGGGTGACCAGCGCGGGGCCGAGCCAGCTCACGCCCTCGTAGGGCGCCGCGAAGTTCGCGGCCGGCAGCCGGTAGGTGTACCCGTCGCCGTCCAGTCCGGTGAAGCGGAAGGAGCCGTCGGCCGCCGTGGTGGCCGTGGCGACGGCCTTGCCGTCCCGCACCGCCTCGACGGTCATGCCCGGCAGGCCCTTCTCGCCGGGGTCGACCTCGCCCGGGGTGCCCTTGCCGCCGGGGGCGAAGTCGAGCCAGACCACTCCCCCGAGCTCGCCCGCCGGGGGCGGCTCGCCGGCCGCGTCGGCGGCGCCGCCGGGCATGTCCTCGGGGGCGATGCCCACGAAGCCGAGGGCCGCCGCCTCGCCGGGGCCGTAGGCGGTGCCGGTGGTGTACGGGCCGCCCGCGCCGCCGGTGAGTCCCTGGCCTTCGCGCGCCCGTGCCGTCGGGTAGGCGGCGGGGTCCTCGAAGACGTCGTGGACCTCGGTGACGACGGCGTTGAGCACGCCCCGGTCCGGGTCCTGCTCGTAGGCGAGCCGGAAGATGATGCCGGCGGCCAGGAAGGAGACGGCCATGGGCAGGAACAGCACCAGCTTGAACGCGGTGGCCCAGCGCACCTTCTCGGTGAGCACCGCGAGCACCAGGCCGAGCCCGGTCAGCAGAGTGGGCGCCACGACGACCCAGATGGTGCTGTTGCGGATGGCCTTGAGGGTGGCCGGGTCCCGGAAGATCTCCGCGTAGTTCCCGGCGCCGACGAAGCGGTCGCCGCTCGCGTCGAAGAGGCTGCGCCCGACGGAGAAGACGACCGGGTAGACCACCAGGGCGCCGAGGAGCAGCAGGGCGGGCAGGACGAAGGCGACGGCGAGCAGGCGCTTCCTGCGCCGGGCGCCGCGGCGGGGGTCCGCCGGGGCCCCGCGCCGCGGGGGTGCCGCGGCGCGGGTCGTGTGGGTGTCGGCCATGGTGTGCGGCCTCAGTTCCCGTAGGCCTTGGCCGCCGCGGCCTCCAGCTTCGCGGCGGTGCCCTTGGGGTCGGACGGGTCGCGCAGGAAGTCCTGGAGGAGCTTCCACTCGCCCGCTCCCTTGGTGCCGCCGAAGGCGGCGGGCGCCTGGTCGGACATGTCGAAGCGGACCGCGTCGCCGGCCTTGACCAGGGACTCGGCGGTCTTCTTGGCGGTGTCGTCGGAGTACGCGTCGAGGCTCACGTTCTTGTTCGGCGACAGGAAGCCGCCGGCGCCGGCCCAGATCTCGGCGGCCTCGGGGGTGGCCAGGAACTCCAGCAGCTTCATCCCGGCCTCGGCGTTCTTGCCGTCCTTGAGGACGACCGCGGCGTCACCGCCGCTGACGACGGGCGCCTCGCCGCCGCCGACCGGGGGGAACGGGAAGAACTTGGCGTCCTCGCCCGGCTTGCGGCCGAACTCGTCCTTGGCGACGCCGCCGACGAAGTCGCCCTCGTAGACCATGCCGGCCTTCGGCTCGGGGCCGAAGACCTGCTCGACGGAGGCGGGGAAGTCCGTGCGCAGCGCGCCCTGGGCGCCGCCGGCGACGAGCTGCTTGTCCTTGAAGACCTCGCCGAGCGTGGTGAGGGCCGTGACGACGCTCTCGTCCGTCCACTTCAGCTCGTGCTTGGCGAGCTGGTCGTACTTCTCCGGCCCGGCCTGGGAGAGGTAGATGTTCTCGAACCAGTCGGTGAGGGTCCAGCCGTCCTCGCCGGCTATCGCGAAGGCGGGGCGGCCGGAGTCGGCGAGGGTGCGGCCGGTCTCCAGCATCTCCTCGTAGGTGCCGGGCTCGCCCACGCCGGCCTGGGTGAAGGCGTCGGGGCTGTACCAGACCGTCGACTTGTGGGCGGCCTTGAAGTAGAGGCCGTAGTAGGCGCCGTCGACGGTGCCGTACTCCTTCCACACCGGGGCGACGCCGTCCGCGGCGGTCTTCGCCGCGGTGTCGGACAGCGGCGTGAGCCAGCCCTCCTGGGCGAACTGCTGGAGGACGCCGACCTGCGGGACCATCACCACGTCGGGGGCGTTGCCGCCCTCGATCTTGCTGCCGACGAACGTGGAGACGTTGTCGCCGGAGGGCACGAAGACCGTCTTGGCGCCGGTCTTCTCGGTGAAGGCGTCGAGCACCTTCTTGAAGTTCTTCTGTTCGCTGCCGGTCCACACGCCGGCCACGGTGACCGTCTTGCCGCTGAGCTCGCCTCCGCTCGCGGGGGTGGTGCTGCCGCCGCAGGCGGTGGCCGTCAGGGCGACGGCGAGCGCGGCCGCCGCGGTGGCGGCGATGCGCCTGGGGGTGCGGGGGTTGGATCGCATGGTGGTTCCTTCCGTCGGTGAGGGTCGGGTCACAGTGAGGGGGCGGCGGGCCGCTCGCCGGTGTGGTCGGCGGTCCACCAGGCGGCGGTGGCGCCGGGGAGCACGCCGTCGGGGCAGGGGCCGCTGGAGAGCAGCGGGGTCCCGGTGACGGGTGCGGGCACGGGGTCGGTGCCGAAGTTGACCGCGCAGACCAGTCCGTCGCCGCGGACCATGGCCAGCACCTGGGGCGGGGCGTCCAGCCACCGCAGCGTGCCGTCGCCCAGCTGGGGCAGCGAGTGCCGCAGCTGGAGGCCGTCGCGGTAGAGGTGCCAGAAGGAGCGGGTGTCGGCCAGGGCCCGGTCCGTGGCGTGCTCGGCGAACCACTCGGGCTGCGGCAGCCACGGCCGGGCCCCGGCCGCGCCCTGGCTGAAGCCGAACGGGGAAGCATGGCCGGACCAGGGCAGCGGGACGCGGCAGCCGTCGCGGATGTGCTTGCGGCTGCCGGTGCGGCGGAAGATGGGGTCGGTCAGCACCTCGTCGGGGAGGTCGAGGACCTCGGGGAGTCCGAGCTCCTCGCCCTGGTAGACGTAGGCGGCGCCGGGGAGGGCCAGCATC
The DNA here is from genome assembly GCF_016919245.1 of Streptomyces zhihengii. Classification (NCBI taxonomy): domain Bacteria; kingdom Bacillati; phylum Actinomycetota; class Actinomycetes; order Kitasatosporales; family Streptomycetaceae; genus Streptomyces; species Streptomyces zhihengii. The sequence goes on along the minus strand of NZ_JAFEJA010000002.1, from coordinate 788,025 downwards.
AGCAGGGCGGCCGCGCGGGCGCGGGCGGCGCCGAGTCCGCTGCCCTCCACGCCGGGCTCGCCGGCGTAGCGGGTGACAGTGCGGACCTGGTCGTGGTTGTTGAGCACCCAGGTGACGGTGGATCCGGTGCCGGCGATGTCCCGGACGGCCTCGTCGATCACGGACCGGAAGGCGGCGGCGTCCCAGGGCGCGCTGAGCAGGTCGAAGAAGAACGCCTGGTGCAGTTCGTCGGGGCGCACGTACTCGGCGTGCTCGCGCGCGGTGGGCACGGACACCTCTCCGACGAGCAGCCGCTCGCGGCCGTCCAGCGCCGCGTACTCGTCGCACACCCGGCGCCAGCGCCGCCAGACGTCGTGCACCTCGGGCTGGTTCCAGGCGAGCGGGTTGACGGAGTCCCGGCTGCGCTCGTCGGCCTCCGGGTCGTCGGAGTCGGGCAGTTCGGGGTGCTTGAAGAGACCGGCCGCGACATCGATGCGGAAGCCGTCGACGCCCCGGTCGAGCCAGAAGCGCAGCACGGACTCGAAGGTGTCCCCGACGGCCGGGTCGCGCCAGTTGAGGTCGGGCTGCTCGGGGGTGAACAGGTGCAGGTACCACTCCCCCGGGGTGCCGTCGGGCTCGGTGGTGCGGGTCCAGGCGGGCCCGCCGAACATCGCGCGCCAGTTGTTGGGGGGCTCGTCGCCGCCGGGGCCGCGGCCCGGCGCGAAGTGGAAGCGGGCGCGGGCGGGGCTGCCGGCGGGGGCGGCGAGCGCCTCGCGGAACCACGGGTGGGCGCTGGAGCAGTGGTTGGGGACGATGTCGAGCAGCAGCTTCAGCCCGAGGCGCCGGGCGTCGGCGGTGAGCCGGTCGAACTCGTCGAGGTCGCCGTAGACGGGGTCGACGTCGCAGTAGTCGGCGACGTCGTAGCCGTGGTCGTGCTGCGGCGACGGGTAGAACGGGCTGAGCCAGATGCCGTCGACCCCGAGCTTGCGGAGGTAGGGCAGTCCGGCGCGGACGCCGGCCAGGTCCCCGATGCCGTCCCCGGTGCTGTCGAGGAAGCTGCGGACGTAGACCTGGTAGATCACCGCGTCGCGCCACCAGGCGTCGGGGGCCGCGGCGGCGCGGGAGAGGTGGCCGGTGCCGGCCACGAGGGTGCTGAGCATCTCGCGTCAACCGTTTCTGCTGGATGCGAGGGCGCCCCGGATCGGGTGCGTCGTTATGCATGCATGTTAAGTAGGCGTGTCTGACAGGTGTCAACGGAGAGAGCTGAAACCGGCGAAAGCTGGGGGCTTTTGACCTGCATTGCCCCACCCCTGGAGTCGGGAACGGACCGGAGCAGCAAAGAACCCCTACTTAACAAGTAAGTAGGGGTTCATCGGGGTGGGACGACGCGGGCTCAGCCCCGGCGGGAGATCGCCGACAGCTCGCGGGCCAGCCGTCCGACGGCCAGGTCCGGGCTCTGGCGCAGCGCCATGACGTCTTGCGCGACCGCCTGCACGGCGAGGCTCACCTGGTCGTAGCGCGGGCTCTTGGGCCGGGGCACGGCTGTCAGCACGCTCTCGCGCAGGGTGGGCAGATACGGGTGGTCCCGGATCAGCGCCGGGTCCTCGTAGAGCGCCGCCCGCACCGGCGGGAGGGCCCCCTCGGTGAGCACCCGCCGCTGGACCCGTTCGCCCGTCAGGTACGCGATCAGGTCGGCGGCCGACGCGGGGTGGCGCGAATGGCTGCTGACGGCGAGGTTGGACCCGCCGAGCACACTGGTGCCGGGGCCGTCGGGCCCCGGCAGGGGCACCGTGCCGATCCGGCCGGCCACCGGGGAGTCCTTCGCCGCGGCCTCGGCGTACACGTAGGGCCAGTTGCGCAGGAACAGCAGCCGCCCGTCCTGGAACGCCTGCCGGGACTCCTCCTCCTTCCAGCCGAGGGCCTCGCGCGGGATCCACCCCTCGCGCACGCCGGCGGCCAGGAAGGAGAGCCCGTCGCGGGCCGCCCGGGAGTCCACGCTCACCCGCGCCCCGTCGTCGCGCAGCACCGAGCCGCCCGCCGAGTGCACCGCCTCGGTGACGTTGACGGTCAGGCCCTCGTAGGGCAGGAACTGGCCCGCGTAGCCGTCGAGTCCGTGGCGCGGCGCGAGGGTGCGGGCCTGCCGGGCGAGCTCGTCCCAGGTGCGCGGCGGCTTCTCGCCCGCCTGCTCCAGGACGTCCTTGCGGTAGTAGAGCAGTCCGGCGTTGGTCACGTACGGGACGGCGTACAGCCGGCCCTCGAAGGTGGCGGTGTCCACGACCGGGCGCAGGAAGGCGTCCAGCGGGAAGCGGCCGCGCTCCAGGGGCGCTATCCAGCCCGCCGCGGCGAACTCCGAGGTCCACGCGACGTCGATGTTGAGGACGTCGAACCGGTCGCTGCCGGACCGCAGTTCGCTGATCATCTGGGCGCGGGTCTCGTCCGCGGAGTCGGGCAGCTCGACCAGGGTCACCCGTTCATCGGGATGCCGCTCGTTCCACTCGCGGATCAGCGGCGGCAGATAGCCGGTGAGATCGCCGGCCGTCACCAGGGTCATCGGCCCGCGGCCCGGCGGCTCCTGCCCGCCCCGCACGCCGAAACCGGCGTAGCCGGCCACCACCACCGCCGCGACCAGGAGTCCTCTACCCGCGGCACGCATCCACCGCATAGGTTCCTCCCAGCACGATCCGGCTGCGCCGCCGACCATCGTGGCCTATATATACCCGTTAGGCATGGGCGATACTAGACGTGCAGGCGGACCGGCCGGACTGCCGGGCCGTCCGGCGCGCGCCGGGCCGGCAGGAAACCACGGAGCGGGAGAGAGGGGACGGGCGTGCGGCTGCCGCTCCTGGCACTTCTCACCCGCGGTCCCGCGCACGGCTACGAGCTGAAGCTGGACCTTGAGAAGCTCCTGGGCGCCGCGTACCCTCAGCCGAACGTCGGCCAGATCTACGTCACCCTCGGCCGGCTGGAGAAGAGCGGTCTGATCGACGGCGAGGACGTCGAGCAGGCGGGCCGGCCCAACAAGCGCACGTACCGGCTGACGGCCGCGGGGCGTGAGGCGGTGCTGGCCTGGTTCGAGGAGACCCACGACGAACCGCGGGTACGGGACGAGTTCTTCATGAAGCTCGCCCTCGCGCCCGAGTCGGGGCTCGCGGACCCGGTGGCACTGATCAACCGGCAGCGCAGGCAGTACCTCAACACCATGCGGGAACTGTCGCGGCTGGCCGCCGCCGAGGACCGGGACAACCGGATCTCCCAGTTGCTGATCGAAGGGGCCATGCTGCACCTCCAGGCCGATCTGGACTGGCTGGAACGCTGTCAGGAGGAGCTGGAATGAGCGAGGCCGCGCCCGCCGGCGACCACCGCGAACCCCCCGCCGCGCCCGCGGACGGGCCGGGCCCGGCGGACGCGCCCACCGGCCGGCCGGGCACGACCCGGGCGCCCGCTGAGGGGACGGGCACGGCGCCCACGCCCATCCTGCGGGCCGAGCAGCTCACCAAGACCCACCACGGCGAGGGCGCGGCCGTGCACGCCGTGCGCGGCGTGGACCTGACCGTCCAGCCCGGCGAGTTCGTCGCCGTCACCGGCCCCTCCGGCGCGGGCAAGTCCACCCTGCTGCACCTCATGGGCGGGCTCCAGCGCCCGGACAGCGGGCGGCTGTGGCTCGACGGCGAACGCGTCGACCAGTACCGCGAGGCCCGCTGGGCGGTGCTGCGGCGGCGCCGGGTCGGCATCGTCTTCCAGTTCTTCAACCTGGTCTCCAACCTCACCGTCGCCGACAACGTCGAGCTCCCCGCCCTGCTCGCCGGGGCGTCCCCGGCGGCGGCCCGCGCGTCGCGCGCGGAGCTGCTCGCCGAACTCGGGCTCGAAGGCCGGGAGAAGTCCGTGCCGGGCGAGCTGTCCGGCGGCGAACAGCAGCGCGTCGCCCTCGCCCGCGCGCTCGTCAACCACCCCGCCCTGCTCCTCGCCGACGAACCGGCCGGCAGCCTCGACAGCAAGGGCACCCGGGAGGTGCTGCGGCTGCTGACCCGCTTCCACCAGCGGGGCCAGACCATCCTGATGGTCACCCACGACGCCCGGATGGCCAGCGCGGCCGACCGTGTCATCAGCTTCTTCGACGGCCGGATAGCCGACGACGCGATGCTCGGCAGCGCCGCGCGCGGCGGGCGCCACGGGGTGTCGGGCGTGCTCGAACTCAAGGAGTGAGCGTGCGGGCGACTCTGCGCTGGGCCAACGCCGATCTGCGCGCGCACCGCGGCGAGGCGCTGTTCGTGGTGCTGGCCAGCGCGGGTGTGATCGCCTCGCTGCTGCTCGCCGGAGCACTCCTCGGATACGCCGCCAACCCCTGGCAGCGGGTCTTCAACCAGTCCCAGGGCGCCCACATATGGCTCCACACCCGCGGCGGCGCCGACACCGCGGCGCTCCGGGACCTCGAAGGCGTCACCTCCCTCGCCGGCCCCTACCGCACGGCCGACGCCACCGCCGCGTCCCGGGGCGCGCGGGCGGGCATCGAACTGCGCGCCACCGGCGCGCAGCTCCCCCGGACCGGACGGCCCCTGCTCACCCGGGGTCAGTGGCTCGCCTCCCGGACGGACGAGATCGTCCTGGAGAGCTCCGTCGCCCAAGCCCTGTGGGCCGAACCGGGCGACACCCTGCGGGTGACCGGCCCGCGCGGCGCCGCGCACACGCTGCGCGTCGCCGGGATCGCCGAGGCCGCGGAACCGCGTTACCGGCCCGGCGGCCAGCCGGGGACCGGCTGGGTGCTCCCCGGCGCACTGGACACGGTCGCCCCCGGGTCGCACGACCAGACGGTGGGCCTGCGCCTGGCCGATCCGGACGACACCGACTTCATGGTGCAGCGGGCCGTCACCGTGCTCGGTGCCGACCGGGTCGCGCAGGTCACCAAGTGGGAGCAGGCGCGGGCCGAGGCCGGCGACGACGACCGGCTGCTCGGGCTGCTGTTCGCCGTGTTCGGTCTCGGGGCGCTGCTGGCCGCCGCGCTCGCCGCCTCCGGCGCGGTCGCGGCACGGGTGCGCGGGCAGCTCAGGGACATCGCGGTGCTCAAGGCCGTCGGCTTCACCCCGGGGCAGGTGGTGCGGGCGTTCCTGCTCCAGCATCTGGCGTTCGCGCTGCTCGGGGTCGCGCTCGGATCCGCCGCGATCGCGGTGGTCGGCTCCCGGATTCCGGGCAGGATCGGCGACGCGGTCTCCGTGTGGCAGGACCTGCCGGGCCGGGCCGCCGTGATGACCGGTGTGCCGGCCGGCGCGGTGCTGCTGATCGCGGCCGCCACCTCGCTCGCCGCCTGGCGGGCGGGCCGGGTGCCGCCGGTGCCCGTGGCCCGGGCGGCTCAGCCGCTGCCGTCCCCGATGACGGCGCTGGGGCGCCGCGCGCTCGGGATGCGGGTGCCGCCCGCGCTGGTGCTGGGCTGGCGGGCCGCGTTCCCCCGCCGGGGCCGCACGCTCCTCCAGGTGGCCCGGCTGGCGCTGCCGCTGGTCCTGATCACGGTGGCGCTCGTCGCCTGGTCGACCCTGGACCAGTTCCGCGACCGGCCGGAGCGCATGGGGCTGCCGACGGCGCTGACCGTGCGCGCGGCCCAGCCCGGCGGGCCCGCGGACGCCGAGCTGCGGGCGACGCTGACGCGGGTCCCGGGGGTGGCCTCCGCCCATCCCGGCGCGGAGATGGCCGCCCTGGTGCCCGGCCAGACCGGCACGATCACCCTGCGCGGCCTCGGCACCGACGCCGAGCCGTACCCCTCCGCCGTGGCCGAGGGCCGCTCCCCCGCCGGGCCGGACGAGGCGGTCGCCGGGCAGGGACTGCTGGACCTGCTGGACGCCCGGGTCGGGGACTGGGTCCGGATGACGGTCGGGGGCCGGCCGCAGATCCTGCACATCGTCGGCCGCAGCATCGAACCGGAGTCCGGCGGGCGGGTGGTCACCACCACCCTGGACACACTGCGCGAACGCGATCCGCTGCTGCGGCCGGGCTTCCAGGCCCTGGTGCTGAGCGAGGGCGCGGACCCGCGCGCGGTCGCCGCCCGGGTGGGCGCCGCGGCGGACGGCACGCTGGAGGTCCGGGTGACGCCGAACCCGGCCGACCGCCTCGAACCGGCCCGGGCCGTGATCGCCGCGCTGATCGGCGTCCTCGCGCTGATCGGCCTGATCGAGCTGCTCACCCTCATCGGCACCGAGGTGCGCGACCGGGCGCGTGACCTGCTCGCCCTGAAGGCGATCGGGCTGACCCCGCGCCAGATCGGCGCGGTGATCGTGACGGCGGCCGGGCTGACGGCGCTGGTCTCCGCCACCCTCGGCACGTCGGCCGGCGCGCTGGCCGGGCACTGGCTGGTGGACGCGCAGGCCCGGACGAGCGGCATGGGGGCGGGCGTCGCCCAGGTGCCCCCGTTCACCGTGCTGCTGGCGGTCGCGGCCGCCGCCGTCGCCGGGGCCGTCGCGGCGGCCACCCTGCCGGCGACCCGCACGGCCCGGCGACGGCTGGCGGACTCGCTGAGCGAGACGCTGTAGCCGCCCGCCGGCACAGCGGTGCGCGGCGGGCGGCGGGGCGTCCCACGGGGGCGGGGCTCCCGGCGCGGCGCTCGCGCGGCCGCGGCGCGCTCAGGGCTCGATCAGGCCGGACCGGATCGCGTAGCGGGTGAGCGCAAGCCGGTCCCGGAGCCCCAGCTTGCTCAGCAGGTTCGCCCGGTGGCGCTGGACGGTCTTGACGCTGATGAAGAGCGTCTCCGCGATGTCCTTCGACGACAGCCCCTCCGCCACCAGCTTCAGGACCTCCTCCTCCCGCGCCGTGAGGATCTCGCCCCCGGCGTCCTCGCCGAGGCGGGCGCGGTCCAGGTAGTTGCGGATCAGCGCCGTGACGGCCCCGGGGTAGAGGAAGGACTCGCCGCGCATCGCGGCCCGGCACGCCGCCACCAGGTCGCGGTCGGCGACGGACTTGAGGACGTAGCCGCAGGCCCCCGCCTTCAGGGCCTGGAAGAAGTACTGCTCGTTGTCGTACATGGTCAGCATCAGGATGCGCAGCCCCGGCCGGAGCGACGCCAGTTCGCGCGCGGCCTGGATGCCGGTCATCCTCGGCATGCCGATGTCGAGGACCGCGAGGTCGACCTCGTGGCCGCGGACCATCTCGACGGCCTCCGCGCCGTCGCCCGCCTCGGCCACCACCCGCAGACCGGGCTCCCCGTCGAGGATGAGCCGCACGCCCCTGCGCACCAGCGCGTGGTCGTCGGCGAGCAGGATGCGGATCTCCGGTGTGTCCGTCATGGCAGCCCCTCCTCGGGGGCCGCCGGGGCGAGCGGCACGAAGGCCGGCGCGAGCGGTGCCACCGGCACCGTCAGCCGGACGCGGGTGCCGCCCCGCCCGGTGGCGCCGATGTCGAGCGAGGCGCCCAGCAGCAGGGCGCGTTCGCGCATGCCGCGGATGCCGGCGCCGTCGCGCGCCAGTCCCACACCCCGGCCGTCGTCGGTGACGGTCAGCGTCACCGCGCCGGGCGTACCGGTCAGTTCAAGGGTCACGTTCCCCGCCTCCGCGTGCCGGGCGACATTGGTCAGACTTTCCTGGGCGACCCGGTAGACGACGAGTTCGCCGACCCGGTCGAGGCCGGGCAGGCCGGCGCCGAAGCGGCGCTCGACGCGCAGCCCGGTGTGGGTGGCGAACTCGACCGCGAGCGAGGTCAGCGCGCTGACCAGCCCGAGGTCCTCCAGCACGCCGGGGCGCAGCCGGCGGGCGAGCCGGCGGACCTCGTCGAGGCTCGCCCGGGTGGTCTCCTGCGCGAGCCGCATGTCGTCCCGCAGCGGCCCGCCGGACTGGTCGGCCGCCCGCTTCAGCGTCAGCAGGACGGCGGTCATGCTCTGGCCGACCTCGTCGTGCAACTCCTGCGCGATCCGGCGCCGTTCGGACTCCTGGGCGTTCAGGGCGCGGGCGCTGCTGGCGGCCCGCTCGGCCTCCAGCCGCTCGATCATCTCGTTGAAGGTGTGGATCAGCTCCCCGACCCCGCCGTGGCCCGGCACGGGCAGACGGCCGCCGGGCCGGAGGAGGTCGACGGTGGCCATCTGCCGCGTCAGCCGGTCCAGCGGCGCCAGGCCGACGCGCAGCAGCGCCGCGTTGGCGACCAGCATGACGCCGAGCCCGCCGAGAAGGATCACCGCCTCCGTCAGCAGTACGGGCACGGAGACCGTCACCGGCGCCCACAGCAGCAGCGCGGTGGCGACTCCGAGCACCAGGGCGTTGAGCGCGAAAATCCGCCAGAACAGGGACACGGCGTACCTGACCTCCTCCTTCGTCGCAGGTGCTACCACTATGGGCCACCCGGGGAGGGTGCCGGCACCGGGCCGGGGACCCCGGGCCTCTACACCATGGGAGCCCCCGCAAATGGGGTCCGGGCCCGATGGCTCGGCGCGCGGGAAAGGGCGAGGGTGGCAGTCAGGAACCCCTTGGCCTCCGCACCGCCGCCCGGCGGTGCGGACGTGCGTCCGCGGCGCCCGCCGCACGACGCCGCGGCCGCCGCCCCGAAAGGAACGCCATGTCGCCCGACGCGGCTCGCTCCGTCTCCCGTCCCCGCGGTGCCACCGACCCCGAGATCCGGCAGCGCCTGGAGCACGAGCGGGCCTCCCGCCTCACCCAGCTCGCGGCCATCGAGGAGGAGCGGCACGAGGCGCCGCGCGACCTGATGGTCGCGCAGCAGTCGGCGATCCAGCGGGTCCTGACCGAGATCGAGGCGGCCTTCGCCCGCCTGGAGCGCGGCGCCTACGGCCTCTGCGAGGGCTGCGCCCGGCCGGTCCCCGACGAGCGCCTGGAGATCCTCCCGTACGCCCGCTGCTGTGTCGCCTGCCAGCGCCGGACCGTGTGACGGCACCGCCCGGCCCGACCGACCCGCCCCGATCCACCGCGCACAGCGGACCGCGCACCAGGAGTGGTGACCGAAGTGAACAACCAGACGGCCGGCGTCCGCACCGCGGGCCCGGCGCCCGAGGACCTCGACGCGCTGCGCGAGGGCCTGCGCGAGCAGCGCGCCTTCCGCCGGGAGCAGTTGCGGCGGCTGTCCGCCCCCGGCCCGGGACCCGAGGACGCCTCCGGGCCGCACCGTGCGGCCGCCACGGCCGGCGCCGCCTGCGGGAGCGCCCCCGCCGCGCACGGCCCGGGCCGGGACGGCGCCGGGTACGCGCCGGACCGCGCCGGTGAGACGGAGGACGGGGCCGGACGGCGGGCCGGGCCGTACGCGGCGCGCCCGCGGGCGCGCTCGGCGGGCACCGTGTCCCGTGACCGGCTCGCCGCGTCCGCGCGGATGGTGCTCGCCGACGTGGAGGCCGCGCTGGCGCGCATGGAGGAGGGCCGCTACGGCAGCTGCCACCTCTGCGCCCGGCCCATCGCCCTCGCCCGGCTGACGGTGGTGCCGCAGGCCCGCTACTGCGGGCGCTGCCAGCACGTGCGGGAGGCGGGGCGGTGAGCCGCACGGCCGCGGAGGCGGACGCGGGGCGGCGCCACCCGCGGTGGCCCGCGTGCGGGCTCTGCCCGCGGTTCGCGATCGACATCGGCAGCGCCCGCACCCGGGCCTGGACACCCGGCAGGGGCGTCGTGCTGGACGTGCCGACGGTGACGTTCCCCGGAACGGGCGGGATCCACCCCGTGCAGCGGGGCGCCATCGTGGACACCGCCGGCGTGGCACGGATGCTGGACCGGCTGCTGGGCCGCCGCACCGCGGGCCCCGGCCGGCCGCTGATCGTCCTCAGCACCCCGGTCCTCGGCGGGCCCGGCTTCCGCGGGGCCGCGCTCGAAGCGCTGGAGGTGCTGCGCCCGCGCACGGTGCTGACGGTCCCGGCCGCGCGGGCGATCGCCCTCGGCGCGGCGGCGGACATGAGCCGGCCGCTGGTGGTCGTGGACCTCGGCGCGCAGGTGACCGAGGTCGCCCTGCTCGCGGACGGGGCGGTGGCGGACGCGTACCGGACCGCGCTCGGGACCACCGATCTCGACGACGCGATGCCGGTCGCCGACGTCGCCGGGGCGGTCGTCGCCATGGTCGCCGACATGCTGCGCGCGGACCGCACGCCGCAGTCCCTCCTGGCGCTGCGGCGCGGTGTGGTGCTGGCCGGGGGCGGCGCCCTGCGGCCGGAGATCGCCTACGCGCTGACGGACCGGCTGCGGGTGCCCGTGCGGCCCGCGACCGCGCCGCACACCGCCGCCCTGCGGGGCGCCGGCCAGATCCTCGCGGCCGTGCACCGCCATCCGGCGTCCGGCGTCCGGCCGGGCCGCGCCTGCGACGGGTGATGCCGCCGCGCCCGCGAACGATCCACCACGACGGGTGGTCCCGCCGCACCGCGAACGATCCACCACGACGGGTGGTCCCGCCGCACCGCGAACGATCCACCACGACAGGCGATCCCTCCACGCCCGCGAACGATCCACCACGACAGGCGATCCCACCACGCCCCGCGAACGATCCACCGCGCGACGCGGTGTCGCCCCCCTCTGCGAAGGAGCAGCCATGCATGACCCCGTCCCGCGCGCCCAGCCCCCTCCCGCGCACCGGCCGGCGCCGTTGTGGGGCCTGCGCCCCAACCCGCTGCGCCGCCGGTGCGACCTGGTGCGGGCGTGGATCACGCTGGCGCTGGCCGCCGTGGTCCTGGGCGCCGTGCCCGTCGTCTCCGTCGCCGTGGGCCGTGCCGTGCACGGGTCGCTCACCGCGGATGCCGAGGCGCGTGCCGCGAGCCTGCACCGGGTGACGGCGGTGCTGGAGCGGGACGCGCCCCGGCATCCGGAACCGGGCTCGGCGGAGGCGGACCTGGCCCGGTATCCGGCGCCGGTCCGCTGGACCGGCCCGGACGGCCGGGTGCACCGCGGCGAGACGGAGGTTCCGGCCGGGGTGACGGCGGGCAGCACGGTCCCCCTGTGGTGCGACGCCGAGGGCCGGGCGGCCCGGGCCCCGATGTCCGCGGCCGAGGTCCGCAACCGGTCCGTCGGCTGGGGGGCGACGGCGGGAGCGGCGGTCGCGGTGGCCGGGGCGGTCACGTACGCGGTGGTCGGGCGGGTGCTCGACCGGCGGCGGCTGGCGGAGTGGGACGCCGCCTGGGCGGCGGCCGCCCCCCGCTGGTCGGCCTCGGCCTGACCGGCGCACCGGACAGGGCCGTTCGGCCCTGTCCGGGCCGGTGCGCCGGAGGGACGATGGAGGGTGACGGGTCGGGGACTCCCCTCCGGCCCGAGGGTTGATGTGCGGGTGGTTTCCATGTCTGCTGCGTCCGTCCCCGGCCCGGAGGCCGTGTCCTCCTGGGTCGCCGATGCCGTACTGGCTCCGTCGATGCACAACGCGCAGCCGTGGCTGTTCCGTTACGACCGGATCCAGGGTGTGCTGACGCTGCTGCTGGACGCCTCCCGCACCATGCCGCGCACCGATCCCGCGGCCCGCGGCCTCCATGTCGGCTGCGGCGCCGCCCTGTTCAACCTGCGGGTCGCCGCGGCGGCGGCCGGCTGGGAGGCCCGGGTGAGCGTCCGCCCGGCCGGGTTCGCCCCCGAGCTGCTGGCCGCCGTCACCTTCGCCCCCGCGACCGGGGACGCGGCCGGGGACGGCCTCGCGGAACTGCACCCGGCGATCGCGCGGCGGCACACCAGCAGGGCGCCGTTCTCCGAGCGGCCCGTCCCCGGTGAGCTGCTGGACCGCCTCAGGCAGGCCGCGCTGGCCGAGGGCGGCGCCCTCGACGTCGCGGACGACTGGCGCGGCCACACCCTCACCGACCTGGCGTGGGACGCCGAGCAGGAGGAGAAGCTGTCGCCCGAGGCGCTGGAGGAGATCGCGCACTGGACGTCCGAGCGCGCCCGCGACGCGCCGGAGGGCATCCCCGCCTACGCGCGCGGCCCCCGCCGCCACGGCGGCCGGGCGCTGGTGCGGGAGTTCCCCGGCGCCGAGGCGGCCGGCGGAGCGGGTGAGGGCGCCGATCCCGGGACGGCCGTCTTCGAGTGGTCGCCGTGTCTCGCGGTGCTCGGCACGCGGCGGGACGAACCGGCGGACTGGGTGCGCGCGGGGCAGGCCATGGAGCGGGTGCTGCTGCGCGCGACGCTGGACGGGCTGTCCACCTCGCTCAACTCGCAGGCGCTCGAACACCCCGATCTGCGCTGGCTGCTCCGGGACCCGCTGTCGGGAGCCGCGTACCCGCAGATGCTCATCCGGCTCGGCTACGGCCCCGAGGCGCCCGCGACCCCGCGCCGTCCGGTGTCCGAGGTGCTCGTCGTCGACTGACCGGCACGGACCGGCCGGAAAGCGCCTGTTCCGTGGCACGGGAGGGTCCTTCGGCGAGAGGATCGAAGGGCAGGCCCACCCACCGGAGGAAGCACCATGACCGAGCCGTACCGTTCCCCGGACGACGCGCCGCGCACCGCCCCCGGCGAGGGCGGCATCCGGGTGCTGGTCCTCGACGACCACGAGGTCGTCCGCCGGGGCCTGCGCGATCTGCTCGACGCCGAACCGGACATCGAGGTCGTCGGCGAGGCGGCGACCGCGGAGCAGGCGCTGAACCGGGGTGTCGCCCTGCGGCCCGACGTCGCCGTCCTGGACATCCGGCTGCCGGACGGCGACGGCGTGACCGTCTGCCGTGAGCTGCGGTCCGCGGTGCCGGAGGTCGCCTGTCTGATGCTGACCTCCTTCGACGACGAGGACGCCCTGCTGGACGCCGTCATGGCCGGCGCCGCGGGGTACGTCCTCAAGCAGATCAAGGGGACGGACCTGGTCGCGGCGGTGCGCACGGTGGCGGCGGGCCGCTCGATGCTGGACCCGGCCACCACGGAGCGGCTGCTGCGCGCGCTGCGGGACCCGGCGCCCGCCCCCGCCGCGGACGGGCGGCTCGCCGGGCTGACGGAGCGGGAGAAGGACGTGCTGGCGCTGATCGGCGACGGGCTGACCAACCGGGAGATCGGCGAGCGGCTCCATCTCTCGGAGAAGACGGTGAAGAACCACATCTCGCGGCTGCTGGCGAAGCTGGGCGTGGAGCGCAGGGTCCAGGCCGCGGTGATCGCGGCGCAGGCCCTCGGGGAGGACGGCGGGACTCCGTGAGGGGTCCGCTCCCCGCTCCGGACGGGGGTGCTGCCGCCCCCGTCCGCGTGCCGGGCAGGGGCGCGGCCGCACCGATCAGGAATCGAGAAGCACCGGTCCCGGGGTGCCGCTTAGCGTGAGGACATGAGCTTCGAAACAGTCACCCTCGAGGTGGCCGACCCCACGGCCGCCGCCCGTTTCTACTCCGACCTCGGCCTGGGCACGCGGATCGGCCTGCGCGCGTCGGACGCGCCGACGTCCGGCTTCCGCGGCTTCTCGCTGTCGGTCACGGTCTCCCAGCCGTCCGGTGTGGACGCCTTCGTCGGCGCCGCCCTGGACGCCGGCGCCACGGCGCTGAAGCCCGCGACGAAGTCCTTCTGGGGCTACGGGGGTGTCGTCCGGGCGCCCGACGGGGCCGTCTGGAAGATCGCCACCTCGTCGAAGAAGGACACCGGCCCGCTCACCCGGGAGATCGAGCAGCTCGTGCTCCTGCTGGGGGCCTCGGACGTCGCCGAGAGCAAGCGGTTCTACGTGGAGCACGGCCTCACCGTGGCGAAGAGCTTCGGCCGCAAGTACGTCGAGTTCGCCACGTCGGGCCCGGTGAAGCTGGCCCTGTACGGCCGACGCGCCCTCGCCAAGGACGTCGGCGTCCCCGAGGAGGGCTCCGGGTCCCACCGTCTGGTGCTCGGCGGATCGGGCGCCTTCACCGACCCGGACGGCTTCGCCTGGGAGGCGGCCTCCCTGACGGCGGCGTCCTGAACCGCGCTCCCGCGGATGCCGGGAGGCGGGTGGGCTCAGGCCGGGGCCGCGGGCGGGGCGGGCGGGGACTGCCGGCTCCGGAGCCGGCCGCCCGCGGCCCGGCGTCGCCGCATCCACCGGAACGGCGACGCCGTACGCAGCGAGCCGGATGCCCTGCGGCGGGGTGTGCCGTCCGTCCGGCCCCCGTCGTCCGCCCCGGGGACGGCCTCGGGCGGCGCCCCGGGCAGTCCGCCCGGCACGGCGGACAGCTCCCGCACGCAGGCGTGCGCGTCCGGCCTGCTGTGCTCGTCCGGATCCGTCATGGCCTCCAGCAGGCCGGTGAGAGCGGGCGGGAGGCCCGCCGGGATGACCGGGGGCCGGTGCAGCCGCGCGACGGCGGCCGCCAACGGCACACCGCCGTACTCCAGTTCGCCCTTCAGCGATTCGAGGAGCACCAGGCCGAGGCTGTACACGTCCGCGGCGGGCCCCGCCTCGTGGCCCAGCACCTGCTCCGGTGCCATGTAGGCGGCCGTGCCCAGCAGGACGCCCGCGGCGGTCCGGGCGTCGCTGCCGCGCAGCCGGGAGATGCCGAAGTCCGTCAGGTACGGGACCCCGGTCTCCTCCAGGAGGATGTTCGACGGCTTGACGTCGCGGTGCACGATCCCGGCCGCGTGGACGTGGGCCAGCGCCGACGCCAGCGCGGCTCCGGTCCGTGCGACCTCGGCCGGCGTCAGCGGGGCCGCGGCGATGCGCCGGCTCAGCGTCGTCCCGCGCACGAGCTGCATGACCAGATAGGGCCGCCCGTCCTCCAGACCGCGGTCGTAGGCGGTGACCAGCCCGGGGTGCCGCAGCAGGGCCAGCAGGCGGCCCTCGTCGGCGCAGCGCTCCTCCGTCGGCGCCTCGCCGTCCGGGTGGAAGACCTTCATCGCCACGGGTCGCCGCAGGCGCAGGTCGAGCGCCTCGTACACCTCGGCGGCGCCGCCGCGGCCGATCAGGTCGTCGAGCCGGTAGCGGCCGGCGACCACATGGGCGGTGAGCCGGAGATCCCCTCGGGCGGCCCACGGGCGGACCTTCATCTGCGCTCCCTCCCGTGATCTCCCGCTTCCCGCCCGCTCACGCGTCCGGGCAGCGGGCCGGTGCCCGCCGTCGCGAGTTCGGACCTCGCCTACCCCCTCCGTCCCCGGACATCCTCCACGGCACCTCGTCCTCCCGTCACGGGGCGCCGCTCAGGGCCTCCATGGTGGGCGCGCGCACCCCGGCCCACAGAACTATGGTGTCCCACCACATACGCCTGTGACCTGCGTCTTCCTACGGTGTGGCGACACGGAAACGTCCCCGCCAACTGTCCGGAAGTGGTGTTCATGGCCGCCCCCGCATCCGCTCCACCAGCGCCGAACTCGCTCAAGCGCATCGTCGCCGCGAGCCTCATCGGCACCACCATCGAGTGGTACGACTTCTTCCTCTACGGCTCAGCCGCCGCTCTGGTCTTCAACAAGCTCTTCTTCCCGGACTCGGACCCGCTCGTCGGCACCCTGCTGTCCTTCCTGACCTATGCGGTGGGCTTCGCCGCCCGGCCCCTCGGCGCACTGGTCTTCGGCCACTACGGCGACCGGCTCGGCCGCAAGAAGCTCCTGGTGCTCAGCCTGCTGATGATGGGCGGCGCGACCTTCGCCATCGGACTGCTGCCCACCCACGCGGCGATCGGCTCCATGGCACCCGTCCTGCTGACCGTGCTGCGGCTGGTGCAGGGCTTCGCCCTCGGCGGCGAGTGGGGCGGGGCGGTGCTCCTCGTCTCCGAGCACGGCGACGCCAAGCGGCGCGGCTTCTGGGCCTCCTGGCCCCAGACGGGCGCCCCGGCCGGGCAGTTGCTCGCCACCGGTGTGCTCTCCGCGCTGACCGCCCTGCTCTCGGAGTCCGCGTTCCTCTCGTGGGGCTGGCGCATCCCCTTCCTGCTGTCCGGCGTGCTCGTGATCGTCGGTCTGTGGATCCGCCTCTCCGTCGACGAGTCCCCCGTCTTCAAGGCGGCCCTGGCACAGGCCGAGCAGCGCAAGGCGGAGGCCGGGAAGATCGAGAAGATGCCGCTGGTCGCGGTGCTGCGCCACCACTGGCGCGATGTGCTCATCGCGATGGGCGCCCGGATGGCCGAGAACATCAGCTACTACGTGATCACGGCCTTCATCCTCGTCTACGCCACGACCGCGGTGGACCTGAGCAAGCAGACCGCGCTGAACGCCGTGCTCATCGGATCCGCCGTCCACTTCGTGACGATCCCGCTCTGGGGCGCGCTGTCGGACCGGATCGGCCGCCGGCCCGTGTATCTGATCGGCGCGGTCGGCGTCGGCGCCTGGATGTTCCCGTTCTTCATGCTCATCGACCAGGCGTCGTTCGGATCGCTGCTGCTCGCCGTGACCGTCGGCCTGGTGCTGCACGGCGCCATGTACGCCCCGCAGGCGGCCTTCTTCTCGGAGATGTTCGCGACCCGGATGCGGTACTCGGGCGCTTCGATCGGCGCGCAGTTCTCCTCGGTCGCCGCCGGGGCGCCCGCGCCGCTGATCGCGACGGCGCTGCTGGCCGACTACGACTCGTCCACCCCGATCGCGCTGTACGTGATCGCCGCGGCGCTGCTGACGGTGGTGGCCATCGTCTGCGCCAAGGAGACCCGCGACCGGGACCTCAACGACGTGGAGCCCGGCGCGGAGCCGGCCGCGGACCGGATCCCGGCCCAGGCCGACGCCGCCCGCACCCTCTGAACCCGACCGCGCACGCCCGAAGAGGCGCGGGACCTCCCAGGTCCCGCGCCTCTTCGCGTGCCCGGCGACCGGGCCCGGCGCGGAGGCGCCCGGTCGGGCCCGGTACGGAGGGGGAGGCGTGCCCGGTCGGGCCCGGTACGGAGGCGCCCGGTCGGGCGCGGCGCGGAGGCGCCCGGAGCGGAGAGGCAGCGCCCCCGGACAGGGCACGCGGTGCGGAGGTGCCCGGTGACCGGGCCCGGCCCGCACGGGGCGGCGCGCCCGGACAGGGCGCGCGGGTGCGGGCGGGCAGGGCGCGCGGGTGCGGGCGCGCGGGTGCGGGCGCGCGGGTGCGGGCGCGCGGGTGCGGGCGCGCGGGTGCGGGCGCGCGGGTGCGGGCGCGCGGGTGCGGGCGGGCAGGCGGGCGCACGGAGCCCCGGGCGCGCGCGTCGGCGTCCCGGGCCCCGGGTCACTCCTCGGCGACCGCCGCGGACATGCCGTGCAGGCGCAGCGCGAGCTGGATCTCCAGGGCCCGCCCCGGGGACTGCCAGTCGGGGCCGAGCAGCCGGCCGATGCGCTCCAGCCGCTGGGCGACGGTGTTCACATGGACGTGCAGGTCGTCCTTGGTGCGGGCGGGGCTCATGCCGCTGGCGAAGTACGCGGCCATGGTGCCGACCAGGTCCGTGCCCCGGCGCCGGTCGTAGGCGACGACCTCGCCGATCGTGCGGTGCACGAAACCGTCGATGTCGCCCGGGTCGGCGAGCAGCAGTCCGAGGAAGCCGAGGTCCTGGGCGGCGGCGCCCTGGCCGGCCCGGCCCAGCAGACGCAGGGCGTCCAGACAGCGGCCGGCCTGTTCGTAGGCGGCGGCCACCGGTGTGGGATCGCCGGCGGGCGAGGCCACGGGCGACGAGGCGCCCACCGTGACGGGCTCGCGCAGGGTGCCGCCGAGCTGGCGGGCCGTCCGGCGGGCGAGCGCGGCCGGGGTGTCGTCCGCCCCCAGCGGCAGCAGCAGCACCGTGCCGCCGTCGCGGGCGGCGGCGAGCCCGGCGCCGGTGGCGGCCAGGTGGGAGGCGGCCGACCACAGACGCCGCCGGTCCGCGCTCTCCCGCGCGGCGGACGCCGGGCCCGCGCCGGAGCCCGGGCCCTCGATGCGGGCGGCGAGGACGACATGGGGCGTGTCCAGGTCGGCGCCGAGACGGGCCGCGCGCTCCCGCAGCAGCCGCGGGTCGCGGTCCGGCGCGTCGAGCAGGTCGTCGAGCAGCTCGCCGCGCACCCGGCGCTCGGCGTCGTGGGCGGAGCGGCGGGCGAGCAGCAGGAGCGAGGTCACCATGGCGGCCCGCTCCAGAGTGCGCTGGTCGACCGGGTCGAGGGCGGGGTGGCCGTGCAGGACGAGGGCCCCGAAGACCTCCCCGCCCGCGGACACCTCGGCGATCCAGTCGTCGCGGTGGCGGACGGCGTGCCCGTCGGTCCCGGCGTGCCGGGGCGCGTCCTCGGTGAACTCCACGGTGCCGCCGAGTATCTCGGACAGCGCGGCGGCCACGTCGTCGACCCCGCCGCCGCGCAGCACCAGCTCGGTGAGGCGGTCGTGCACGTCGGAGGCGCGCTCGATCACCCCGCTGTGGTCCTGGATGATCTCGTTCGCCCGCTCCAGTTCGGCGAGGGCGGAGCGGGTCTCGGCGAGCAGGTTGGCCGTGTCGATGGCGACGGCGGCGTGCGCGGCGAAGGAGGCCATCAGCGCGACCTGCTCGCGCTCGAACACGCGGGCCCTGCGGTCGGCGGCGAAGAGCACGCCGATCACCTGGCTGCCCAGCATCAGCGGTACGCCGAGGATGGCGACGAGCCCCTCGTCCTTGACGGCCGCGTCGATGGTCCCGGTGTGCTCGAAGCGGGCGTCCTCGAAGTAGCTGTCGGTCACGTAGGGGCGGGCCGTCTGGGCGACGAGACCGCCCAGGCCCTCCCCCATGCCCAGGCGCACCTGCTGGAAGCGGGCCGAGACGGACCCCTCCGTCACCCGCATGTAGGTGTCGCCGGCGACCGTGTCGTTGAGGCTGAGGTAGGCCACCTCGGTGCCGAGCAGCGAGCGCGCGCGCTGCACGATGGCGCGCAGCACCGCGTCGAGGTCGCGCAGCCCCGCGAGGTCGTGCGCGGTCTCGAAGAGCGCGGACAGCTCGGCCTCCCGCCGCCTGCGCCCCTCCAGCTCGGCGCGGACGCGCAGCGCGAGCTGCTTGGCGTGCTCCATGGCGGCGAGTGTCTCGGCGTCGGCGCCGTGGGCCCGCGCCATCAGCACGGGCCGGTCGTACGCCTCCGCGGCGGCGCCACGGGCGAGGAGCTCCAGGTAGGCGGCTTGGTCCAGGGACATGGGGACAGGATTACCCGTCACCGGTGCCCCGGCGCCAGCCCTGTGGAAAACTCCGCCCCTGGCCCCCGGGGCGGGCGGCCCCGGCGGCGTCCGGCCGGCCCCGGTCCGCTCGCCGGCGGGGCCGTCAGGTGTCAGTGCGCGGTCCATCCGCCGTCGAGCGCCACGGAGGTGCCGGTGATGAAGGACGCCTGCGGGCTGCACAGGTACAGCACCGCCTCGGCGACCTCGTCGGGCTCGATGAGCCTCTTGATCGCGGAGTCCTTGAGCAGGACGTCGGTGAGCACCCGCTCCTCGGGCAGGTCGTGGGCGGCCGCCTGGTCGGCGAGCTGCTTCTCCACCAGCGGGGTGCGCACATAGCCCGGGTTGACGCAGACCGAGGTGACGCCGTGGGGCGCGCCTTCGAGGGCCGCGGTCTTGGAGAGTCCTTCGAGACCGTGTTTGGCCGCCACATAGGCGGACTTGAAGGCGGAGGCGCGCAGTCCGTGGACGGAGGAGATGTTGACGATCCGGCCCCATCCCTGGGCGTACATGTGCGGCAGGGCTCCCCTGATCAGCCGGAACGGGGCCTCCAGCATCACCGTGAGCACGGTGTGGAACACGTCCGGGGGGAAGTCCTCGATGGGGCGGACCAGTTGCAGCCCCGCGTTGTTGACCAGGATGTCGGCGCCCGCGGCGACGGCCTCGGCGGCGTCGAGGTCGGTCAGGTCGAGCACCTCCGGCTCCACCGCGCCGGCCAGCGCCCCGGCCCCCTCCGCCAGGGCGGCCAGCCCGGCGGCGTCCCGGTCCACGGCTCTCACCTTGGCGCCCGCGGCGGCGAGCCGGAGCGCGCAGGCGCGGCCGATGCCGCCCGCGGCGCCGGTGACCACGGCGGTGCGCCCGCCGAGGTCGAGCGAGACGGAGTGACCGGCGGTGTCCGGCGCGGCGGCGGACGCGGGGACCGGTGCGGGACCTGATGTGGAGGGCGGGGTCATGTTCCGCACCCTAGGCAGTGATCAACCCCCGACCGATGTGGTCAGCGCCCATACTTCACTGCCGAGTGGTGGGCTGGAACCATGCCGGTCCCTCGTTCATCGCCTGCTTGATCCGGAACAGGGCGAACTCCTGGAGTTCCGGCAGCGCGTCCACCGCGAACCAGCCGACGTCGAGGGACTCCTCGTCGTTGACCCGTGCCTCGCCGCCCACCGCACGGCAGCGGAAGGTGATGTCCATGTACTGGCAGATGTCGCCGTTGGGATACGTCACCGGCCGGGGCAGCGCCTGCACGAGGACGACCCGGTCGGCGACGCAGTGGACGGCGGTCTCCTCGTACACCTCGCGCTCGGCCGTGGACGCGGGCTCCTCGCCGGGCTCGCAGATGCCGCCGACGACGGACCACAGCCCGGTGTCCGCGCGCCGCCCGAGCAGCACACGGCCCTCGTCGTCGAAGACGACGGCGCTGACCCCGGGCAGGTAGAGGAGCTGGTGGCCGGCCAGGGCCCGGATGTCGCGGATGTATTCAGGGGTGCCCATGCCCCGACCCTAACCGGCCGCGCCCGCGCCCCGTCCCGAAGACGGCCGCGACGCTCAGGAGGCCTCCGCGGCGCCTGCCGCGCGCCGCCGCCGGTCGCGCACCGCGTCCGCCGCTGCCTTGCCCAGGGCGCCCGCGGCGAGCAGCAGCAGCGCCGCCTCGGGCAGCACGCCCAGCCGGGTCGCCGGCGTCTGCGAGGAGCGCAGCGGCACCTCGGCGACGAGCGCGTCCGGCGTGAACATCGCGGTCTCCCGCACGATCCGCCCGTCGGGCATGATCACCGCGCTGACCCCGCTGGTCACCGGGACCACCACCGACCTGCTGTGCTCCACCGCCCGCACCCGGGACATGGCGAGCTGCTGGTAGGTCATCTCGCTGCGCCCGAAGGTGGCGTTGTTGCTGGGGACGGAGATCATCTGCGCGCCGTGGGTCACGGTGTCCCGGGCGGCGTCGTCGAAGGCCGCCTCGAAGCAGGTCACCAGGCCGACCCGGGTGCCGGCGAGGTCGAAGACGCCGACCTCGTCGCCCGGTCCGAAGTCGCGGCGGACCCGGTCCACGTCGGAGTTGAAGATCCGCACGAACGACCGCATCGGGATGTACTCGCCGAACGGCTGCACATGGCGCTTGTCGTAGGTGTCCACCGGCCCCCGGCCGGGCTCCCACTCGATCAGAGTGTTGCGCAGCGGCCCGGTGTCCGGGGTGAGGACGGCGCCGACGACGGTCGGGACGCCGATCGCGTCGACGGCCCGGTCGATCACGAGCCGGGCGTCGGCGTTGCGGTAGGGGTCGAGGTCGGAGGAGTTCTCCGGCCACAGCACGAAGTCGGGGCGCGGCTCCCGTCCGGCGGCCACGTCGGCGGCGAGCTGCTCGGTGCGCCGTGCGTGGTTGTCGAGGACGGCACGCCGCTGGGCGTTGAAGTCCAGGCCGAGGCGGGGCACGTTGCCCTGGATCGCGGCCACGGTCGCGGTCCCGTCCTCGGCGGAGTCGTCCACGAGCGGGCGGGCCGCGAGGGCCCCGGCGAGCGGGAGCAGGAGGGAGAGCAGGGCCACCGCGGCGGCGGCCCTCGGCAGCGTGCCGGTACGCCGGAAGGCGACCGCCCGGCGCAGCGTCTCGTACAGCCCGAAGCCGCACAGCGCGACGGCGAAGCCGAGCAGCGGGGTGCCGCCGGCGGCGGCGAGCGGCAGGAAGACGCCGTCGGCCTGTCCGAAGGCGATCTTGCCCCAGGGGAAGCCCCCGAACGGCACCCGGGCGCGGGCGGCCTCGCCGGCGATCCACAGGGCCGCGCCCCACAGCGGCCAGCCGGGCAGCCGGGACACGGCGGAGATGCCGGTGCAGGCCGCGGCGACGAACAGCGCCTCGGCGAAGGCGAGGGCCAGCCACGGGACGGGGCCGACCTCCTCCCCGGTCCACACCAGCAGCGGCAGCATGAAGCCGAGGCCGGTGAGGAGACCGAGGCCCAGCGCCGCCCGCGTCCGGCGCCCGCGCAGGGTCCAGCCGAGCAGGGCGAAGGCGGGGACCGCGAGCCACCACAGCGGCCGCGGCGGGAAGCTCAGGAAGAGCAGCACCCCCGACAGGGCCGCTGCGGCGGGCCGCGCGAACCGGCCGGCCAGGGACCGGGCGGCGCCGGAGGCGGGCCGGGGGGAGTCGACGGGGGCGATGGTGGTGCTCACCTGCCGGAGTCTACGGCGGGACGCTGTGCGCACAGCGGGCGGTCGGCCCCCGGGACCGCGGTGCGGAGCCGGAGGTCCGGTCGGCGGACCGGACCGGGTGCAGGCGGGGTCAGGTCAGCGGACCGGACCGGGCCGAACCGGGACGCGGGCGGGGTCAGGTCAGGTCAGGTCAGCGGACCGGGCCGGGCCGGTGTGCGGGCGGGGTCAGGTCAGCGGACCGGGCCGGTGTGCGGGCGCGGTCAGGCCGGCGGGACCGGGCCGTCAGGTCAGCGGGACCGAACCGGAGTGCAGGCGGCGGATGCGGTCGCGGATCACGCGCACCGCGAGCTCCGCGTCGTCCACGGTGACGGTGAAGGTCTTGCCGTCACCCAGCGTCACCACCAGGCCCTCGCCCCGGCGCACCACCACGGCGGTCCCGCGCTCGGGGCGCCAGCGGCATCCCCAGCCGCCCCACTGGCGGGGGGTCACCTTGGGGTCGAACTCCGCGGCGACCACCTGGTCGAGCGGAATGCGCCGGCGCGGCAGTCCCATGTGACCGCAGCGCACCTCGACCGCCTCGCGGTCGACGGTGACCTCGACGTGCACGAAGGCGAGCGTGCCGTAGAGCATCATCAGGCCGGCGGCCACACAGCCGACGACGGCCATCCCGAGGGCGGCGACGCCCGTGGTCCAGTTGCCGTCGACGGCGAGCTTGATGCCCAGCGCCAGGCAGGCGGCGCCGGCCGCCGCGAGCACCCACTGCATGCGGTTGGTCGCGCGGCCGGTCCAGGTCTCGGGCAGGGGCTCTGCGGCGGAGGACCCCATGTGACGGAGATGGTGCCTCATGTTGTGGAGGGTACCCAGGAAGCCCCCGGGGAGCATCGTCCGCCCGTGACGGACCGTAGTTCCGCCAGCGGTCCCGGGGTGCGCCGGGTCGGCAACCGGGCGACCCGGGCCCACGGCGGCGGGCGTCCCGCACCGCGGGCCCGGTCGGTGTCCGGAGCGCAGGGGCGCCGGCTTCTCGGAGCGCTCCGGGCGACCCGGGCCCACGGCGGCGGGCGTCCCGCACCGCGGGCCCTGTCGGTGTCCGGAGCGCAGGGGCGCCGGCTTCTCGGAGCGCGGGCCCGGCGGTTGTCCCTCGACCGCGGGGGCGGCGGTGGCTCAGAGCGCCGGGGCGGCGGCCCGCAGCAGACGGCCCTCGGCGTAGGCGAGCGCGGCGGGCGGCAGGACGGACTCCCGGCCGCTGAGCAGGACGGTGATGCGCCCGGTGGGCTCGGCGTCCGGGGCGGTGGGGATGCCGCTGCGGCGCAGGGCCTGGGCGGCGACGGCGTCCGCCGAGCCGTGGAAGACGGGTGCGGGCTTGTCGCCGGCGGGGGCGACGGCGGCGCGGATGCGTTCGGCGACGAGTTCGTAGTGGGTGCAGCCGAGGACGAGGGCGCCGAGCCCGGACGGCGTCAGGGCCGCGGCGGCGGCCACGGCCCGGGCGACGGCGTCCTCGTCGGCGTGCTGCACGGCGTCCGCGAGTCCGGGGCACGGCACCTCGGTGACGTCGACGCCGTGGGCGAAGTCCTCGATCAGGCCGCGCTGGTAGGGGCTGCCGGTGGTCGCCGGGGTCGCCCAGATGGCGACCGGGCCGCCGGCGGCGCTCGCCGGCTTGATCGCGGGGACGGTGCCGATGACGGGGAGCCCGGGCTCCAGCTCCGCACGGAGGGCGGGGAGCGCGTGCACGGAGGCGGTGTTGCAGGCGACGATCAGCGCGTCGGGCCGCCGGGCGGCGGCGGCACGCGCCACCACCAGGGCCCGCTCGGTGAGATCCTCCGGCGTGCGGGGACCCCAGGGCATGCCGTCGGGGTCGGAGGAGAGGACGAGATCCGCGTCCGGCCTCAGGCGTCGTACCGCGGCGGCGGCGGGCAGCAGTCCGATTCCGGAGTCCATGAGCGCGATCTTCACCCGGTCACCATAGTCGACCACCGCCCGGCGGCTGCCGGTGTGGGGCAGACTGCGGCGAATGAGCGCTCTTGCCTGGATTGCGACGGCATCCCTGGTCACCTGGTGTTTCCTGCTGTTCGGCCGGGGCTTCTACTGGCGCACCGACCAGCGGCTGCCCGGGTACGGGGAGCCGGCCCGGTGGCCGGACGTGGTGGTCGTGGTGCCGGCGCGCGACGAGGCGGAGGTCCTCGCGCTGAGCCTGCCGTCCCTGCTGCGGCAGGACTACCCGGGGCGGGCCGAGATCGTGCTCGTGGACGACAACAGCGGCGACGGGACGGGCGAGCTGGCGCGGTCGCTGGCCGCCCGGCACGGCGGGCTGCCGCTGACGGTGTCGGCGCCCGGCGAACCGGAGCCGGGCTGGACGGGCAAGCTGTGGGCGCTGCGGCACGGGATCGCCCTGGCCGGGGCGCGGGACCCGGAGTTCCTGCTGCTCACGGACGCCGACATCGCCCACCAGCCGGACAGCCTGCGCGCCCTGGTCGCCGCGGCCGGTCCGGCCGGGCAGGCGCCGCGCCGCGGGCACGGCGGCGACGCCTACGACATGGTCTCGCTGATGGCGCGGCTGCGGGTGGCGGGCGGCTGGGAGCGGCTGGTGGTCCCGGCCTTCGTGTACTTCTTCGCCCAGCTCTACCCGTTCCGCTGGATCAACGGATCCGCGCGGGGGACGGCGGCGGCGGCCGGCGGCTGTGTGCTGGTGCGGACGGAGGCGGCCCGGCGGGCGGGGGTGCCGGAGTCGATCCGGCAGGCGCTGATCGACGACGTCGCCCTGGCCCGCGCGGTCCGGCGGGAGGGCGGCCGGCTCTGGCTGGGGCTGGCGGACCGGGTGACGAGCGTCCGCCCGTACCCCCGGCTGCGGGACCTGTGGGCGATGGTCTCGCGCAGCGCGTACGCGCAGTTGCGGCACAGCCCGGTGCTGCTCGCCGGCACGGTCGCCGGGCTGCTGCTGGTGTACGTGGTGCCGCCGGTGGCGCTCGCGGCGGGGCTGCTGGGCGGCGATCCCGCGGCGGCCTGGGCCGGGGGGCTCGCCTGGGCCGTGATGGCGGGCACCTTCGGACCGGTGCTGCGCTACTACGGCGAGCCGCTGCGGATGGCGCCGCTGCTGCCGTTCACGGCGGTGCTGTACCTGCTGATGACCATCGACTCGGCGGTGCGGCACCACCGCGGCGCGGGCGCGGCCTGGAAGGGGCGGGTGTACACCCGCCCCGAGGCCGCGCCCGGGCGGCGCTGAGGGCCCGGGCGCCGGCCGGGCCCCGGGTCACTTCCTGCCGGGGGTCCAGTTCATGCCCCAGCCGTAGGCGTAGTCCACGGTGCGCTGGGGGCTGACGCCGCGTTCGGGCACCAGGAACCGGGCCTCGCGCTGGACGACGAGGTCGGAGCCGGTGTTGGTGATCAGCGCCAGGGCGCAGACCGTGGACGGGACGGTGCACTGGCCGAGCGAGAAGTCGATCGCGGCGCCGTGCTGCGGCTGCAGGGTGACGGTCGCGTCCAGGTCGGCGAAGCTGCGGGCGCCCTCGTAGATGGTCACGAAGATCAGCACCCGGCGCAGCGCGGCGGTGTGGTCGAGGTTGACGGTGAGGTTCTCGCCCGAGGTGCCGCCGGTGCGGTCGTCGCCGTCGAGGTGGATGTACGGGGGCTGGTCGAAGGCGCCGAAGGCGTTGCCGAGTGCCTGGACGACTCCCTTGCGGCCGTCGGTGAGTTCGTAGAGGGCGCACAGGTCGAGGTCGAGGTCGCCGTGCATGGCGACGGCGCGGCCGAGCTTGGCGCCCCAGCCCTGGAACTGCTTGCGCACCTGCCAGCTCAGGTTGACCCGCATCGCGCCCGAGGTGCCGCCCTGCTTGATGAGCGAGACGGCGGGCGCGTCCTTGGTGAGCGTGACCTTGGTGAGGCGGACCGGCGCGGCCGGCGCGGGGGCCGGCGCCGGCGGGGCGGGGGGCGCGGCCGGGACCGCGGGCCGGACCGGGGGAGCCGGCGGCGGCGGGGGCACCGCGGCGGCCGGTGCGGGCGCGGCCTGCTGGGGCTCGTCGACGGTGATGCCGAAGTCGGTGGCGAGGCCCTCCAGTCCGCTGCCGTAGCCCTGTCCGACGGCGCGGAACTTCCAGGCGCCCTGCCGCCGGTAGAGCTCGCCGAGCACGAACGCGGTCTCGACGGAGGCGTCCTGGCTGTCGTAGCGGGCCAGTTCGGCGCCGTTCGCGGCGTCGAGCACCCGGATGTGGAGGCCGGGCACCTGGCCGAAGGTGCCGCCGTCGGCGGAGGCGGCCAGCACGATGCGCTCGACGGCGCCCTCGACCCGGCCGAGGTCGACGGAGACGGTGTCGGTGCCGGCGCCCTTGCCCTCGTGGCGCACGGCGCCGGAGGCGTGGGCGGGCTGGTTGTAGAAGACGAAGTCCGCGTCGGAGCGGACCTTGCCGTCGGCGAGCAGCAGCGCCGAGGCGTCGATGTCGGGCACGCCCGGCCCCGGACGCCAGCCCAGTTCGATCCGGACCCGCTGTGCCGGTACCGGTGTATTGGCTCCCTTAAGCATCGTCATGCTCGCCCCCATCGCGGGTCCGTGGCCCCCGGGCTCGGCACGCCCGGAAGTCCCTTCGTCGTCACACTGTTCCGCATACGTCCCCCTCGTCGGGCCGACCCATCGGTAACCGTCTCTCAGCTTGCCCTTTACACGATCATGAGACGTAAAGGCGACCGTTTTTCCCTGATTCGCTCGAATTGGGGATCCACGGTCACTCAGAGCTGCTGAAACAACCCTCTTATCGGGCTCCCCAACCAGCACATCGTGGGCTTAACTTATGTGCCATGACCTCCCCCCGCGCCACCTATGGCGGCGGTTACTACTCCGCGCCGTCGTTCCCCGACACCCCGATCTACGACTCCCTGGTCGCGGAGCGGGGCACGCCTCAGATCGCCCCGATCCGAGTGCCCTCCGCGTACGACACCGGCAACAGCTACCTGCCGGCGCTCCCCGCGGCCCTGCCCGCCCTCCCGGCGGCACCCTCCCCTTCGACGCCCGCGTACGGCTACCCGCAGCCCGTGCAGCAGCCCGTGCCGCTGCAGCAGGCCCCGGCACCGTACATCCCGCAGCAGGCCGCGCCCCGCGGCTACCCGGGCACCCAGCAGCAGGGGTACCAGGGGTACCAGGGGCAGCAGCCGCCCCGGCCCGCCGGCGGCTACGAGGCGATGCGCCCCGCGGCCCGTCCGGCCCCGTCTCCGTACGAGGACCCCTACAACCGGCAGTACCAGGGCCGGGGATACTGACGCGGCCCTCCGTGCGGCCCGCCCCGTCGTCTTCCTGACGGGCCGTCACGGACGGTTCCACGGACGCGGCACGGCGGCGAGGTCCGGAGTGCGCACAGCGGTGCGCGCCGCTCCGGGCACCCGCCACGCGACCCGGAGCTCCGTCACCCCCGGTGACCGTCTCGGCACGTACCCCGGCGCGGGGGCACGGCCGCACGGCTCGCCGGGGGTCCACCTCGCACGCCCCCGCTCCCCGCGCCCCGGCCGGGAACCGTGAACGCCCGCGCGCGCGTTGGAGTACCCGGAGGGGGGTGACGCGTCGTGCGAGCAGCCGCAGGGATCCGGCGCTGGCGCCGCAATCCGCTGTGCCGTCCCACGGACATGGCCGAGGCGTGGCTCGCCCTCGTCGCCGTGCTGCTGTTCGTCACCGCGGCCCCGGCGGTCGGCTGGGTCACGGGCACGCTGACGGACGAGGCCCTGCGCGGCTCCGTCCGCCTCCAGCTCCAGCAGCGGCACCCGGTCACGGCACAGGTCACCGGACCGGCCCC
This sequence comes from Streptomyces zhihengii, assembly GCF_016919245.1. Classification (NCBI taxonomy): domain Bacteria; kingdom Bacillati; phylum Actinomycetota; class Actinomycetes; order Kitasatosporales; family Streptomycetaceae; genus Streptomyces; species Streptomyces zhihengii. The sequence continues at coordinate 760,282 of NZ_JAFEJA010000002.1, read as the reverse complement.
CGCGGGCCCCGCCGGGTCCGGCGACGAGTCCACCGCGGCCGAGGAGCGCCGCCGGGTCCTCGCGACCTGGACGTCCCCCGACGGGCGGGTGCACACCGGCACGGTGACCACCTCGCTGCGCACGCCGCGCCCCGGCGACAGGTTCACCGTGTGGACGGACGCGTCGGGCCGCCGGGTGCCCCGCCCCATGGACCCTGCCACGGCGCGGCTGCACGCCGTCCTCGCGGGCACCGGCGCCTCGGCGCTCACCGCCCTGCTCGTGGAGTGCACCCGACGGATGGTCCTGTGGCGGTTGACGCGCCGCCGCCACGCCCGGCTGGACCGGGCCTGGGCGGCCACCGGTCCCGACTGGGGCAGAGCGGACGCGGGGAGCTGAGCCGCCGGATGCCGTCAACTCCCGCCCGCCGCGCGCGCTACGGTGGGGCGACCCCCTTCGGGGGTGCGGAGGGCGTCCTCGCGCAGGCGCCGCGGTGCACGGATCACGAGGTGGGGGCAGAGCAGCACGATGGCACAGGGCACGGTCCAGGTGACGCACACCGGCACATCGCGGTGGCGGCGCCGCACAGGTGAGTACGCCTCCCTCGCCGCCGCCCTGGAGGCGGCCGGCGACGGGGACGTCCTCACCGTCGCCCCCGGGACGTACCGCGAGAATCTGGTGCTCACCCGTGCGGTGACCCTGCGCGGCCCCGAAGGCTCGGCCGGCTCGGTGCGGATCGCGCCCGCCGACGGCGTCCCGCTCACGGTGCGCGCCTCGGCGACGGTGCTGGACCTGCACGTGGAGGGACAGGACTCGGCCGCCCCCGCCCTGCTGGTCGAGGACGGCACACCGGAGCTGTCCGACCTGAGGATCGTCACCCGCTCGGCCGCCGGCATCGAGGTGCGCGGCTCCGCCCGCCCCACGGTGCGCCGCTGCACCGTCGACAACCCGGCGGGCGTCGGGATCGCCGTACTGGACGGCGCGGGCGGCGTGTTCGAGGAGTGCGAGGTCGTCTCGGCCGGTCAGTCGGGCGTGTCGGTGCGCGGCGGGGCACACCCGCGGCTGGAGCGCTGCCGGGTGCACCACGCCTCGGGCGCCGGCCTGTCGGTGACGGGCGAGGGCAGCGGCCTGGAGGCCCTCGGCTGCGAGATCTACGAGATCAAGGGCACGGGGGTGCAGATCACCTCGCGCGCCGCGGCCCATCTGACGGACTCGTCGGTGCACCGCACCTCGTCCGACGGCGTCACCCTGGACACCGACGCCGTGCTGACGCTCTCCGACTGCGACATCCACGACATCCCGGAGAACGCGGTCGACCTGCGCTCCCGCTCGGTGCTCACCCTCACCCGGTCCACCGTGCGCCGGTTCGGCCGCAACGGCCTGTCGGTGTGGGACCCGGGCACCCGGGTCGACGCCAACCAGTGCGAGATCCACGACAGCACCGGCGACTACCCGGCCGTCTGGGTCAGCGACGGCGCGACGGCCGTGCTGGACGCCTGCCGGGTCCACGACGTGCCGGACGCGATCTTCGTCCTCGACCGCGGCTCCCGCGCCGACGTCGTCGACAGCGATCTCACCCAGGTCCGCAACACCGCCGTCTCGGTGAGCGACGGCGCGACCGCGCAGCTCGACGACTGCCGCATCCGCGAGGTGTCCACCGGCGCCTGGTTCCGCGACCACGGGAGCGGCGGCACGCTGGCCAACTGCACCGTCGACGGCGCCCAGACGGGCGTGATCGTGACCAAGGGCGCCGATCCGCTGATCGAGCGCTGCACGGTCAGCGGCCCGGCCGAGGCCGGCTTCTACGTGTCGGCCGAGGGCCGGGGCACGTTCCGCGGCTGCCGGGTCACGGGCAGCGGCGGCTACGGCTTCCATGTGATGGACGGCTGCCGCACCACGCTGACCCGTTGCCGCACCGAGCGCTGCGCGCGCGGCGGCTACGAGTTCGGCGAGGACGACGGCCCGCTGGTGGAGGAGTGCACCAGCGACGAGAGCGGCACCCTGCGCCCCGGCGCGGAGCGGGTGTCCGCGGTGCAGAGCGTCCCGGCCTCCCCCGGGCTGCTCACCGCCGTCCCGGTGCAGAGCCCGGCCGTCCCCGCGGCGCCCGCCGCCGCCCCGGTCCCCGCCCCGGCACCGGTCCGCGGGCCGGACGACGTGCTGGGCGAGCTGGACGCCCTGGTGGGGCTGGAGAGCGTCAAGCGCGAGGTCCGCACCCTGACCAACATGATCGAGGTGGGCCGGCGGCGGCAGGAGGCCGGGCTCAAGGCCGCGTCCGTGCGCCGCCACCTGGTCTTCACCGGCTCCCCCGGCACCGGCAAGACCACGGTGGCCCGGCTGTACGGCGAGATCCTCGCCTCGCTCGGGGTGCTGGAACGCGGCCACCTCGTGGAGGTCTCCCGGGTGGACCTGGTCGGCGAGCACATCGGCTCGACGGCCATCCGCACCCAGGAGGCGTTCGAACGGGCCCGCGGCGGCGTGCTGTTCATCGACGAGGCGTACGCGCTGTCCCCGGAGGACTCCGGCCGGGACTTCGGCAAGGAGGCCATCGACACCCTGGTGAAGCTGATGGAGGACCACCGGGACGCGGTCGTGGTGATCGTCGCCGGGTACACGGCGGAGATGGAGCGGTTCCTCACCGTCAACCCCGGTGTGGCCTCGCGCTTCTCACGGACCATCACCTTCCAGGACTACGCGGCGGAGGAACTGCTGCGGATCGTCGGCCAGCAGGCGGAGGAGCACGAGTACCGGCTGTCCGAGGGCACGGCGGAGGCCCTGCTGAAGTACTTCGGCGCGCTCCCGAAGGGGCCCGCCTTCGGCAACGGCCGTACCGCGCGCCAGACCTTCGAGTCGATGGTGGAGCGGCACGCGGTACGGGTGGCGGCGCTGCCGGAGCTGAGCACCGACGATCTGACCCTGCTCTACTCCGAGGACCTGCCCGAGCTGCCCTGAGCCTTGGGCCGCACCTGCCGGGGCACCGCCGGGGCGAGCCGGGCGAGGAGCTGGGCGCGCTCCTCGGCGAACGCCGGATCGGCCTGGTAGTCGGAGTGCCCGAGGATCGGTTCGGGCAGCGGGTACCGGGCCGAACGGCCGTACACCACCGGGTCCTTGAGGGCCGCGCGGTCGACGTCGGGATGGCGTCCCTCGCCCGGGATCATCAGCGGTCCGCCGATCGGGTCGGTCTGCCGCCACAGGTTGCGCCAGCAGTCGATGTCGCCGCGCAGGTCCCGCAGCGCGGCCGCCCCGAAGTATGCCGGGAACCAGCGGCCGTACAGGCGCTCCAGCGGCGAGCCGTAGGTCAGCAGCGCCACCCGGCGGCGGGTGGCGGCCGGGAGCTGCCAGACCGCCGACGCGGCCAGCACACTGCCCTGCGAATGGCCGGAGATGACGAGCCGTCCCCCGGTGCCGGCCGTCCAGGTGCAGATCCGCCAGGTGAGGTCCGGGACGGCGCGCTCGGCGTAGCAGGGCGGGGCGAACGGGTGGGCGGCGCGCGGCCAGTAGGTGCCCACGTCCCACAGGATCCCGATGGTGCGCCGCGCGGAGGCGTCCCGGTAGGCGCGGCGGCCCAGGGTGACGAACAGTATGAAGCCGAAGCCGACGAGCCAGGAGCCGAGCGCCTGCGCGGTGTCCGCGAACGACTCCAGGAGGGGGCCGGCCCCGGCGAACGCCCGGCCCGGCACCTCACCGGTGATCCAGGCTCCGGCGACGGCACCGGCGCCGAGCAGCAGCGTGGCGCCGGCGAGCACGCCGACCAGGACGGGGGCGGCGTCCGTGAGCCGGGCGCGGGCGCGGGTGCCGGCGATGCGCCGGGTGCGCACCTCGTCGGGCCGGTCCTCCCCGTACTCCGCCTCCACGACGGGCGCGAGCCGGCGCGCGGCGCGGCAGGTCCGCGCCACCAGGAACAGCGCGGGCAGCAGCAGGAGGACCAGCAGCACGGGGATGACGGACGCCTGCCAGCTCAGCAGCACGGGCGGTCCGGCGATGGTGGAGTGCCCGCCCATGCCGGGGGTGCCGGGGCCGTCGAGCCAGTCGCCCACCCGCTGGGCCACCCCGCCGGTCATCACGCCGCCCAGGGCGCAGGCGAGCATCGCGACGGCCGGTCCGCCGAGCCCCCGCAGCGCCGCGCGCGGATGCCGGGCCCGCCGGTGCAGCACCGCGGCCACCACGGCGAGCGCGACGACCAGGGCGCCCTGCGCCAGGGTGATCGCGCGGAAGGCGGCCGCCTCGCCGGGGAGCGTGGCCGAGGAGACCCAGCCGGGCCGGGACCAGCAGGCGTAGAGGACGCCCAGCCCGAGCAGGCCCAGCGAGACGCCGGGCAGCAGGCGCACGGCGACGCGGTCGGCGCGGGCGTCGGCCCGCCGCTCGCTGCGTCCGCGGCGCAGCACGACCCACACCACGGCGCCGGCGGCGAGGACGAGGGCCGCCGCCAGCACCGCGCCGAGGGCGGTGAGCAGGGTGTGTCCGGCCTCGCGGTCGTGGCGGGCGGCGGGGACGGTGACCGCGGCGGCGACGGTCAGGAAGCCGGCCGCGGTGTGCGCGGCGCGCAGCCGGGCGACCAGCCGGCGCCCGTACCAGAAGCCGGGCCTGCCGAGCGCGGGCCGCACGGCGGGCGCCCGCTCCTGCTCCGGGTCCCGGCCGTCCCCGCCGTCCCGTCCGCCGGAGAGGTCGCCCGCGGTGGGCTCGCCGGCCGGGGGCTGACTGCTCGGGAGCTCACTGCCCGGGGGCTCGCAGCCGGGGGCGGTCCGGGCGGCGGGCACGGGGGCGCCCGCCTCCTCGTCGAGGTCGTCGTCCGCGTCGTCGGGCGGGAAGCCCGCCTCGCCGGTCGGGGGCCGCTGCGACTCGTACGCGCTCCAGGTCCGGTTGGAGAGGTACCAGAGGAGGGCGACGAGCGCGGTGGGCACCGCCGCGGCGAGGGCCAGGCGGCGGCCCGGCTGCGACCACCAGCCGCCCCGGTCGGCCGAGAGGAAGCCGAGCCAGGCCCGCTCCCCCGCGCACCCGGCCGAGCCCGCGCACTGCCAGGCGACCAGGTCCAGGGCGACCGCGCAGGCCGCGGCGGTGAGCAGCACGGTGAGGCTGAGCGCGATCAGCCGCACCAGCACCCCGTAGAGCCGGGTGGTGCGCCGGCTGCCGCGGGCGCGCGGGCGCATCCAGTGCGCGAGGTTGGCGATCATGAACGGCAGGAGCAGCAGCCACAGGGCCCGGGCGCCGTTGCCCGAGGTGAGGTTGGACCAGACGTACGCCTCGGGAACGGGCCGGTCGGTGTACCGCTCGGGCTGCTGCTCGGCCTCGGCGTCGTCGGTGCGGCGGTACACCGCCGCCTTGGTGTCGCCCGTGATCCGCACCGTGCGCGGATCGCCGAGCATCTCCTCGGGAGTGGCGCCGCCGACGCCGTGGACGAGCAGTTCCAGGGCGGGACCTTCGCCGTACGGTGCCGGGTGGGCAGGGGTCACGGGCGCGGCTCGCTTTCCGTTCGGCGGCGGGACTCGGTGCGGCGTTGCGTGCACCAGAATCCCGGATCCGGGCCGGACACCGCACGGATCTCACCGAATCTCCCCGCCTCGGGGCGGCCGAAGGTTCGTGCGAGGATGGGGCACTTGTCAGCGGACGCGGTGCCTCAGGCCACGGTGTCGACACGGAAGGAGCCGGCCCGACGGTGACCGACAACCAGAATCTCCTGGCGGAGCAGCGCCGCGCCCTGATCCTCGACGAGGTCCGGCGGCGTGGCGGCGTACGCGTCAACGAGCTCACCCGCCGGCTCGGTGTCTCCGACATGACGGTGCGCCGGGACCTGGACGCGCTGGCGCGGCTCGGTGTGGTGGAGAAGGTGCACGGCGGGGCCGTGCCGGTCGTCGAGGCGAGTACCCACGAGCCGGGGTTCGAGGCCAAGTCGGCGCTGGAGCTGACCGCCAAGGAGGACATCGCGCGGGCGGCGGCGCGCTTCGCGGTCCCCGGCAGCGCGATCGCCCTGTCCGGCGGCACCACCACGTACGCGCTGGCCCACCATCTGCTGGAGGTGCCGGACCTGACGGTCGTGACCAACTCCCTGCGGGTCGCCGACGTCTTCCACGCGGCGCAGCACCCGGGCGGTGCCGCTCCCCGGCCGGGCGCGGCCACCGTGGTGCTGACGGGCGGGGTGCGCACCCCGTCGGACGCCCTGGTCGGCCCGGTGGCCGACCGGACGATCCGCGCGCTCCACTTCGACGTGCTCTTCATCGGGGTGCACGGGATCTCGGTGGAGGCCGGTCTGTCGACGCCCAACCTGGCGGAGGCCGAGACCAACCGGCGTCTGGTGGACGCCGCCCGCCGGGTCGTGGTGGTCGCCGACCACACCAAGTGGGGCACCGTGGGGCTGAGTTCGTTCGCCGGGCTGTCCGACGTGGACACCCTGGTCACGGATGCCGGGCTGCCGCCGGACGCGCGCGCCGAGGCGGCCGAGCACCTCCCCACCCTGGTCGTCGCCGGGGAACGGGCCTCGGACGGGGACACCGGGCAGGCCGGACAGGCCGGACAGGCCGCGGCGGCCGCGGACGGGGAGGGCTGAGCCGGTGGCCGTCTTCCGGATCGGGCGCACGACGGGACTGCCCGCCGCCGAGTGCTGGCGGCGTGTGACGGACTGGCCGGCGCACTCCGCCGGGGTGCCCCTGACCTCGGTGTCGGTGACGACGCCCGGGCCGGTGGGCGCGGGCACGGTGTTCGTGGCGCGCACGGGCGCGGGCCGGGCGGGGTTCGACGATCCGATGGAGATCGTCCGCTGGGAGCCCCCCGCGCCGGACCGGGCCGGGGTGTGCCGGCTGGAGAAGCGCGGCCGGGTGGTGACCGGCTGGGCGGAGATCGAGGTGCACCCCGGCGCCGCCGGCTCGGTGGTGCTGTGGACGGAGGAGCTGCGGGTGCGCGGGCTGCCCCGCGCCCTGGACCCGCTGCTGACGCGCGCGGGGCGGATCGTGTTCGGCCGCGCGCTCGACGGGCTGCTCTCCGGCCGGGCGGGCGGATAGCACCCGCCCGGCGGTCCGGGGCGGCAGCCCGGGCAGTTCGGCAGCGGGCCCGATTCAGGTCAGCGGCCCGGCATCACCGCTCTCAGCAGGGCCACTCCCCCGTGTCGAGGAACGTCTCGATCGCCGTGATGTACGGCCGGATCTCCAGCCCCTGTCCGGCGAGCCAGGCGTCCGAGTAGTACTTGTCGAGGTAGCGGTCGCCCGGGTCGCAGATCAGGGTGACGACGCTGCCCCGCTCCCCCTTGCCGAGCATCTCGGCGACGATCTTCAGCGCGCTCCACAGCCCGGTGCCCGTCGATCCGCCCGCGCGGCGCCCGATGGCCTTCTCCAGCGCCCGGACGGCGGCGATGCTGGCGGCGTCGGGGACCTTCATCATCCGGTCGATGGCGCCCGGCACGAAGCTGGGCTCCATCCGGGGGCGCCCGATGCCCTCGATGCGCGAGCCGCAGTCGCTGCCGGCGTGCGGGTCGCCGTGCGTCCAGCCGTCGAAGAAGCAGGAGTTCTCCGGGTCGGGGACGCAGATCCGGGTGTCGTACTGCATGTAGTGGACGTAGCGCGCGATGGTGGCCGACGTGCCGCCGGTGCCCGCGGTCGCCACGATCCACGCGGGCTCGGGGTAACGCTCCAGGCGCAGTTGCTGGTAGACGGACTCGGCGATGTTGTTGTTGCCGCGCCAGTCGGTGGCGCGCTCCGCGTAGGTGAACTGGTCCATGTAGTGGCCGCCGGTGCGCTCGGCCAGCAGCGCGGACTCCTCGTACATCCCGCGCGGGTCGTCGACGAAGTGGCACTGCCCGCCGTGGAATTCGATCAGCCGGATCTTCTCGGGGCTGGTGGTGCGCGGCATGACGGCGACGAAGGGAACGCCGATCAGCTTGGCGAAGTACGCCTCGGAGACGGCGGTGGAGCCGCTGGACGCCTCGATGACCGGCTTGCCCGGCCGGATCCACCCGTTGCACAGGCCGTACAGGAACAGCGAGCGCGCCAGGCGGTGCTTGAGGCTGCCCGTCGGGTGGGTGGACTCGTCCTTGAGGTAGAGGTCGATGCCCCAGTCGTCGGGGAGCGGGAAGCGCAGCAGATGCGTGTCGGCCGAGCGGTTGGCGTCCGCCTGCACCTTGCGGACGGCTTCTTTCAGCCAGCTCCGGTACCGGGCGTCGCTGCGGTCGACGTCCACGGTGGCGACGGGGCGCCCCGCGTCCGCCTCTCTCACCCGTTCGGCGGATGCGTGGTGCGGTCCGGGTGCGGTCACCGGATTCTCACTCGTGCTCATCTGTGCCGTTCCTTGCCTGTGCCACCAGAGGTCCCCTACGGCCCCCACAGCCAACAGTAAGCCCCTCACCTGGGCAAACGTTCGCTTTGGGGATCCATAGGCAGGGCTTGTGGCCGATGTCCGCCAGGCATACTGGCGCTCGGGGGTCCGCATGTGCAGACTTCCACCAGGATCGCTGTGAGGGGGGCGGACACCATGTCGACCGCTGAGCCTGATTTCAGTGCCACGGGCGTGCGCATCGAGCGCTGGCCGCGGTCGCTGACCCGTGCCGGACAGGTGCGCATCAAGGACGGCCGGCTGGCCCTGATGACCAGTTACGGCCGCATCATCGACAGCGCGCCGGTGCGCGCGGTCACCGCCGGCAGACCGTGGTTCGCCGGCGACGACAGCACGGTGGCGACGGTGAACGGCCGCCGCTACCGCCTGACGATGGGCCAGCGGGGCCGCAGGCCCGACGCGAAGCTGCTCGCGGGCCGTTTCCTCGACGCCGTGCGCGGGGCGGGCGGCGGCAAGGACTGAGGCGGGCGGCACGCCGTCCGCGGGTTGCGGCCCACCCGGCAGTGGTTCACGCTGGTTCCACATCACTCAGGGTTCACCGGCGGTCACGCTGAGATCCAGCCCCGCCGGCCTGTTTCAGCAGGCGGCCGACTGCTGGATCTCTTGTCTCGTCTTCTTCCGGACTATTTCGGGGAGTCGCAGCCGTGATCAGCCAGCCCAGCAGGCACTGCACGGTGGAGCTCCAGGCCCTGCCGTCGCGGATCGGTCAGGTCCGCAGAATCATTTCTGCGCAACTGCGCTACTGGCATCTCGATCCTCTGATCGACCATGCCGCCCTCGGTGTCACCGAGTTGCTGACCAATGTCCACCGGCACGCGTCGCCGGACAAGAGATGCACCGTGGACGTCGAGCTGCTGCTCGACCGCCTCACGGTCTCCGTCCAGGACCACGACCCGCGCCTGCCGACCGTCTTCGACGCGGACGCGTCCTCGACCCATGGGCGCGGTCTCGCCCTGATCGCCGCCGTCAGCGAGAGCTGGGGCGTGCGGCCGCGGGGCGAGGCGGGGAAGGTCGTCTGGTTCACCCTGCCGGCCGATCCGCCGGTGGTGTCCCTGTCCGCCTACCCCGCCGTGTACGGGGCGACCACGACCGGGCCGCTGACGAAGCTGCCCGAGGTGGTCGTCGAGAGAGCATCGACCGCCAGGTCGGCCGTCGCGGGCTGACCCTGCGGAAAAGGGGGGCGGCGGGCCGGACACCTTCCGGCCCGCCGCCCCCTTTTCCGGGCCCACCGGGCGTCCGTCGTGACGGACCGCCCGCGAGCCGGCTCACACGGTCGCCCCGGGGCGGTCCGTCGCACGGTCGCCCCGGGGCGGTCCGTCACCCGGCGCCCCGGGAGCGGTCGAACTGTTCGCCGAGGACGGAGAGCCTGCGCCAGTACTCCTCCTCGTCGATCTCGCCCGCGGCGAACCGGCGGCCGAGCAGGGCGATCGGCGAGCTCTCCGGGACGGCGGGACGCCCTCCCCGCCACGGCGGCCGCCCGCCCCGCAGCACACCGGTGCGGCGCAGCAGGGTGACGGCGCCGACCACCACGGCGGCCCAGACCAGGGGGAAGAACAGGACCCACGGGCCGGGCCCGTCGAAAGCAAGCGTGTTCATGGCGGTTCAGCTCCTCGGTGCTGCGCGGTACGCGGTTGCGCGGTATGTCTCGACCCTCCTCCGCGAGCGGTCCGCCGTCGTCGTACGCCCGGCGACACCTCGCGTACCTCCCCGGCAGTACGGGCTCCCGGGGGCGGGCCCGTGCGGAAATCCCGACCCTCTGTACCTACTGGTATGTACAGTGACGTCATGAGCACTCCGGAACGGCTGATCTCCGCCACGCGCGACCTGCTGTGGCAACGGGGCTACGTGGGCACCAGCCCCAAGGCGATCCAGCGGCTGGCCGGCGCGGGCCAGGGCAGCATGTACCACCACTTCAGCGGCAAGCCCGCACTCGCCCTCGCCGCGATCCGCCGCACCGCGGACGAGATGCGCGGCACGGCGGAGAGCGCGCTCGACGGGCCGGGCACGCCCTACGAGCGGATCGCGGCGTATCTGCTGCGCGAGCGGGACGTGCTGAGGGGCTGTCCGGTCGGACGGCTCACCATGGACCCCGAGGTGACGGCGGACGAGACGCTGCGCGCACCGGTGGACGAGACCCTGGACTGGCTGCGCGGCAGGCTCACCGGGATCGTCGCCGAGGGCACCGCCGGAGGCGGGCTGCGTCCGGGCCTCGACGCGTCCGCCACCGCGGCGGCCGTGGTGGCGACCGTCCAGGGCGGCTACGTCCTGGCCCGCGCCACCGGGTCGCCCGCGGCGTTCGACGCCGCCGTGCACGGACTGCTCGCCCTGCTCGCACCCGACGACCACCGCACCCCGGAGGTATGAGAGACGTGCACGCCATGCAGTACCGGATCACCCTGCCCGCCGACTACGACATGGGGATCGTCCGGCGGCGGGTGGCAACCCGCGGGCACCTCCTCGACGACTTCCCCGGCCTCGGCCTCAAGGCGTACCTGACACGCGAACGGGGCGACGACTCCCCGGTGAACCAGTACGCGCCGCTCTACCTGTGGAACGCCGCCGAGGGCATGAACGCCTTCCTGTGGGGCCCCGGCTTCCAGGGCATCGTGGACGACTTCGGCCGCCCGGCGGTGGAGCACTGGTCGGGGCTGTTCTTCGCCGACGGGCCGTCGGCGGCGGCGCCCGCGCGCACCGCCGTGCGCCGCACCACGCGGGTCCCCGCCGAGGTCTCCCCCGGGGAGGCCGTGGCCGGGGCGGTGGCGGAGACCGAACGGCTCGCGGGGCTCGACGGGGTCGTCTGCGCGGCCCTCGCCGTCGATCCGCGCCGCTGGGAGCTGATGGAGCTGACGCTCTGGGAGCACGGCGCCCCGGCCGCCGCGGGCGAGCGCTACCGCGTGCTCCATGTCTCGGCGCCCGGACGGGCCGCCCTGCGGCGCGGCCGGCACTGGTGAAGGCGCGCTCCGACAGGACGGAGCGGGAGGTCCGCGCGGGACGGGGGCGCGCCGGCGGAGGACGCGCCCGGGCCTGACGGGGCCCGTGCCGCGCGGCGGTTCCCGGGTCAGAGGGTGTGCTCGGAGAGGGCGCGCTCCAGGCGCCGGCGGGTCCGTGTCTCGTGGACGATCCGCCCGGCGATCGCGCCGCCGTAGACCACCACGCCGACACCGACGAGCCACGACTGGACGACGAGCACCGTGCCGAAGGGGCCGTAGGTCACCGCGTTCGAGGCGATCAGCGGGGAGAACACGAGCTGGGAGAAGACCCGCAGGCCGAGCATGGCGAGCGCGGTCAGCACGGCGCCGGGCAGCAGCGCGCGCCAGCGCACCCGCCCGCCGAGGAGCAGGCGCTGCGACGCCCAGAAGAACAGGAAGGTGCCGAGCAGGTCGGCGGCCGCGGCCACCGCCGACACCAGCACCGATCCCGGCTCGGGGGTGTTGACGAAGGTCATGAGGAAGAGGATCAGCAGCGCCAGCCACACCACGTGCCGCCACATGGTGTGCCAGCGCGCCGTGGGGAGGTCCCACACCTTCTCGTAGCCCGTCTGCACGGCGGACCCGAAGGTCAGGCCGAACACGGCCAGTGCGGCCAGACCGAACGCGGTGGTGCGCTGGAGCGCCTGTCCGGGCATGCCGAACAGTTCCTCGACCTCCTGCTGGGACTCCTTCGAGACACCGAGGGCCTGCACGAGCCAGCGCGCGAACCCCTGGGCGCTGACCGGGTCGGCGGCCGCGACGACGACGAGCAGCGGGACGAGGGTGAGGAAGCCGAGCGCGGCGAAGCCCATCGCCCGGTGCATCAGCTCCATCTCCCGGCCCCGGTTCCACGCGAGTCCGGCCGGTGACTCGGCCACCCTGCGGTGCAGCTCCTCGAACCGTTGCATGCGCCGCGGGCCGGACGGTGTCTCGGTCATACGGCCTCGACTACCCGGTACGGGCCCCGCGTTCCGCCGCCGCTGCGCCGGACGGGTGGCCCGCGCCGGGCGCGGGCACGTGGGGGGAGCGGTCAGGCGAGGGCGGCCAGCGGGTCGTCGAGGACCGGCTGCCAGGCCAGCTCGGCCGCGCCCACCAGGCTGTTGTGGTCGAGCGTGCAGGGCAGGATCGGCACTCCCCCGCTGCGCCCCCACAGGCTGCGGTCGGCGACGACCGCCCGCAGCCGCTCCGGGTCGGCCTCCAGCAGCTCGCGGTGGAGGCCGCCGAGGATGATGCGGTCCGGGTTGAGGATGTTCACCAGTCCGGCGAGGCCGAGGCCGAGGCGGTCGATCAGCGCCTCGGCGGCGGTGCGCACGCCCGGGTCGCCGTACTCGGCGCGCAGCATGTCCCGGGCCTGCTGGAGGAGGGACACCTCGGGGCCCGGGTCGCGTCCGGCGGCCGTGAGGAAGGCGAGCGGGTCGGCCTCGACGTCGAGGCAGCCGCGGCTGCCGCAGTGGCAGGGCCGGCCCTCGGGGCTGACGGTGAGGTGGCCGACCTCCAGCGCCAGGCCCGAACTGCCGCTGTGCAGCCGTCCGTCGAGCACGAGCGCGCCGCCGACGCCGCGGTGCCCGGTGGCGACGCAGAGCAGGTGCTGGGCGCCGCGCCCGGCGCCGTGGCGGTGCTCGGCGAGGGCGGCGAGGTTGACGTCGTTGCCGGTGAAGGCGGGGCCGGTGATGCCGGCGGCGGCGACCTGCTCGGCGAAGATGTCGCGCACGGGCGCCCCGGCCGGCCAGGCGAGGTGCAGGGGATTGAGGGCCGTGCCCTCCGGTTCGGCCACGGCCGACGGGACGGCCAGCCCGGCGCCGACACAGCGCCGTCCGCTCGCGCGCAGCAGCTCGGCCCCGGCGGTGACGACCTCGCCGAGGACCTGCGCCGGGTCGGCCTGGACGGTGGTCGCGCCGGGGGCGGTGGCCACGGTGCGGCCGCCGAGGCCGACGAGGGACGCCCGGAATCCGTCGGCGTGCACCTGGGCGGCGAGGACGACGGGCCCGTTCTCGTCGACGGCGAGCCGGTGGGAGGGCCTGCCCTGGGAGCCGGCGGCGGCCCCCGGGCGGGAGTCGACGCGGATGAGGCCGAGCGCCTCCAGTTCGGCGGCGACGGCGCCGGCGGTGGCGCGGGTGACGCCCAGTTCGGCCGTGAGCACGGCACGCGTGGGGGCGCGTCCCGTGTGAACCAGTTCCAGGGCGGGGCCGAGCGCGCTGCGGCCTCTCTCCAGTCTCGTCCGGGTGGACGTCACCTTGCCGTTCATGAAGGCGAGTCTCCCATGATCCGTCAGGCCCCTCCGCCGCCTTGTACCGGAAGGGCTCCAGCCCCTATCCTGAGTTTGTGCCGCTTCTAAACAAACTACGGACGGCCGTTCCGGGGGGCCCCGGCGGAAACACCGCCTCCACCTCCCTGTCCCGCGTCCGCATCGCCCTCACCGTCTTCTTCGCCCTCGACGGCTTCCTCTTCGCCGGCTGGGTCGTCCGGATCCCCGCCATCAAGGAGCAGACCGGCGCCTCCGCGAGCGACCTCGGTCTCGCGCTGCTCGGCGTCTCCGCCGGCGCCGTCGTCACCATGACCCTCACCGGCCGGCTGTGCCGCCGCTACGGCAGCCCCGCCGTGACGGTGTGCAGCGCCGTGCTGCTCTCGCTGAGCATGGCGCTGCCCCCGCTGACCCACTCGGCGCTCGCGCTCGGCCTGGTGCTCCTGGTCTTCGGCGCCGCCTACGGCGGCATCAACGTGGCGATGAACAGCGCGGCCGTCGACCTGGTGGCGGCGCTGCGACGGCCCGTGATGCCCGGGTTCCACGCGGCGTTCAGCCTCGGCGGCATGGTCGGCGCGGGGCTCGGCGGGCTGGTGGCGGGCGGCCTGTCCCCCACCGTCCACCTGCTGGCGCTCACCGTCGCCGGCCTCGCCGTCACCGCGCTCGCGGCCCCGGCCCTGCTGGCCCACCGCACGACCGCCCCCGAGGCGTCGCCCGGCGGCACCTCCGCACCGGCCCGGCTCACCGGGCGCACCCGCAGGCTCGTGGTGCTCTTCGGTGTGATCGCGCTGTGCACCGCGTACGGGGAGGGGGCGATGGCCGACTGGAGCGCGCTCCACCTGGAGCAGGACCTCCACGCGCACCCCGGTGTCGCCGCCGCCGGCTACTCGCTCTTCGCCCTGGCGATGACCGCCGGCCGGCTCAGCGGCACGCTGCTGCTGGAGCGGCTGGGCCAGACCCGCACCCTCGTCCTGGGCGGCGCCACCGCCGCCGCGGGCATGCTGCTCGGCGCGCTGGCCCCCACGGTGTGGGCGGCCCTCGCCGGGTTCGCCGTCGCCGGGCTCGGACTCGCCAACATCTTCCCCGTGGCCGTCGGCAGGGCGGGCGCCCTGGCCGGTCCCGCCGGTGTCGCGGCGGCGTCCACGCTCGGCTACGGCGGCATGCTGCTCGGCCCGCCCGCGATCGGCTTCCTCGCCGACTGGTTCTCCCTGCCGGCCGCGCTCACCACGGTCGCGCTGCTGGCCGGCGGCGCCGCGGTGATCGCGTACGCGGCACGGCACGCCTCCGCCCCGGGCGCCGAGGTGACCCGTCACGAGCCGCTCCCCGGCAACGCGGAGCCCGCCCGGGCGGCCGTCGGGCACGGCTGAGCACGGGCTCCGGAGCCGGCCGGCACGCGCCTGAGTAGCCGTACTCAGGCGCGTTCACCCGGACGGGCGCACCATGGAAAGCACCACGACCATGGGGGAGACGGCCATGAACGCCCGACTGACCGCGCTCGTACGACTGACCTTCGGCAACCTCGCCTCCCGGATCTATCTGGGGCTGGTCGCCGCGGCGGCCGTCTTCGTCGCCGTCGACACCGCGTTCGTCCACCACGACGACGCGTCGATGGCCGGGATCTGGCTGTTCCTGCTGGCCGCGCCGGCGATCTTCGGGCTGATGGCCCTCGGGACGCTGTTCGGCGAGGGGGTCGCGGAATCGGCGGCGTTCCTCTATCCGGCGCTGGTGGCGGCGGTGCTGATCCAGGCGTGCGCGCTGGGCATGTTCGTCCGGCTGCTCGGCGACACGGGCCGCCCCGCGCACACCGCACGACCGCACGGCGCCTGAGCCCCGGGGCCTCCGGCCCCCCGGGCCGCTCCGGCGCCGGGGGCTCAGCCGAGCCACCCCGGGCGGCTCCGGTACCAGGGGTCAGCCGAGCCACCCCGGGCGGACCAGGCCGGACTCGTAGGCCAGCACGACCAGTTGGGCGCGGTCGCGGGCGCCGAGCTTCACCATCGTCCGGCTGACGTGGGTCTTCGCGGTGAGCGGGCTGACGACCAGGCGGCGGGCGATCTCCTCGCCGACAGGCCCATGCCGACCAGCGCCATGACCTCGCGCTCGCGTTCGGTCAGACCGGCGAGGGGCGCCGCGCCGGCGGGAGCCCGGGAGCGGGCCGCGAACTCCGCGATCAACCGCCGGGTCACCCCGGGCGACAGCAGCGCGTCGCCCTCCGTCACCGCCCGCACGGCGCGCAGCAGTTCCCCGGGCTCGGTGTCCTTGACCAGGAAACCGGAGGCGCCCGAGCGGATCGCCTCGAAGACGTACTCGTCCAGCTCGAAGGTGGTGAGCATGACCACCTTCACCGCGGACAGCCGCGCGTCGCCCGTGATCCTGCGGGTCGCCTCCAGCCCGTCGAGGACCGGCATCCGGATGTCCATCAGCACCACGTCGGGGCGCAGCTCCCCGACCAGGCGCACCGCTTCGCCCCCGTCCGGCGCCTCCCCGGCGACCTCGATGTCGGGCTGGGCGCCGAGCAGTGCCCGGAATCCCGCCCGCACCAGGGCCTGGTCGTCCGCCAGCACCACCCGGATCATGTCTCCTCCTCGCTCCGCAGGGGCAGTTCGGCCCGGACCCGGAAACCGCCGTCCGGCCGGGTGCCCGCCTCGACGGTGCCGCCCAGCGCGGCGGCCCGCTCCCGCATGCCGGCGAGCCCGTTGCCGCTGCCTCCGGCGTCCGACCCGGTGGCGGGCCCCTCGTCGTCGACCCGCAGCACCAGGCGGCCGGGCGTGCGGGCGATCGCGACCCGCGCCGTCCGGGAGCCGGAATGGCGCACCACGTTGGTGAGCGCCTCCTGGACGATGCGGAACGCGGCCAGATCCGCGCCCGGCGACAGCGCGGGGGCCTCCTCGCCCGTCCGCTCGACCGTGACGGCCAGACCCGCCGCCGCTGCCTGCTCGACCAGCTCGGGCAGCCGGTCCAGCCCGGGCGCGGGAGCCCTGGGCGCCTCGCCGGGCGACCGCAGCCGGTCCAGCACCTGGCGCACCTCCCCCAGGGCCTCCTTGCTCGCCGCCCGGATGGTCGTCAGCGCGGCCCTGGCCTGCTCGGGGTCGTCGTCGAGGAGCGTCAGGCCCACGCCCGCCTGCACGTTGATCACGGCGATGGAGTGGGCGAGGACGTCGTGCAGCTCCCGGGCGATCCGCAGCCGCTCCTCGTCGGCGCGGCGGCGTTCGGCGGCCTCCCGCTCCTCGCGCTCCCGGGCGCTGACCTCCCGCCGCACGCGGGCCAGCTCGGAGGCGGCCAGCACGGCGGCCACCCAGGCGGTGACCGCGACCTCCTGGCCCCACGGCGCGGCCCGGTCCCCCGCCGGGGGCAGCCAGGCGTAGAGCCAGTGCGCGACGAGCAGATGCCCGGCCCACAGCAGCCCGACCGCCCACCAGGCGGCCCGGCGGCGTCCGGCGACGACGGCCGCGAAGCAGGCGACGGCCACCGTCAGGAACACCGGCCCGTACGGGTACCCGGCGGACAGGTACACCAGCGCGACGCCGCACACACCGAAGACCACGGGCACCGGGTACCGGTTGCGCAGCAACAGCAGCGCCGGGCCCGCCAGGAGCAGGACACGGGCGAAGACGTCGAGCGGCTCCCGGGTGGCCTCCTGGCCCTCGGCGGCGAAGCCGCTGCCGACCATCACGACGACGGCCAGCACGAGCGTCGACACCCAGGGGATCCGGCGGGGGTCGCGCCGCTCCTCCCACCGCCGCAGCAGCGGTGGCCCTTCCCGGTGGCGGGGCGGGCCACCTCCTGCGGGGCCCCGCTGCAGTTCCATACCGGCCACGCTAGACCGGCCCCCGGCCCGCGCGCGTCACCCCGCCGGGGCGGTCGCGCGTACTCCCCGGGAAGTACGCGGGGCGCGGGGCCTGCATGTTTCCGCCGGGGCTTCGCGCGGGCGCCCGTCCGCGGGGCGGGCGCCTACCCCCAGGGCCGGGCGGCGGCGGGCGGCGGGCGCAGGCCCACCTCGGCGGCGAGGCGGGCCGTCGCGTGGCCGAAGAAGACGTCACGCTCCTCCACGACCCGCTCGAACTGTCCGAACAACTCGAACGAGAGCAGCCCGAAGAGCTGCGCCCACGCGGCGACGAGCGCCGCCACCACCGGCGGCGGCAGATCGGGCGCGACGTCGTCGGCGATGCGCCGGGCCTCCGCCGTCATGCGGCCGCCCAGCGGCGGGACGGCGAGGCCCTCGGCGAGAAAGGCGTCGCGCGCGATGCCGACGAGGACCAGTCCGACCCGGGAGGCCGGGCCCACGGTGTCCTTGGGCGCGCTGTAACCGGGCACGGGCGAGCCGTAGATCAGGGCGTACTCGTGGGGGTGGGCGAGGGCCCAGGCGCGGACGGCGGCGCAGACGGCCGTCCAGCGCAGGAAGTGGGCACCGTGCGGGACCGGCTTCTCCCCGCTGGGGGTGGTGGCGCTGCCGGGGCGGGCCGCGGCCGCCTCGGCGGCGGCGCCCACGGCGTCGTAGGCGTCGATGATCAGGGCCGTCAGCAGTTCGTCGCGGCTCGGGAAGTAGCGGTAGAGCGCTGAGGAGACCATGCCGAGCTCGCGGGCGACGGCGCGCAGCGACAGTTTCGCGGCGCCCTCGGCGGCGAGCCGGCGGCGGGCCTCCTCCTTGATGGCCGCGGTGACTTCGATCCGGGCCCGTTCCCTGGCCCCGCGCACGCTTGTCATGCGGGTCAGTCTGCCACGCGCCGGAGCACCGCACTTCAAACAGATCATCGCACTGCAAACGGAGCACTGCTCTGCTCCGGGAGCGGCGCGGCGCGGGGAGAGCGGCACCGCACATCGAGAGCGGCGTGACACACGGAGAGCGGTGCCACACGTCGAGAGCGGCACACAAAACAGAGAGCAGTGCTCTTGCTTTGGTGCACCGATCCGTGCACACTGATCTCAAGCGAGAGCAGTGCTCTCGAAACCGGGCCATGCCGACCACCGGCCGACCACCGTTCCCACCGCCGACCGACCGACAAGGGACTTCCGATGCCGCAGACCCAGCCCTCCCCGAAGCAGGCGCCGAACACCCGGAACGAGGCCCGGAACACCCTGAAGCCGCCCCCGTACTACCTCCGGGGCAGCGCCCTCAACGTGCGGTTCAACCGGTTCGTCGGCTGGCTGGCACGCCACGGCGTCAGCCTGCTCGGCACGGCGGAGATGTCCGTCCGCGGACGCAGGAGCGGAACGATGCAGCGCGTCCCCGTGAACCAGCACGTCCACGAGGGCACCCGCTACCTGGTCTCCGCGCGCGGCCACTCCCAGTGGGTGCGCAACATGCGCGCGGCGGGCGGCGGCGAGCTCCGGGTCGGGCGGAAGGTGAGGACGTTCACCGCCACGGAGATCCCGGACGCGGAGAAGCCCGCCGTCCTGCGCGCCTACCTGGAGAAGTGGGGCTGGGAGGTCAACCAGTACTTCCAGGGCGTGACGGCGGCCTCCTCGGACGAGGAGCTGCTGACCGCCGCCCCCGACCACCCCGTCTTCCGTATCACCCTCACCGGCTGACCGCGCACCCGCGTCCCAACCCACCGCGCCCACCCACCGCGCACCCACCCGCGTCCCAACCCACCGCGCACCCACCCGCGTCCCAACCCACCGCGCCCACCCACCGCGCACCCACCCCACCACCGAGCACCCGCCTCCAGCCGAGCCCCCGCACACCCGCCCGGAAGCCGAACAGGGGCCGGTCCCGGGCGACGTGCGCCCGGGACCGGCCCCTGTTCGATGTGTGCGGGCCCGCCGGCTAGGAGGACGCCGCCCGCTTGTCCAGGATGTCGAGCGCCCGGCGCGCCAGCGGATGCGTCCGCACCATCCCGGCGAGGGTCGTCGAGCCGCGGGTGATGTCCGCGAAGACGTTCCAGGCGGGACGGAAACCGGTGAGGACCGCGTGGAGCAGCCCCGGGCGGCGTTCGAACACCGTGAGCATCCGCCGGCCGACGGCCATCTCGACGCCCAGCCCCGCCTTGATGGCGAAGGCGTAGTTGAGCGCCTGCCTGCGGGCGTCCACCGCGTCGTGCGACTCCGCGACGCGCACCGCCCACTCCCCCGCGAGCCGGCCCGAGCGCAGGGCGAACGAGATGCCCTCCCTCGTCCACGGCTCCAGCAGCCCGGCCGCGTCGCCGCAGACCAGGACCCGGCCGCGGGAGAGCGGCGAGTCCTCGCTGCGGCAGCGGGTCAGATGGCCCGAGGAGACGGCCGGTTCGAAGCCGGCCAGGCCCAGACGGGCGATGAAGTCCTCCAGGTACCGCTTGGTGGCCGCGCCCTCGCCGCGTGCGGAGATGACGCCGACCGTCAGCGTCCGGCCCTTGGGGAAGACCCAGCCGTAACTGCCGGGCATCGGGCCCCAGTCGATCAGGACCCGCCCCGCCCAGTCCTCGGCGACGGTCTCCGGAACCGGGATCTCCGCCTCCAGGCCGAGGTCGACCTGGTCGAGTTTCACGCCCACATGGGCGCCTATCCGGCTGGCGCTGCCGTCGGCGCCGACGACCGCCCGGGCGAGGACCGTCTCCTCGGACCCCTCGCCGGACGAGCCGGTCGGGGACAGGACGACGGCGACCGTCCGGCGGTCGGGGACCGCGGGGCCGTGCTGCTCCACGCGGGAGACCGTGACACCGGTGCGCACCACCGCGCCGGCCTTCTCCGCGTGCTCGACGAGCTGGGCGTCGAACTCGGGCCGGTTGATCAGCCCGAACAGCATCCGCCGGGACCGGCGGGTGCGCGCCATCCGGCCGCCCAGGGTGAACGTCACGGCGTGGACCTTGTCCTGCAACGGCAGTTCGAAGCCCGGGGGGAGGCTGTCGCGGGACGGCCCGATGATTCCACCGCCGCACGTCTTGTACCGGGGCAGCCCCGACTTCTCCAGGAGCAGCACCCTGCGGCCGCTCACCGCCGCCGCATACGCAGCCGACGCTCCGGCAGGTCCTGCGCCGACCACGACGACGTCCCACACCGCTTCGTCGCCAAGCTCATCTGCCGCCTCTGCTCCGGTGGCATCGTTCTCGCTGCTCACGATGTCCTTCTGCTCCCGATCCGACCTGTGGCCCATGCTCTCGCACGCATCCTACGGCGCGGGCCTCTCCCGCCCGCTGTGGGAGGATCGGCCACACATTCGCTGTACACACAACGCACAACGTCGCACCCACAAGGAGCGTGCCCATGACCGCCCATCCGATCGCCGAGACCGTCGCCTCACTCATGCCCCGCGCCAAGGCGGAGCTGACGGAGCTGGTGGCCTTCCAGTCGGTGGCGGACGAGGCGGTCGCCCCGCGCAGCGAGTGCGAGGCGGCGGCCGAATGGGTGGCCGGCGCCCTGCGTGCGGAGGGCTTCGAGGACGTCGCCCTGCTGGACACCCCCGACGGCTCCCAGTCGGTGTACGGCGTGCTGCCCGGCCCGGCCGGGGCGCCGACGGTGCTGCTGTACGCCCACTACGACGTGCAGCCCATGCTGGACGAGGCGGCCTGGCTCAGCCCGCCGTTCGAACTGACGGAGCGCGACGGCCGCTGGTACGGCAGGGGCGCGGCCGACTGCAAGGGCGGCTTCGTGATGCATCTGCTCGCGCTGCGCGCGCTCCGGGCGAACGGCGGTGTCCCGGTCACGGTCAAGATGATCGTGGAGGGCTCGGAGGAGCAGGGCACGGGCGGTCTGGAGCGGTACGCGGAGGCGCACCCGGAGCTGCTGACGGCCGACGCGATCGTCATCGGCGACACCGGCAACTTCCGGGTGGGCCTGCCGACGGTGACGGCCACCCTGCGCGGGATGACGATGATCCGGGTGCGGATCGACACCCTGGAGGGCAACCTCCACTCCGGGCAGTTCGGCGGGGCGGCCCCCGACGCGCTGGCCGCGCTGATCCGCGTGCTGGACTCGCTGCGGGCCGAGGACGGCTCGACGGTGATCGACGGCCTGCCCGCGCGGGCCGAGTGGGACGGACTCCAGTACCCGGAGGAGGAGTTCCGCAGGGACGCCCGGGTCCTGCCGGACGTGGAGCTGCCCGGCGGCGGGACGGTCGCGGACCGGATCTGGGCGCGCCCCGCGGTCACCGTGATCGGGATCGACTGCCACCCCGTGGCGGGCGCCACGCCGTCCATCCCGGCGACGGCGCGTGCCCAGATCAGCCTGCGGGTGCCGCCCGGCCAGGACGCGGCGGAGGCGACCGAGCTGCTGTTCGCGCACATCGAGAAGCACACGCCGTGGAACGCGCGGGTCTCGCTGGAACAGGTCGGCCAGGGGCAGGCGTTCAAGGCGGACGTGACGAGCCCGGCGTACACGTCGATGGCCGAGGCGATGCGCGTGGCGTACCCGGGTGAGGAGATGCAGGCGTCCGGCATGGGCGGCTCGATCCCGCTGTGCAACACCCTAGCCGCGCTCTACCCGGAGGCGGAGATCCTGCTGATCGGGCTGAGCGAGCCGGAGGCGCAGATCCACGCGGTCAACGAGAGCGTCTCGCCCGAGGAGCTGGAGCGGCTCTCCGTCGCCGAGGCGCTGTTCCTCTCCAACTACGCCGCGTCCAAGCGGGCCTGACCCGGGGGCGGCGCGTCCGGGCAGTCCTGCCCCGGGGGCTCCGCGGCCGAGCGGGCTCGGACGCGGCGGCCCCGGGAGGCCCCCGCCACCCGGCCAGCCCCGCCCGGTCGCGGCGGCCCGGGCCCCAGCGGTCCCGTTCAGCGTTCGGCGAAGATCGCGGAGGGCGGACAACCGGGCCACCGGCGGGGGCGGTTGCGTAGCGTCGCGGCATGGACTTCATCCGTGTGCTGCCGCAGCTCCACATGTTCCGCTTCCCCGTCGGCCAGGCGTACCTGTGGCGTGACGGGGACGACCTGACGCTGGTCGACGCCGGTCACCACGGCGCCGCCCCGCTGATGGAGGAGGCGATGCGGGGCGCGGGCCTCGACCCCGCCCGGATCCGCCGGATCGTGCTGACGCACTGCCACCGCGACCATGTCGGCGCGGCCGGTGAGCTGGCGGCCCGGCACGGGGCCCAGGTGCTGACGCACCGCCTCGACGCGCCGGTGGTGCGCGGCGAGGCGCCGGTGCCCGAGCCCGTACTGCTGGACTGGGAGGTCCCGCTGTACGAGCACGGGCTGACGGTGCCGCCCGCCCCGCCGACCCGGGTGGACCGGGAGCTGGAGGACGGGGAGCCGCTGGACTTCGGGGACGGCGCCCGCGTGGTCCACTCCCCCGGCCACACCGACGGGTCGATCGCCGTCCATCTGCCGCACCACGGTGTGCTGTTCACGGGCGACTGCGTGGCCGGGGTGGGCCGGGTGATGCCGGGCGTGTTCAACGTGGACCGCGCGGCCGTCCTGGTCTCCGTGCGCCGGCTCGCCTCACTGGCGCCGTCGACGGTCTGCTTCGGCCACGGGGACCCCGTCACCGAGGACGCCACCCGGCTGCTGCTGGAAGCGGCCGGTGAGGCTCCGGCCGACCGCGACACGGTGGGCGCCGCGCCCGGCCACTGGGGCGTGTTGCGAAAGTAGCTCCGTCCGCCCGAAGGGCGGGGCCTGCGGCGTCTGGTGCGTGCGATCGCAAGGCGGAGGATCATCCTCGTACCGGGCGTACTCGGATGACTCCGACAACGCGGCATGGGGGTACCTCCCAGCGGTAGCTGGGGGAGAGCGTGCCAGGCATCGCGGGCCAGGAGGGACTTTCGCAACACGCCCTAGTCTTCTGAGTCAGGAATTCTATTCAGATATGAGGCGAGGCGTTCGAGGATCTCGTCCGCGGTCTTGGTCCAGACGTAGGGCTTGGGGTCGGTGTTCCAGGCTGCGATCCAGGTCCGGATGTCCTGCTCCAGAGCCTGGACTGTCTTGTGGACGCCTCGCCGTATCTGTTTGTTCGTCAGCTCGGCAAACCATCGCTCCACCAGGTTGAGCCAGGACGACCCGGTCGGTGTGAAGTGCAGGTGGAACCGGGGGTGGGCCAGCAGCCAGGTCTTGATGGCCGGGGTCTTGTGGGTGGCGTAGTTGTCCAGCACCAAGTGGACCTCGAGACCATCGGGCACTTCACTGTCGAGCTTGATGAGGAACTTCTTGAACTCCTCAGCCCGGTGGCGCCGGTGCAGGGAACCGATCACCTTGCCGGTGGCGACCTCCAGGGCGGCGAACAGGGTGGTGGTGCCCGCGCGGACATAGTCGTGTGTGACGCGTTGCGGCACTCCGGGCATCATCGGCAGCACCGGCTGAGAGCGGTCCAGGGCCTGGATCTGTGACTTCTCGTCCACGCAGAAGACAAGGGCCCGCTCGGGCGGGTCCAGGTAGAGGCCGACGACATCGTGGACCTTGTCGACGAAGTACGGATCCGTCGACAGCTTGAAGGTCTCCGAGCGGTGCGGCTGCAGGCCGAACGCCCGCCAGACCCGTGACACCGTGGACTGCGACAGACCCGTCTGCCTCGCCATCGACCGTGTCGACCAGTGCGTCGCGTTCTTCGGGGCGGACTCCAGGGTCTTGGCGACGAGCGCGGCTACCTGTTCGTCGGTGACCGACCTGGGACCGCCCGAGCGGGGCATGTCGCCCAGGCCGGCGATCCGGTGCTCGACGAATCTCGCCCGCCAGCGGCCCACAGCATGCGGAGTCGAGTCGAGCCGGGCCGCGACGTCCTTGTTCGAAGTACCCTCCGCACAAGCCAGGATGATCCGGCACCGCAGAGCCCACGCCTGCGGCGTGGAGCGACGTCGCACCCATCCCTCGAGCGCAGCCCGTTCCTCATCGGACAGGATCAACTCGGCCTTCGGCCGCCCAGTACGCGCCACATACCAAGCTTATACATCTGAACAGAATTCCTGACTCAGAAGACTAGCCGCCGTGCGGGACGCACGGGCGGGCGGTTCAGCCGACGGGGACGCCGGCCTCCAGGTTGAGGACCGTGCCGCGCTCCCTGGCGCGCAGTGCCCAGCGCAGGCGCTCGTAGCGGTTGGGGGGCAGCAGCCCGGCGGCCTCCTGTTCGGAGACGAAGCGCCAGCTCCGCAGTTCGGGCCCGGGCAGGCGCACGGTGCGCGCCAGTTCGGCGGGCAGGGGCCCGCCGTCGAAGATCAGGCGCAGCCCGCCGAAGCCCGGCGGGCGGGCGGGTTCCCAGTCGAGGAGGAGCAGCCGGGGCACGTCGGGCAGCCGGATGCCGAGCTCCTCGGCGACCTCCCGCACCCCCGCGCGCGCGGGCGCCTCGCCGCGTTCCACCACCCCGCCGGGGAACTCCCAGCCAGGCTTGTACGTCGGGTCGACGAGGAGCACCCGGTTCTCCTCGTCGAAGAGCAGCACCCCGGCGGCGACGGTCTCGGCGGTCGGCTCCGGGGTCTGGACGATCTCGCAGGCGGGTGCCGCGCCGCTGCCGACCGCCGCCGCGACGAGCCGGGCGGTCTCCCGGGCGTCGATGTGGCCGGTGTCGATGACGTGGGCGTCCGCGGTGAGCCACGGGAGCGCCGCGCGGTAGGGCTCGATGTGGTCGTAGGACCACTGCCGTACGCGGAGTTCGCCGTCCGGCGTCCCGGGGACCTCGCGTCCGGCGATACGGGTGCGCAAAATCGTTTCAGCAGGAGCCAGCAGCACATGCCGCACGGCTATGCGGCGGGCAGCGAGCCCACCGAAGATCTCGTCGCGGTACTCCTGGCGCAGGACGGTCATGGGCACCACGAGCACCCCGCCGAGCTCGGCCAGCAGGGCGGCCGCGGTGTCCACCACCAGCCGGCGCCATATCGGCAGGTCCTGATAGTCGGTCACCTCGTCCAGCCGCTTGCGCGGCAGCAGCAACCGCAGGGTGTCGCCGATGGTCTCGGGGTCGAACAACGTGCTGTTGGGGATCAGATCGATCAGTTCGCGCGCGGTGCTGGTCTTGCCCGCTCCGAATGAACCGTTGATCCAGACGATCACGGGTCCCCCTCTTCCGTAGCCCACTGTGGATTGCCCGCAACACCCTGCCACGGAAACCAGCGGTCCGAACCGGTTGGCCGATCAGCCGCTCAACTGTGGCCGGGCCGTTGCCCGTGACACCTCGGGGGGCGGGTCGTTGGAGCGGGAGAGACAAGGGGGTACGGAGATGCGCCGTACGGTGTTGGAGAAGTTCCCCGCGGGAGATCCGCGGGGCAGCCGGCACGCCGAGCAGTACGCCCGGCACCGCAGGGACGAGGGCCTCGCGGCGGAGGTGGTGATGGACCTGGAGTCGGACGCCTTCCTGGTGGTCGTGCCCCAGCAGCAGCAGACGGGCCGCCACTGGTGAGACCGCGGCGCGGACGGCCCGGCGCGGCCCTCGCCGCCGCGCCCCGCCCTCGCGGGCGGCTCAGGCCGGGGCGCGCTCCGGACGGCGGGCGAGGAGCGCCGCGGCCGCAGCGCCCACCAGACCGGCGTCGGTGCCCATGCGCGCGGGAGCGACCGTCAGACGGCGGACGAAGGACAGCGTCGCGTAGTCCCGCAGCGACCGGCGCAGCGGGTCGAAGAGCACCTCTCCGGCGCCGGCGACCCCGCCGCCGATGACGGCGATGTCGAGGTCGGCGAGGGTCGCCGTCGCGGCGATGCCCGCCGCGAGCGCCTGCGCGGCGCGCTCGAAGGAGGCGATCGCCACCGGGTCGCCCGCGCGGGCCGACGCGGCGACCGCGGCGGCGGTGGCGTCGCCGTCGGGCCCCGGGGTCCACCCCTGCTCCAGCGCGCGGCGGGCGATGTTGGGGCCGCTGGCGATGCGCTCGACGCAGCCGCGGGCCCCGCAGGGGCAGAGGTCCCCGTCGAGGTCGACGCTGATGTGGCCGATGTGGCCGGCGTTGCCGCTCGGCCCGGTGTGCAGCCGCCCGTCGAGCACCAGGCCGCCGCCGACGCCGGTGGAGACCACCATGCAGAGCGCGTTGTCGAAGCCGCGGGCCGCGCCGCGCCAGTGCTCGGCGGCGGTGATGGCGGCGCCGTCGCCGACCAGGTCGACGGGCAGGCCGCCGACGGCCCGGGACACCCGCTCGACCAGCGGGAAGCCGCGCCAGCCGGGGACGTTGACCGGACTGACCGTGCCGGCCGCCCGGTCGACGGGACCCGCGCTGCCGATGCCGACGGCGACGGCACCCGGCCACAGCGGGGATGCGGCGAGGTCGCCGAGGACCGCGGACACGGCGCCCATCACCGTCTCGGCGTCCTCCTTGGCCGGAGTGGGTCGCTGGGCACGGAGCAGCAGGGCGCCGTCACCGTCCACCAACGCTCCGGCGATCTTGGTGCCGCCGATGTCGAGTGCGGCGACGAGGCTGGTGTGCATCGGTGTGCGATCCCCCGGGGAGATGGTCGGAGCTGAGGTTCCGTACCAGTGTCCATCGGGGATGACAACGTTGTCCAGGCCCTATGCCCGATGCCACACCTTCCCATACCATCGGACGCGTCCCCCGACCCCCGACCGAAGGCGCCTCGTGGCCGAAACGACCCGCCCCCAGCCCGTGACGGGCCCTCCCGGCGGCGCCGAGCCGCGTTATGGCAACCGGCCGACGATGAAGGACGTGGCGGCGCGTGCGGGGGTGGGGCTCAAGACCGTCTCGCGGGTGGTCAACGCAGAGCCGGGCGTCACTCCGGACACCGAGCGCCGGGTCCAGGAGGCCATCGAGTCCCTCGGTTTCCGCCGCAACGACAGCGCCCGGGTGCTCCGGAAGGGCCGCACGGCGTCGATCGGGCTGGTCCTGGAGGACCTCGCCGACCCGTTCTACGGCCCGCTGAGCCGGGCGGTCGAGGAGGTCGCCCGGGCGCACGGCGCGCTGCTGATCAACGGTTCCAGCGCGGAGGACCCGAGCCGTGAGCAGGAGCTGGTGCTGGCGCTGTGCGCGCGGCGGGTGGACGGTCTGATCGTCATCCCGGCGGGCGACGACCACCGCTACCTGGAGCCGGAGATCAAGGCCGGTGTGGCCACCGTGTTCGTGGACCGGCCGGCCGGGCGGATCGACGCGGACGCGGTGCTCTCCGACAGCTTCGGGGGCGCCCGCTCGGGAGTGGCGCATCTGATCGCCCACGGGCACCGGCGCATCGCCTTCATCGGCGACCAGCCCCGCATCCACACGGCCGCCGAGCGTCTGCGCGGCTACCGCGCGGCGATGGCGGACGCCGGCCTCACGATCGACGACTCCTGGGTCTCGCTCGGCTCCACGGCCCCGGACCGGGTCCGCGACGCGGTGGCCGCGATGCTGGCCGCGCCGGAGCCGGTGACCGCGATCCTCGCGGGCAACAACCGGGTCACCGTGACCGTCGTGCGCCACCTCGCCACCTGTGAACGGCCGGTGGCGCTGGTCGGCTTCGACGACATCGAGCTCGCGGACCTGCTCGGCATCACGGTGATAGCCCAGGACGCGGCGGCCCTCGGCCGCACCGCGGCGGAGCGGCTGTTCCGCCGCCTGGACGGCGTGAACGAGGCTCCCCGCCAGGTCACCCTCGACACCACGCTGATCCCGCGCGGCTCGGGCGAGATCCTGCCCGCCGGCTGAATCCGCCGCGCGGGCCGTGTGCTCCGGTTCCGGAGCGGAGCACACGGCGACCGCGGCTACTGGGCGGAGGCGGTCAGGTCTCCGCGCCGGGGTACGGCGAAGGCGTCGAGGTCGGCGCGGGTCAGGCCGGTGAGACGGGCGACCTCCGCGCCGTCCAGGGCGCCGCAGTCGATGCCGCGGAGCAGGTAGGAGCTGAGGGCCTTGGCGGTGGCGGGCTCGTCCATCACGTCGCCGCCCGTGTGGCCGGCGTAGGCCGCGAGGCGCGCGGCGGCCTGCTCGAAGCCGCCCCGGTAGAAGGCGAAGACGGCGGCGTAGCGGGTGGGGAGATGGCCCGGGTGCATGTCCCAGCCCTGGTAGTAGGCGCGGGCGAGGGCGCGGCGGGTGAGCCCGTAGTGCAGCCGCCAGGCGTCGTGGACCTTGGCGGTCGGTCCTACCGGGAGCACGTTGGTGGAGCCGTCCGACACCCGTACGCCGGTGCCGGCGGCGGCGACCTGCATGACGGCCTTGGCGTGGTCGGCCGCGGGGTGGTCGCTGGCCTGGTGGGCGGCGGAGACGCCGAGGCAGGCGCTGTAGTCGAAGGTGCCGTAGTGCAGTCCGGTCGCCCGGCCCTCGGCCGCGTCGATCATCCGGGCGACGGTGGCGGTGCCGTCGGGGCCGAGGATGGACTGGCTGGTCTCGATCTGGATCTCGAAGCCGATCCGGCCGGGCTCCAGGCCGCGCGCCTTCTCGAACTCCTCGACGAGGCGCACCATGGCGCCCACCTGCTCGGTGTAGGTGACCTTCGGCAGGGTGAGCACCAGCCCGTCCGGCAGGCCGCCGGCCTCCATCAGGCCCGTCAGGAAGACGTCGAGGGTGCGGATGCCCCGGTCGCGCACGGCGGCTTCCATGCACTTCATCCGGATGCCCATGTACGGGGCGGCGGTGCCCTGCGCGTACGCCTCGGAGATCAGCCGCGCGGCGCGCGCCGCGTCCGCGTCCTCGTCGGTGCCCGCGTAGCCGTCCTCGAAGTCGACGCGCAGGTCCTCCACGGGCTCGCGCTCCAGCTTGGCCCGCACCCGGTCGTACACGGGCTCGGCCAGCTCGTCGGGGAGGCCGAGGACGCCGGCGAAGGTGCGGGCGTCGGGGGCGTGTTCGTCGAGCGCGGCGAGCGCCTGGTCGCCCCAGGAACGCAGGGTGCCGGCGGCGAAGACGTCGCCGGGCACGTAGACGGTGTGGACGGGCTGGCGCGTGCCGGGATCCCCCGGATAGCGGCGGGCGAGCTCGGCGTCCACCGGTGCGAGGGAGGCGCTGATGCCCTCGCTGACCGCGCCCGCGAGGCTCGTCGCCACCTTCTCCTGCTGACCCATTCCCACACCCTCCGCACACGTCGGCGTCCGTGTTTCCGCTCCACGGAATCAACATTCTGTTGAATTAAGCTATCGGGCGGCCGTGACCTGCGTCAATGGTGCGTGACACGCGGCAGGGGCCGCGCGGTGGTGTCACCGTGCGGCCCCTGTCGGGTGTGTGCGTGCCGGGGGATCAGCCCTTGCGGGTGTTGATCTCCTCGGTGAGCTGGGGGACGACGTCGAAGAGGTCGCCGACGACGCCGTAGTCGACGAGGTCGAAGATCGGGGCCTCGGCGTCCTTGTTGATCGCGACGATGGTCTTGGAGGTCTGCATGCCGGCCCGGTGCTGGATCGCGCCGGAGATGCCGGAGGCGATGTACAGCTGCGGGGAGACCGACTTGCCGGTCTGGCCGACCTGGTTGGTGTGCGGGTACCAGCCCGCGTCGACCGCGGCACGCGAGGCGCCGACCGCCGCACCGAGGGAGTCCGCGAGCGCCTCGATGACCGCGAAGTTCTCCGCGCCGTTGACACCCCGGCCGCCGGAGACCACGATCGCGGCCTCGGTCAGCTCCGGACGCCCGGTCGACTCCCGCGGCGTACGCGCCACGACCTTCGTCCCCGTCGCCCGCTCCGAGAACGACACCGACAGCGCCTCGACCGCACCCGCGGCCTGCGCCGGCTCCACGGCGGCCGAGTTCGGCTTCACCGTGATGACCGGCACACCCTTCGAGACGCGCGACTTCGTCGTGAACGAGGCGGCGAACGCCGACTGCGTGGCGACCGGACCCTGCTCACCGGCCTCCAGGTCCACCGCGTCGGTGATCAGACCGGAACCGATCCGCACCGCCACACGCGCCGCGATCTCCTTGCCCTCCGCCGACGACGGCACCAGCACCGCCACCGGGGACACCGCCTCGACCGCCGCCTGCAGCGCCTCCACCTTCGGCACCACCAGATACTCGGCGAACTCCGGCGCGTCCACCGTCAGCACCCGCACCGCACCGTGACCGGCCAGCACCGACGCCGTCTGCTCGGCACCCGCACCCACCGCGAGCGCCACCGGCTCACCGATCCGACGCGCCAGCGTCAGCAACTCCAGCGTGGGCTTGCGGACCGCACCGTCCACGTGATCGACAAAGACGAGAACTTCAGCCATGGGACAACACTCCTGCTGTGAACGAAGAAAAGAGGGGGGACGAGAGAGACGGGGGCCTCGGACGAACCTCGGCCCGCCGGGCCGCGTCAGACGAACTTCTGACCCGCCAGGAACTCCGCGAGCTGCTTGCCGCCCTCGCCCTCGTCCTTGACGACCGTGCCCGCCGTGCGCGCCGGGCGCTCGGCCGCCGAGTCGACCGCGCTCCACGCACCCGCGAGACCGACCTCGTCCGCCTCGATCTCCAGGTCCTCCAGGTCCCAGGACTCCACCGGCTTCTTCTTCGCCGCCATGATGCCCTTGAACGACGGGTAGCGCGCCTCGCCCGACTGGTCGGTCACCGACACCACCGCCGGCAGCGACGCCTCCAGCTGCTCCGACGCCGTGTCACCGTCCCGACGGCCCCGGACCGTGCCGCCCTCGACCGACACCTCCGACAGCAGCGTCACCTGCGGCACACCCAGACGCTCCGCCAGCAGCGCCGGCACCACACCCATCGTGCCGTCCGTCGACGCCATCCCCGAGATCACCAGATCGAAACCGGCCTTCTCGACCGCCTTCGCCAGCACCAGCGACGTACCGATCACATCCGTACCGTGCAGATCGTCGTCCTCGACGTGCACCGCCTTGTCCGCACCCATCGACAGAGCCTTGCGCAGCGCGTCCTTCGCGTCCTCCGGACCCACCGTCAACACCGTCACCTCGGCGTCGTCCGCACTCTCCGCGATCTGCAGCGCCTGCTCCACCGCGTACTCGTCCAGCTCCGACAGCAGGCCGTCGACGTCGTCCCGGTCGACGGTCAGGTCATCGGCGAAGTGCCGGTCGCCGGTGGCGTCGGGCACGTACTTCACACAGACAACGATCCTCAGGCTCACGCCGGCTCTCCTACTGCATCGTCTCTACTGGAATCCCTTGTGAACGCAGCATAGGCGTCCTGTGGGGCGGATCCCGGTCGGGGCGGGCCGCGCTCCGAACGAAATATTACTCGTCAGTACACCCGCCCCGACGCCGCTAAGCAAGCGCTTTGCCGTGTGATCTGGCCAACGGCCGGCGGGCTCAGCCGCGCAGGCCGGTGAAACGCCCCTGGTGATAGAGCAACGGGCTGCCGTCGGGGCCGTGTTCGCCGTCCACGACCTCGGCGATGACGATGCTGTGGTCACCGGCGGGAACGCGCGCCACGACCCGGCCCACCAGCACGGCCAGCACACCGTCGAGCACCGGGACCCCGTGCGGGCCCGTCCGCCATCCGGTGGGCCCCGCGAAGCGGTCGATGCCGCTGCGGGCGAACCGGGCGGCGAGGTCCTCCTGGTGTTCGCCGAGTATGTGCACGCCGACGTGCTCGGCCTCGGAGAGCACCGGCCAGCTCGACGCGCCGGTGCCGATGCCGAAGGAGATCAGCGGCGGTTCGGCGGCGACGGAGGTGAGCGAGGTGGCGGTGAAGCCGACGGGCCGCTCCCCCTGCGCGGTGATCACCGCCACACCGGCGGCGTGCCGCCGGAAGACGGAACGCAGCAGCCCGGGCGTGTCCGGTGCGGCGGGAACGGGGGTCGGGGCGGGGGCGGCCGGCGCGGTCCGGGGGGCGACGACGGAGGGGGACGCGGGCCTCGGGGCGGCGGAAGCAGAGGAAAGGGGCGAAGCGGTGCCGAGATCGATCGACGCGGTCATCGAGAGGTCCTTCTGCGGGGTTGGCTACGGGCGGGCTGCGGCTACGGCGGCAGCCCGACAACGCGCGCTCGCGTTACGGGCGAGGTCGACGTGGAGCCGCCCGTGGAGAAGGAGTTCCTGATGCACATCAGCCAGCGTGGCGATGGCTGCCGTGTGCAGTCAAGTACGCGTCAGCATGTGGGACCGACCTCACGGTGGGTCACACCGCTCTGCCGAGCGCCGCGATGACGTCCGCGCGCCGGGGCGCGCCCGCCGCGCGGGTGACGATCCGGCCGCCCGCGTCCAGCACCAGCACGGTGGGGGTGGCGCGCACACCGAGGCGCCGCACGAGGTCCAGATGCGCCTCGGCGTCGATCTCCACATGGGCCACGCCCTCGACCATGGCGGCGACCTCGGCGAGGGTCCGCCGGGTGGCCCGGCAGGGCTGGCAGAAGGCGGTCGAGAACTGGACGAGGGTCGCCCGGGCGCCGAGTTCCCCGCCCAGGTCACCGGCGCCGAGCGCCCCCTCGTCCGCCGCTGTGCCGCCCGTCTCGCCCACGCCCGGAACTCCTCCGTGTCGTTCGTACGTTGTCCCCGTGTCCAGCGCTCCGCGTCACCGGTCGCATTCCCGCCGGCCGGCACGGTGCGCGGCCGGTGCCCGCACCGGTGACGCACTGACGGCGGAACGTGACGAGAATCTCGCCCACGGACCGTGCCAGGGCTGGTCAGCACGCCACGCATGGGGCACGATCGCCCCAAAGCCGAAAACCTACGGCTGCGTAACTTCCACCGGGAGAACCCTCCCCGGGTACGACGAAAGGGTCCTCCCCAGATGGCAGAGCTCGTCTATCGGCCGGTCGTCGGTGCCGCACTCACGATGTTCAAGGCGCTGGACCTGAAGATCGACACCCAGGGCTCCGAGAACATCCCCCGCTCGGGCGGCGCGGTCCTCGTCAGCAATCACATCAGCTACCTGGACTTCATCTTCACCGGGCTCGCCGCACTGCCGCAGAAGCGCCTGGTCCGCTTCATGGCCAAGGACTCGGTCTTCCGCCACAAGGTCTCCGGGCCCCTGATGCGCGGCATGAAGCACATCCCGGTGGACCGCAAGCAGGGCGAGGACGCCTACAAGCACGCGCTGGAGTCGCTGCGCTCGGGCGAGATCGTGGGTGTCTTCCCGGAGGCGACGATCTCCCAGTCGTTCACCCTGAAGTCGTTCAAGTCCGGCGCCGCCCGCCTCGCGCAGGAGGCCGGGGTGCCGCTGATCCCCATGGCGCTGTGGGGCACCCAGCGCGTGTGGACCAAGGGCCGTCCGCGGAACTTCAAGCGCGCCCACATCCCGGTGACCATACGGGTCGGCGAGCCGGTCGAGGCTCCCACCGACCAGTACGCCGGTGCGATCACCCGGCGGCTGCGCGAGCGGGTCCAGGAGCTGCTGGAGGCGGCGCAGCGCGCCTACCCGGTGCGCCCGCGCGACGCCGACGACACCTGGTGGGTGCCCGCACACCTCGGGGGCACGGCGCCGACCCCGGCCGAGGTCCGCGAGAGCCACTGAGCCGTACCCGCCGCGCCCCGTCCCTCGCCGAGGGGCGGGGCGCGCGGTGTTTCCGCGGCCCGCCGGGCGGATGCCGGGGCGCCGGGCCGTCAGAAGTCGGTGGGCAGGGTGCGCCAGAGCGTGCGGCGGTCGGGGGCGGCCCGCAGCGCCGCGAGCACCGCGGGGTGCGGCGCGTCGTGGAGCACCGGGGAGTCCGCCTCGCCGAGTTCCTCGCGCACCCTCCAGGCCAGCCGCTCGGTGTCGAGGGAGAACCGGGCGCCGATCCCCGGGATGCCGCCCCGCGCGTCCTGCCGGTCCCAGCGCGTGCGGCCCGGCAGCCTGACGGCGACGAGTCCGTGGAGCATGGGGGCCGTGCCGTCGTCCTCGGTGAGGCGCTGGTAGCAGAGCGCGGTGGGGATGTCCGCGGCGCGCAGCAGGGCGGCGAGGGCGTGGGACTTGGCGTGGCAGATGCCGTGCCCCTGGGCCAGGACGTCGGAGGCGCGCCAGGTGACCCGTTCCTCGCCGATGTCGGCGGAGTGGGCGATCCGGTCGCGGATGTGGTGGTAGGCGGCCTCGGTGTATGTGTATGCGTCGCTCGTCTGCGCCCGCAGGGCGGCCACGGTGCTCCGCACCAGCGGGTGAGAGTGGTCGACGGCGTCGCTCGCGGCGGTGTAGGCGGTGATCGAAGGATGGGCGCGGATCATGTCCATGGCGCCCGAGCGTACGAACGCGGCCGGCCGGTCGTCAATGGATTTCCGGTCGGCCGCATTTTTATGCACACTGCACTCCTGTGCGCGGCGCGGGTCAGCGCGCCATCTCCTCCTTGAGCGCCTGGACGAAGGCGTCGACGTCGTCCTCGGCGGTGTCGAAGGAGCACATCCAGCGCACGTCGCCGGCGGCCTCGTCCCAGAAGTAGAACCGGAAGCGCTCCTGGAGCCGGCGGGACACCTCGTGCGGCAGACGCGCGAAGACGGCGTTGGCCTGCACCGAGTGGAGGATCTCCACCCCGTCGACCGCGCGCACGCCCTCGGCGAGGCGCTGCGCCATCGCGTTGGAGTGGCGGGCGTTGCGCAGCCAGAGGTCCTTGGCGAGCAGCGCCTCGAACTGCACGGAGACGAAGCGCATCTTGGAGGCGAGCTGCATCGACAGCTTGCGCAGATGCTTCATGTGGCTGACGGCGTCCGGGTTCAGCACCACGACCGCCTCGCCGAAGAGCATGCCGTTCTTCGTGCCGCCGAAGGAGATCACGTCGACCCCGGCGGCGTTGGTGAAGGCGCGCATCGGCACGTCCAGCGAGGCCGCCGCGTTGGCTATCCGGGCGCCGTCGAGGTGCACCTTCATGCCGTGGCCGTGGGCGTGGGCGACGATGGCGCGGATCTCGTCCACCGTGTACACGGTGCCCAGTTCGGTGTTCTGGGTGATGGACACGACCTGGGGCATCGCCCGGTGCTCGTCGTCCCAGCCGAACGCCTGCCGGTCGATCAGCTCGGGGGTGAGCTTGCCGTCCGGCGTCGGCACGGTGAGCAGCTTCAGTCCGCCCATCCGTTCCGGGGCACCGCCCTCGTCGACGTTGATGTGCGCGGACTCCGCGCAGATGACCGCGCCCCAGCGGTCGGTCAGGGCCTGCAGCGCGGTCACGTTGGCGCCGGTGCCGTTGAAGACCGGGAACGCCTCGGCGCCCGCGCCGAAGTGGCTGTGCATGATCCGCTGGAGGTGGTCCGTGTAGTCGTCCTCGCCGTAGGCGACCTGGTGGCCGCCGTTGGCGAGGGCGAGCGCGGCCAGGATCTCGGGGTGGGCCCCCGCGTAGTTGTCGCTGGCGAATCCGCGGACGGTCGGGTCGTGACGACGCCGGGCGTCGGTCTTCACGGTGCGGGGGTCAGCCACAGACGCTGTCCATTCACTTCCTGGGCGGGCCGGTCCCAGACGCCGGCGATGGCGTCCGCCAGATCCGTCACGTCCGTGAAGCCCGCGAACTTCGCATTCGGGCGCTCGGCGCGCATGGCGTCGTGCACCAGTGCCTTGACCACCAGGATGGCAGCCGACGCCGCCGGGCCGCTGTCGCCCCCCGCCTTGCGGAAGGAGTCGGCGAGGGCGAGCGTCCACGCCTCGGCGGCGGCCTTGGCGGCGGAGTAGGCGGCGTTGCCGGCGGTGGGCTTGGTCGCGCCCGCCGCGCTGATCAGCACATAGCGTCCGCGGTCGCTGCGCAGCAGCGCGTCGTGGAAGGCGAGCGAGGTGTTCTGGACGGTGCGGATCAGGAGCTTCTCCAGCAGCGCCCAGTCGGCCGGGTCGGTGGCGGTGAAGCCGGAGCTCCCGCGCCAGCCGCCGACGAGGTGGACGACGCCGTCGATCCGGCCGAACTCCTTCTCCGTCTTGGCCGCCCATTCGCGGGTGGCGGCGAGGTCGAGCAGGTCGACCGTGTCACCGGTGACGGTGGCGCCGCCATGGGCGTAGCGGGCGGCGTCCACGGCCTCGGCGAGCCGCTCGGCGTCCGCGTCGGAGGCGACGACGGTCGCTCCGGCGTCGGCCAGTCTCAGCAGGGCTGCCCGGCCGGCGGGCCCCGCCGCGCCGGCCACCGCGACGACCGCACCCTCGAGTGCCCCGCTCGTGTCGCTGTTCATGGTCGCCTCCTGGGTCGTCGAGGTCACGCGGCAGCTCCGGAAGCCTGCCCGGCGCCGGTGGCACCGGCGCCCCGGGGAGCCGAAGCGGCGGTGATGCCCTTGGTGGAGGCGATCACGGTCTTCAGCTTCTTGGCAAGCGCCTCATAGAACATGCTGAGCGGAAACTCGTCGGGGAGCACGTCGTCGACCAGCTTGCGCGGCGGCAGCGACAGGTCCAGGGCGTCGGGACCCTTGGCCCAGCGGGAGCCGGGGTGCGGGGCGAGGTAGGTGGAGACCAGCTCGTACGCGGCGAACCAGTGGACGAGCTTGGGGCGGTCGATGCCGTCGCGGTAGAGCTTCTCGATCTCGGCGCACAGCTCGTTGGTGACCTGCGGCGCCCGGTCCCAGTCGATCTTGAGGGTGTTGTCGGTCCAGCGGACGACGTCGTGCTTGTGGAGGTAGGCGAACAGGAGCTGGCCGCCGAGCCCGTCGTAGTTGCGGACGCGGTCGCCGGTCACCGGGAAGCGGAACATCCGGTCGAAGAGCACGGCGTACTGGACGTCGCGGCCGTGGCGGTTGCCCTCGGCCTCCAGCTTCACCGCCTCCTTGAAGGCGGTGAGGTCGCAGCGCAGCTCTTCCAGGCCGTACATCCAGAACGGCTGGCGCTGCTTGATCATGAACGGGTCGAACGGCAGGTCGCCGTGGCTGTGGGTGCGGTCGTGGACCATGTCCCACAGCACGAACGCCTGCTCGCAGCGCTGCTGGTCGCCGACCATCTCGCGGATGTCGTCCGGCAGCTCCAGGCCGAGTATGCGCACCGACTCCTCGGTGACGGCGCGGAAGCGCGCGGCCTCGCGGTCGCAGAAGATGCCGCCCCAGGTGAAGCGCTCGGGGGCCTCGCGCACGGCGATGGTCTCCGGGAAGAGGACGGCCGAGTTGGTGTCGTAGCCCGCGGTGAAGTCCTCGAAGGTGATGCCGCAGAAGAGCGGGTTGTCGTAGCGGGT
Source organism: Streptomyces zhihengii (assembly GCF_016919245.1). NCBI lineage: Bacteria > Bacillati > Actinomycetota > Actinomycetes > Kitasatosporales > Streptomycetaceae > Streptomyces > Streptomyces zhihengii. The sequence continues at coordinate 723,081 of NZ_JAFEJA010000002.1, read as the reverse complement.
GCGCTCCAGCTCCGCGAGCCACTCGGGCCAGACCATCCGCAGCACGACGGCTTCGAGGTTGCGGTCCGGGTTGCCGTTCTGCGTGTACATGGGGAAGACGACGAGGTGCTGGAGGCCGTCCGCGCGGCCGGCGGCCGGGTGGAAGGCGAGCAGCGAGTCCAGGAAGTCGGGCACGGCGAAGCCGCCGGCCGCCCAGGTGCGCAGATCCGCGACGAGTGCGCGGTGGTAGGCCGCGTCGTGGGGCAGCAGCGGGGAGAGTTCCTCCACCGCGGCGGCGACCCGGGCCACCGCGTCCTCGGCGGCCTTCCTGGCGGGCGCACCCTCGGCGTCGAAGTCGATCGAGCCGTCGGCGGACTGCCAGGGGCGGATCTCCTCGACGGCGTTCTTGAGCACCGGCCAGCTCGGGTGGTCGACCACCCGGCCGGTGCCGGTCGTACCCCCGGCAGTCGCGTCCTGCACAAGAATTTCCGTCATGTCACTTCCTTCACGGGAGAACCTCGCGTCAAGACACCGTATCCATGGGGCGTTCTCCTGGACAAGGGGAACCAGGGAAATTATCCTGCCAGACCCCCCATGTCACCGAAGTATTTGCGGCATCTCACGGTTTGCGCGGTCGGTTCAAGGGAAAGTCGCTCGCTTCCCGCCCCCGGGCCGTCACCGTCCGCGACGCCCCGCACGCAGCTTCCGGAACTCCCGTCGCACCTGCCCTGCCCGGGCGGAGGAACACCTTCCGGACACCCCGCGCGGGAACGGTTCCGTCCTGGGGAGGGGCCGTTAGGCTGCGACCGAGCCGCGCGGTCGAGCCGGTCCATCGCGCGGGAGCCGCCGTCGACGGAAGCGAGAAGACCTTGACTTTCCTCACCATCGGTCACCGCGGGGTCATGGGCGTCGAGCCGGAGAACACCCTGCGCTCCTTCGTCCGGGCCGAGCAGTGCGGCATGGACGCCATCGAGCTCGACCTCCATCTCACGAAGGACGGCGCGCTGGCCGTCATGCACGACGCCGACGTGGACCGCACCACCGACGGGAGCGGCGCGGTGGCCGACAAGACGCTCGCCGAGCTGCGTCAGCTCGACGCGGGCGGGGGCGAGCGGGTGCCCGTCTTCGACGAGGTGCTGGACGCCGTGTCCGCGCCGCTCCAGGCGGAGATCAAGGACGTGGCCGCCGCGCACGCCCTGGCCCAGGTGATGCGGCGGCGCGACCTCGTGCCGCGGGTGGAGGTGTCGTCCTTCCACGACGACGCGATCGCCGAGATCGCGACCCTGGTCCCCGGGGTGCGCACGGTGCTGATCGCGAGCCGCTGGGGCTCGGACGTGGTGGACCGGGCGAAGGCCGCGGGAGCGGCGGCCCTGGCGCTGAACATCCGCAGACTCACGCTGGAGACGGTGGAGCACGCCCACGGCGAGGGCCTGCGGGTCATCGGCTGGGTGGTGAACACCCAGGAGCAGCTCCGGCTGGCACGGGCCCTGGAGCTCGACGGCGCCACCACCGACCACCCCGAGATCCGCCGGACGGGCCGGTTCACCGCCTGATCAGGGCAGCGGTCCCCGCATTGCCCGGTCGGCCGCGGTTCCTCACCGCCCGATCCGGGCCGCGGTCTCTTCACCGACCGGTCCGCACCGTGGTCCCTTCACCGCCCGGTCCGGGCCGCGGTCTCTTCACCGACCGGTCCGCACCGCGGTTCCTTCACCGCCCGGTCCGGGCCGCACGGCAGGCCGGCCTGCCGGCCGGATCAGCCGAGCCGCTTCACCAGCAGTTCGAAGGCGAGGTCGTCGCGCTGCGGGATGCCGAAGCGCTCGTCGCCGTACGGGAACGGGCTGAGGGTGCCCGTACGGCGGTAGCCCCGGCGCTCGTACCAGGCGATCAGTTCCTCGCGGACGGTGATCACCGTCATGTGCATCTCGCGCACGCCCCAGCTCAGGGCCGCGCGGCGCTCCGCCTCGGCGATCACCGTGCGGCCGAGCCCCGCGCCCTGGAGGCCCGGGCGGACGGCGAACATGCCGAAGTACGCGGCGTCGCCGCGGTGCTCCAGCTGGCAGCAGGCGACCAGCGTCCCGTCGCGCTCGGCGACCAGCAGGCGGCTGCCGGGCGCGGTGATCACCTGGGTCACGCCCTCGGTGTCGGTGCGCCGCCCGTCGAGGATGTCCGCCTCGGTGGTCCAGCCGGTCCGGCTGGACTCCCCCCGGTACGCCGACTCGATCAGCGCGACGAGCCCGGGCACGTCGGCCGGGACGGCGTCGCGGTAGGTGAGTTCGCCGCGGTCCGGGGAGGTGGCGGTGTCCATGGGCGGCTCCGTTCCTGCTGGGTGCCGGCGGCACGGGTGGTCTGCGGACGAGCGTAACGCCCCTGCCGGCACGGTCCTTCGGCCGCCCCCGGTGGTGGTGCGCGCCCGCTCGCGCTCCCCCAGTACGCCTGTGCGCTCGCGTAGGCGGCCATGGGGCGGGCATCGCTTCCCTGGTGGGCGCGGGACGCCCGTCCGGTACACGGTCGAAGGGGGAAGGCGCGTGCACCAACCGACGGTGCCCGGCTGGCTGCTGATGGTCTCGTGCCTCGCGACGGGCGCGTACTGCCTGCTGCGGATGCGCAGATGCCGGGGACCCGCGCGGGAGGCGGCCGGGGGCGAGGCGCTGATGGGGTTCGGCATGGCCGCGATGGCCGTGCCGGCCGCCGTGCTCACCCTGCCGTCATGGCACTGGGCGGTGTACGCGGCGGTCTTCGGCGCCGCGGGGGCGCGGGCGCTGTGGATGCTGCGCGGCGGCGGACACCAGCACCATCTGCATCATCTGGTGAGCTGTCTGGCCATGGTGTACATGGCCGCGGCCATGAGCGGGCCGGCCGCGGCGGGCCACACCGCACACCTCTCCGGCACCCCGGCGGGCCCGCCCCTGCTGACGGCCGTGCTCCTGCTCTACTTCGCCGGCTACGCCCTGCACGCGGGAACCAGGCTGGTGCCCGTGCACGTCGCGGGCGCCTCCGGGCCGGGCGTCCCGCAGGCTCCGGCCGGCGGCTGGGGAGGGCGGCCGGAGGTGGCCGTGGCCTGCCGGCTGTCGATGTCCCTGGCGATGCTGGCCATGCTGCTCGCCCTGTGAGACGGCCCGCGGGCAAACGTGGTGTGCGTCACTTGCGCGGCAAGGCCGTACCCCTGGGTAGTCCGCACTTCTAGGCTGGAACCCATGATGGTCTCGCTCGCGCTGCTGCTGCTCGGCGCCGTGGCCGCCGTCGTCGCCCCCCGGCTGATGATGCGCGGCGACTGGGCGGAGCGTGAGCCCGTCGTCGCCCTCTGGGTCTGGCAGTGCGTGGTGGCGGCCGTGCTGCTCTCCTTCGCCCTCTCCATGGTCTTCAGCGCCGCCGCGGCCTGGCAGCTCGTGCGGGGCCATGTCTTCGCCCCCGCGCCGCACGGCGTCGTCGAGGCGTACGCGCTCGGGGCGATCGGCCCCTGGTCGGCCGTGCTCGCCGTCGTCCTGGCCTGCGGAGGGCTGTGGACGGCCGCCATGCTCACCCGCGAGATCCTCCGCTCCGGCGCGCGGCGCCGCGCCCGGCGGCGGGACCTGCTGGTGCGCTCGCCGCTGCTGCCCGGCGAGGAGCCCGGCGACGCGCCCCTGGTGGTGCTGGAAGGCGAGCGCCCCGACGCCTGGTGGCTGCCGGGAGCCGCGCCCCAGCTCGTCGTCACCACCGCCGCGCTGCGGCGGCTCAAGGGACGCCAGCTCGACGCGGTGCTCGCTCATGAGGAGGGGCACGCGAAGGCCCGGCACGACTGGCTGCTGCACTGCTCGGCGGCGCTGGCGGGCGGCTTCCCGCAGATCCCCGTCTTCGCCGCGTTCCGCGACGAGATGCACCGGCTGGTGGAGCTCGCCGCCGACGACGTGGCCTCGCGCCGCTTCGGCCGGCTGACCATCGCCCTCGCGCTCGTCGGACTCAACGAGGAGAGCGGCGCCTTCGGCCCGTGCCCCGTCCCCGGGGGCCAGGTGCCGCAGCGGGTGAACCGGCTGCTGAGCCCGGTCCCCCGGTTCACCGCGGGCCGCCGGCTGAGGGTCACCGCGGCGGCGGCGCTGGTGCCCGTGGTCCCGCTGTTCGTCGCCTTCGTGCCGGCGCTGCACGCGCTGCGCTGACGGCCGCGCCCGGCGCCCGCCCCTCCGCGTCCGTCCCAGGACGCGGCGTCCTCCCGTCCGCGCGCGGTGAGAAGCACCGGTCCGCAGCGGGAAGCACCGGTGCCAGGAGGCCGGCGACGCGCCGGGAGAGATGACCCGCGCGCGTCCATGGCGTGACCGGCGGGCGACGGGCAAGGATCAGGACATGCCCTCCCCCGATCCCCACGAGCACCCCCGGCGTCCCCGGCACCACCGGCTCCCGGAGCACCCGGAGCACGCCGGGCCCGTCGATCCCTCCGGCACGCGGGAGTCCGAGGAACCCTGCGCCGCCGACGGCGGCGGCAGCCGGCGGATGGGCGCCGCGGCGCTCACCGGCACCGTCCTGCTGGCCGCGGCGGCGGTGCTCACCGTGCTGGTCGCCGTCTCCTGGGAGCCGCTGCTCGCCTTCGACCGCTCCGTCACCGAGGCCCTCCACCGCTCGGCGGTGGCCGAGCCGGGGCTCACCCGGGCGAACCGGATCATGACGGACTGGGTGTGGGACCCCTGGACGATGCGGCTGCTGGCCGCGGCCGTCACCGTCTGGCTCTGGCGGCGCGGCGACCGGCTGCTCGCCGTCTGGGTGGCCGGTGCCAGCGCCCTGGGCGCGGCCCTCCAGCAGGCGATGAAGGCCCTGGTCGGCCGTGACCGGCCGCAGTGGCCCGACCCGGTCGACACCGCACAGTTCGCGGCCTATCCGTCGGGGCACGCCATGACCGCGGCGCTCACCTGCGGGCTGGTCCTGTGGCTGCTGCACCGGGACGGCGTGGGCGGGCGCGGCTGGGCCTGGGCCGTGGCGCTCGCGACGGTGAGCGTGGCGGGGGTCGGCTTCACCCGCGTGTACCTCGGGGTGCACTGGCCGTCCGACGTCCTGGGCGGCTGGCTCCTGGGCGCGGCGGTCGTGGCGGTGACGGCCGCCTCGTACGAACGCCGTCTGCTCGCGCGGCGCACACTGGAGACGGGGGCCGAGAACGAGTGCCCCCGGACCGGGCGATCCCCCGCGTCGCCCGGTCCGGGTGGCAGATCCCGCTGACCGGCCCTGCGGCAGGTCGACGGGACGCGCTGAGTATATTGGCTCTGAGCCAGTCAACGCAGGAGTCCAGCATGTCCCCGCGGAGCGCAGAGGTCAATGAAGAGCTTCGGAGACGATCTCGTGAGCGTCTGCTCCAGGCGACGGTGGAGCTGGTCGACGAGCGCGGTTACGAGGCGACGAAGCTCGGCGACATCGCCGACCGGGCGGGCTCCGCGCGGGGTCTGATCTCGTACTACTTCCCCGGCAAGCGGCATCTGCTGCAGTCGGCCGTCCACCGGCTGATGCACCGCACGCTCGCCGCGGCGCTGGAGCGCGAGCCGCGCACGGAGGACGGGCGGGAGCTGCTGGCCCGGGCGATCGACGCCGTCCTGGGCCTCGCGGACGACCATCCGGTGCTGATGCGCACGCACATGGCGGGCATCCTCCAGGCCGACGGCTTCGTGCAGTGCCCGGAGCAGCAGCGGCTGGCGGCGCTGCTGCGCGACACGGTCGAGCGGTACGGGGCGGTGGACGTGGACGCCGAGTACCCGCTGCTGCGGGCCCTGCTCATGGGCGCGGTGTTCGCGGTGCTGCTGCCGGGCGCGCCGATGCCCCGCGCGCGGCTGCGCGCGGAGCTGTTCCAGCGTTACGGGCTGGACTGGGAGCTCGGAGCCCCGCCGGGAGCTGACGCGCCCGGCGGGGCTCCGGTGGCCGTACCGGGTCAGTCGTCCCAGTGGCCCCAGCCGTGTGACCTGTCGAAGTAGTCGGGCTGCGTCTGGACGTTGAGCTCGTCCATCCGCACCTTCTTACCGGGGTCGGTGCGCCGGTCGTCGATCTTCAGGACGTCGAAGCCCTTGGCCATGTCGTTGGAGTAGATGTAGCCGTTGTAGTAGTACGCGGACCACGAGCCTCCCGTGACGTTGGTGGTGGCGCTGAGCGGACCGCGCTCGAAGTAGCCGATCTCCTTCGGCCGTGCCGAGTCGGTGAAGTCCCAGACCGAGACGCCGCCCTGGTACCAGGCCTGGACCATGATGTCGCGGCCCTTGACCGGGATCAGCGAGCCGTTGTGGGCGACGCAGTTCTCGGTCGGCGCCTGGTGGCGGTCGATCTTGTAGTAGCTGCGGAAGACGAGCTTGCGCTTGTCGCCCTTGCCCTTGATGTCGTAGATGCCGTCGGCACCGCGGTTCGGGCCCACCTCGGCGTTGCAGGTGGCGCCGCCGCCGCCGCCGAGCTCGTCGGTGAAGACGACCTTGTCGGCCTTCTGGTTGAAGGTCGCCGAGTGCCAGAACGCGAAGTTGACGTTGTCCTGGACGCGGTCGATGACCTTGGGGTGCTCCGGGTCCTCGATGTCGAAGAGGATGCCGTCACCCATGCAGGCGCCGGCGGCCAGGTCCTTCGACGGGAGCACCGTGATGTCGTGGCAGCCCGTGGTCTTGGAGACGCCCGGGTTGGTGGGCGCTCCCGGGTTGCCGCCGCCGTCGGGGCCCTCGCCCGGGAAGAGCACCGGGAAGTTCACCACGCGGGCCTGCTGCGGGGCCTTGCGCGGCACCTTGATGACGGAGATGCCGTCGTGCGGGGGCTGGCAGTCGGGGAACGCGGCGTTGGGCGAGTACGAGGAGACGTACACATAAACGTTCCTGCGCTCGGGCACCAGCGTGTGGGTGTGGGAACCGCACGCGGTCTCGACGGAGGCCACGTACCGCGGGTTGCGGACGTCGCTGATGTCGAAGATCTTCATGCCCTCCCAGGACGACTTCTCACTGGCGGGCTGCGACGTGCTGCTGCACGAGTCGTCGCTGCGCGAGGAGTCGGTGGACAGGAAGAGCAGGTCGCCCGAGACGCTGATGTCGTTCTGCGAGCCGGGGCACAGGACCTGCGCCACGGTCTTCGGCGACCTCGGGTTGCGGATGTCGTAGATCGTGAAGCCGTCGTAGTTGCCGGCGAAGGCGTACCGGCCCTGGAACGCCAGGTCCGAATTGGTCCCCTGGAGCGCGTCCTTGGGGAGATTGGTGATGTGCTCGATGTTGTCGCTGTGGACGACTTCGTCCACACCCGGAATGTCACCGCTCTCGATCGCCTGCCGGGTCTCGGCCGCGACACTCGACGCGACCTTGCCCTGGGCGGGCGGATCGCCCGGATCGGGGATGGCCGCCGCCGGCCCCGCCGTGAGGAGTGTGGCCAGCAGTCCGGCCGCGGCCGCCGCCACGCCCAACTGTCTGCGCCGTGCACGGGTGGTGTGCAACAGGGTCACTGCATCCTCCCTCGTCCCCGTTCGTTGTCGAACGGTTCGTTGACCCCCGGCAGTATGTGTCCTTGCATGCACATCTCAACAGATGGAAACGCAGCCGTAATGAATTTTTTTGCTCGACACTCCTTACCTCCGAGCAAGTACGCTCCTGCCACACCACAAGTGGCTCAGGAGGTCGCCGTGTTCAAGCCCCGCAGGATCCGACGCGCCCGCACGCGATACGCGACGGCCGCGCTCGTCTGTGCCGGCCTGCTCCTCACGGCGTGCGACTCCGGACCGGACACGCCGGCGGCGGCGAAGGGCGACGGACCGTCAGTGGTGGCCCCGGGAAAGCCCGGTGAGCCCGCCAGGACCCTGTCGGCCGAGGAGGCCGCGAAGGAGCTGCCCGACGACAGCCCCAACGCGGCGGACCGCGGCTACGTCGAGATGATGATCGTCCATCACCAGCAGGCGCTGGAGATGACCTCGCTCGCCCCCGAGCGGGCCGGCTCCGACCCGGTGAAGAAGCTCGCCGAACGCATCGCGGCCGCGCAGAAGCCCGAGGTCGACGCGATGAAGGGCTGGCAGGAGACCCAGGGCGTGAAGAACGGCTCCGGCGGTCACGGCCACGACCACGGCTCGATGCCCGGCATGGCCACCGCGGCCCAGCTCACGCAGCTGAGGAACGCGAAGGGCGACGCGTTCGACGAGCTGTTCCTCACGCTGATGATCACCCATCACCAGGGCGCGGTCACCATGGCGTCCGAGGTGCTGACCGAGGGCAACAACGTCCTCGTCGAGGAGATGGCGAACGATGTGATCGCCACGCAGACCAGCGAGATCGGCCGGATGCGGGACATGTGACGGCGACCGCGCCCCGCGGTACGGGTGAGCCCGGCCCCCGGCGGGGGCCGGGCTCACCCGTACCGCGAAAGGGCCGGTTCAGGCACCGCCCAGGCGGTCCGCCTCGTGCCCGGCGGCCGCGAGGACCACGTCCAGCAGGCCGGGGAAGAGGTCGTCCAGCTCCTGGCGGCGCAGCCCGTTCATCTTCGCCGTGCCGCGGTACACCTGCCGGATCACACCGCTCTCCCGGAGCACCCGGAAGTGGTGGGTGGTCGTGGACTTGGTGACCGGCAGGTCGAAGTGGGAGCAGGAGAGCTCCTCGGAAACCGCGGCCAGCTCCCTGACCACCTTCATGCGCATGGGGTCGGCGAGCGCGTGCAGCACATTCTCCAGCCGGATCTCGTCCCGCCCGGGGTGATCGAGCACTCGGGCGCTGGTCACGGTGGTCACGTCGGCGGCTCCGCTCTTCCGGTCGTCCGGGTCCGGCGACCCGGCTCCATTGTACGAACGTCTTCGTAGTTTGACATCCACCGTACTACGATGCCTATCGTACGACTCGGCCGGCCCGCCCCGGGCGGCCGCCGCCCGCCGGGCACGCATCGCCGTGCCCGCAGCCGCGACCAGAAGCGAACGAACCGAACGGAGCCCGCTGTGAGCGCGTTGTTCGAGCCCGTCACCCTGCGGTCCCTGACCATCCCGAACCGCGTCTGGATGGCCCCGATGTGCCAGTACAGCGCCGAGACCTCCGGACCCGCCGTCGGCGTGGCGGGCGACTGGCACTTCGCCCACTACGCGGCCCGCGCCACCGGCGGCACCGGCCTCGTCATCGTGGAGGCCACCGCCGTCGCCCCCGAGGGCCGGATCAGCCCCGCCGACCTGGGCATATGGAACGACACCCAGGCCGACGCCCTGCGCCGCATCACCGGCTTCCTCCGGAGCCAGGGCACCGTCGCGGGCATCCAGCTCGCCCATGCCGGACGCAAGGCGTCCACCGACCGCCCCTGGAAGGGCGGCGCGCCGGTGGGCCCCGAGCAGGACGGCTGGCAGCCCGTCGGCCCGAGCCCGGTCCCGTTCGCCGAGGGCCACCCCGTCCCCGACGAGCTCACCCACGAGGAGATCGACACCGTCGTCGCCCGGTTCGCCGACGCGGCGCGCCGCGCGCTGGCGGCCGGCTTCGAGGTCGCGGAGGTGCACGGCGCCCACGGCTACCTGATCGGCGAGTTCCTCTCCCCGCACAGCAACCACCGCACCGACGAGTACGGCGGCTCCTTCGAGAACCGCACCCGCTTCGCGCTGCGGGTCGTCGACGCGGTGCGCGAGGTCTGGCCCGACGGACTGCCCCTGTTCTTCCGGATCTCCGCCACGGACTGGCTGGACGAGGGCGGCTGGACGGCGGACGAGACCGTCCGCCTGGCCGCCGTGCTGAAGGAGCACGGAGTCGACCTGCTGGACGTCTCCACCGGCGGCAACGCGGCCGGGGTGCGCATCCCCACGGGCCCCGGCTACCAGGTGCCGTTCGCGGCACGCGTCCGCGCGGAGACCGGCCTTCCGGTGGCCGCCGTGGGCCTGATCACCGAGGCGGCGCAGGCGGAGAAGATCCTCGCCAACGGCGAGGCGGACGCGGTGCTCCTCGGCCGTGAGCTGCTCCGCAACCCGTCCTGGGCGCGGCAGGCGGCCCGGACGCTCGGCGGCGAGGTGGCCGTGCCGCCGCAGTACAAGCGCGCGGCCTGAGCGACTGCGCGGGGGCCGGCGGCTGCTCCGGGGGGTCCCGGAGGCTGCTCCCGACGGGAGGCTTCCCGGGCGGCGCGGCGGAAGCCGCGCCGCGGGTGGGCGCCTTTCCCGAGGGCGGCGCGGCGCCGGGTGGGGGCTTCCCCGGGAGCGGCGCCGTACCGGGTGGCCGGGGAGCGATGAGTTCCGGTGCGCGCGCCGGTCACCCCTTCCGTCGGCGGGCCGACGCGCACACCACCTCACAGGTCGCTGTCGGTGGTCGGGTGCACACTGGCCCGTATCCGAGACAACGGCGTCCTGGAGGGATCCGGTCATGACGGAAGTACTGCTCACCGTGGGCACACGCAAGGGGCTGTTCATCGGCCGCTCGAACGGCGGATCATGGGAGTTCGACGGCCCGCACTTCGCCGCGCAGGCCGTGTACTCCATCGGCATCGACACCCGCGGGGACGTGCCGCGGCTGCTGGTGGGCGGCGACAGCGCGCACTGGGGCCCGTCCGTCTTCCACTCCGACGACCTCGGCGCGACCTGGGTCGAACCGGACCGCCCCGCCGTCAGGTTCCCCAAGGAGACGGGGGCGTCGCTGGAGCGGGTGTGGCAGCTCCACCCGGCCTCCGCCGCCGAACCGGACGTCGTCTACGCGGGCACCGAGCCCGCGGCGCTGTTCCGTTCGGAGGACCGCGGCGAGAGCTTCGCCCTGGTCCGGCCGCTGTGGGAGCATCCCACCCGCTCCCAGTGGGTGCCCGGAGGCGGCGGCGAGGCCGTGCACACGGTGGTCACCGACGCCCGGGACACCGAGGCGGTGACGGTGGCCGTGTCGACCGCCGGCGTCTTCCGGTCCCTGGACGGCGGGGCGAGCTGGGCGCCGTCCAACGACGGGGTCTCGGCGGTCTTCCTGCCGGACCCGCACCCGGAGTTCGGCCAGTGCGTCCACAAGATCGCCCAGGACGCGGCCGATCCCGACCGGCTCTACCTGCAGAACCACTGGGGCGTCTACCGCAGCGACGACGCCGGAGCCACCTGGACGGACATCGGCACCGGCCTGCCCTCCGACTTCGGCTTCGCGATGGTCGCGCACCCCCACCGGGCCGACACGGCGTACGTCTTCCCCATCACCGCGGACTCCGACCGTGTCCCGGCGGACCGTCGCTGCCGGGTCTTCCGCACCCGCGACGCCGGGGAGAACTGGGAGGCGCTCAGCACGGGCCTGCCGCAGGGCGACCACTTCGGCACGGTGCTGCGGGACGCCATGTGCACCGACGGCGCCGACCCGGCGGGCATCTACTTCGGCAACCGCAACGGGGAGGTGTACGCGAGCGCCGACGACGGGGACACCTGGCGGCTGCTCGCCTCCCACCTCCCCGACGTCCTGTGCGTCAGAGCGGCCGTGCTGAGCTGACACCGGCGTCGCACCCGGACGCCGGCGGCCGCGCCCAGGCCGTCGGCGTCCGGCAACCGCGCCGTCGGCGGTCGTACACGATCCGCCGCCCGTCCGGACGGGCCGTCAGCCCGCCCCTGATGCCGGAGCAGTTGTCAGTGCGGTCGTCAGGGCAGTCGCCAGTCCACCGGCTGCGCCCCCAGGCGCATCAGGTGGTCGTTGGTGCGGCTGAAGGGACGGGAGCCGAAGAATCCGCGGTCCGCCGACATGGGCGAGGGATGGGCCGACTCGATCGCGGGCAGGTCGCCCAGCAGCGGGCGCAGATTGCGCGCGTCGCGCCCCCAGAGCACCGAGACCAGCGGCTTGCCGCGGGCGGTGAGGGCGCGGATGGCCTGCTCGGTCACTTCCTCCCAGCCCTTGCCGCGGTGCGCGGCCGGCTTGCCGGGGGCGGTGGTGAGCGCCCTGTTGAGCAGCAGGACGCCCTGCCGGGTCCACGGCGTCAGATCGCCGTTGGACGGGCGGGGCAGTCCGAGGTCGGTGCCGAGCTCACGGAAGATGTTCTCCAGGCTGCCCGGCAGGCGCCGCACCTCGGGCGCCACGGCGAAGCTCAGGCCGATCGCCATCCCCGGGGTGGGATAGGGATCCTGACCGACTATCAGGACCCGCACCTCGTCGAACGGCTGCTGGAACGCCCGCAGCACGTTCGCTCCCGCCGGGAGATAGGTGCGTCCCGCCGCGATCTCCGCGCGCAGGAAGTCCCCCATCGCCGCGATGCGTCCGGCGACCGGACCCAATGCCTCGGCCCAGCCGGGCTCCACCAGTTCGTTCAACGGTCGTGCTGTCACAGCGCGTCACCCTACCGGCCCACACGGGCCCGGGTCGATCGAGACCGATCATGACGGGCGGGCGGCGGGGGCGTGCGATGTGGGGGCGATGCGGGGGGAGGCTGCGGAGGCGGGCTCGCGCGGTGCCGTGATGCTGGCGCGGTGCCGTGATGCTCGTGCGGTGCCGCGCTCCGGCGCGTGGGCCGCTCGGACGGCGCGTGGCGCATCCGAACGGCGCGGAAGATCACGGCGGTTCCGCACCGGCGCAACGGGCGCTAGGCTTCCGGCCGTCGTCCCCTCCTCTTCTCCCCGGAGCCGGTCCATGAGGTCGCGCAGGCGTTCGTCCGAGAACCGCGGTGCGCCGTGCCCGTGGTGACGGGGCCGCTCGTCCTCGGCGTCGACTCGGGGGGCTCGGGGCTGCGGGTCGCCCTCGCGGACGCGGCCGTCCCCGGCCGCACCGAGACGCTGACCGCCCGGGTGCCCGTCAGAACGGGCCCGGACGGCATCGACGCCGGACACATGCGGGAACTGCTGCTGCCGATGGCCCGGAGCCTGCTGGAGCGGTCCGGACACGACGGCCGGGACACCGTGTCCGCCGTGGTGATCGGTGCCGCGGGCATGGCCACCCTCGGGGACGGCCTGCGGGCCGAACTGCCCCGGGCGCTGGGGGACGCGCTGGGCGCGCGCACCATCGGCCTGGCGGCCGACGCCGTCACCGCGTACGCCGGCGCACTCGGCCAGGCCCCCGGCGCCGTGGTCGCGGCGGGCACCGGAATGATCGCGCTGGGCACCGATCTCACCGCCTGGCGGCGCGCCGACGGCTGGGGGCACCTGCTGGGCGACTGCGGCTCCGGCGCGTGGATCGGCCGGGCCGGCCTGGAGGCCGCGCTGCGCGCCCACGACGGGCGGCGCGGCGGCTCACAGCCGCTGCTGGAGCGGATGACGGCCGTCCTCGGGCCGGCGCAGGAGGTGCCGGCGCTGCTGTATCCCCGGACGGACCGTCCCGCCGTGCTGGCGGCGTTCGCCCCGGAGGTCGCGGCCTGCGCGGGCGCGGACCCGGTGGCGGCGGGCATCCTGGCGCGCGCGGCCGAGGGGATCGCAGAGTCGGCGGCGGCCGTCTGCCCGCCGGCCGGAGCGGCGCCGGAAGGCTGCCGGGTGTCCCTGACGGGCGGGCTGTTGAAGATGGGCGACCCTCTTCTGGTGCCGCTGCGCGCGGAGTTGACGCGTCTGGTCCCGCACGCCGTGGAGGCACCGGCGGGGGGCGACCCGCTGGCGGGCTCGCTGCTGCTGGCCGGCGCCCTGGCCACGGACACGCTCCGGCTGCCGACACATCCGACGATGCTCCATGTATGCGACGCATCGGGCCGGAACATCCGTACGGTGCACGACGGATAACAGCGGATCAACACGGGCATATGACGCACGACTGCCCCCTCCCCGAACAGTCGCGGCGGCAAAACCAGTAGCATGCGGCGCCATGAGCTCCCCCACTGGGCCCGCACCCGGCCTGCCAGTACGAATGCCGCGCCCCCGTCAGTCCGGGCGACACCGCCGCCCGGAACCGGTGGCCGCTCCCGAGGGCGCACCCGCCCTCGTGCTCGCCGTGCCCGGCGCGCCCGCGCCCGCCATGCGCAGCCTGGCCGAAGAGGTCATAAGCATCGCCCGCTCCGAGCTGCCCGGCCTGGAGGTCGGCATCGGATACGTCGAGGGCGACGACGCCGAGTACCCCACGCTCGCGACCGTGGTCGCGGGCGTCGCGGCCCTGCGGACCGAGCGCTACGAGATCGCGCTCGCCGCCGGCCGCGAGGTGGCCGAGCCGCAGGGCCCCGCCGCCGTCGTGGTCCCGCTGCTGGTGGGCCCGGACAACGCGCAGATGCGCCGCATCCGGCAGGGCGTCATGGACAGCGGCGCGGTCGCGGAGCTGACCGATGTGCTCGGTCCGCACCCGCTGCTCGCCGAGGCCGTGCACGTGCGCCTGTCGGAGGCCGGCCTCGCCCGTGCCGACCGCGCGCGCCTGTTCACGGTGGCCACCGCCGCCGACGGCATCATCCTGGCGACCGTGGGCGGCGAGGAGGCCGTGCAGGCCGCCGGGATCACCGGCATGCTGCTCGCCGCGCGTCTCGCCGTCCCGGTGATGGCCGCCGCGCTCGACGAGGAGGGGTCGGTCGCCGCGATCGCCGAGCAGCTTCGCGGCTCGGGCTCGGTGCAGCTCGCGCTCGCCCCGTACCTGGTCGGCCCGGAGCTGCCCGAGGGCCTGCTCGACTCGGCCGCGAAGGACGCGGGGTGCGCCACGGCCGAGGCGCTGGGGGCGTACCCGGCGATCGGCAAGCTGGTGCTGTCGCAGTACACGACGGCGCTGGGGATCAGTCAGCCGCAGGGCACACAGCAGCGCTGAGGCGCGGCCGCGAGGCCGCCCCGGTGGAGGCAGGCCCCGGTCGGGGCGGCGCGGAAGCGCTGCCCCGACCGGGGCCTGCGGTGTGTCCGGCCGGGGGCGGGGCCTGGGGGCGGGGCTTGGGGGCGGGGCTTGGCGGCCGGGCGGGTGGGTGGAGCTTGCGGTGCGCCCCCGGGCGGGGGCCTGTGGCCGCGGCACGGCCTGCGGCCGTGTCCTCAAACGCCGGACGGGCTGGACAGGGGCGGGCTCCGGGGCGGGAAGGAGCGGGGCACGGATTCACCGGCCCGCCGCCGGGGCCGTGCGTGGGCACAGCCTGCAGCCGTGCCCTCAAACGCCGGACGGGCTGGACAGGGGCGGGCTCCGGGGCGGGAAGGAGCGGGGGCACGGATTCACCGGCCCGCCGCCGGGGCCGTGCGTGGGCACGACCTGCGGCCGTGCCCTCAAACGCCGGACGAGCTGGACCGGGGCGGGCTCCGGGGCTCAGGTGAAGAGGATGCTGGACGGGGCCGGGACGGGCAGGGAGCCGGTGGGGTGGGGGTGGCCCGTGGTGGGGTCGAGGGTGAACCAGGTGATGTCGCCGGAGCGTTCGTTGGCGACGTAGAGGCGGCGGCCGGACGGGTCGAGGACCAGGTCGCGGGGCCAGTGGCCGCCGCACGGCACGGTGGCGACGAGTTCGCCCTTCTCGAAGCTCTCGTCCAGGTCGACCACGGCGATGGTGTCCTGGCCCCGGACCGCCGCCCAGAGGCGCCTGCCGTCGGGTGAGACGGCGAGTTCGGAGGGGTAGGAGGGGCCTTCGGCGTCCTGGGGCACCAACGGGATCTCGGCCACCGGTGCCAGCTCGCCGGTGGCCTCGTCCCAGCGGCACAGGGTCACGGCCGCCTCCAGTTCGCCGAGGACGCAGACATGGCGGCCGCCCGGGTGGAAGGCCAGGTGGCGCGGGCCGCTGCCGGGGCGCAGGGCGGTCTCCCGGTGGACCCGGAGCTCGCCGGTGACCGGATCCAGGGTGCAGACGCGGACCGAGTCGGTGCCGAGGTCGACGCCGAGCACCCAGCGCCCCGAGGGGTCGGGCAGCACCTGGTGGGCGTGGGGCTCCTGCTGGCGTTCGCGGTCGGGGCCCTGGCCGGTGTGCCGGAGCACGGACGGCGTCCCCTGCGGGGCCTCGTCCGGTCCGAGGGCGAGGCTGCTGACGCTGCCGGAGCCGTAGTTGGCGGTGAGGACCCTGCCGTGCGCCAGGGCGAGGTGGGTGGGCCCGTCGCCCGCGACGGGCACCGGCGGCCCCAGCGGGCGCAGGTCCGGCCCGCCGGCGTCGAAGGCGGCGACGGCGCCCTGCGACGTCTCCGAGACGGCGTAGAGCACCGTCCCGCCGGCTCCGGCCGCCAGGTACGAGGGGTCCGCGACGGCGTCGCTCACCCCGGTCTCGGTGAGCGCGCCGGTGTCCGCGTCCACCTCCGTGACGACGATGCCCCGGCCGCCGGCCGAGGTGAACGACCCGATGAAGGCGCGTCGCGCCCTGCTGTCACCCACAGCGTTCTCCCCTCCGCGCCCCGGCACACCCGTGCCCCCGCGCGCGCACCAGACGGTAGCAGGCAGGTCTAGACCAAGAGGGTCCAGGCCAGGAGCGGGTCCCTCGCCGCACCGCCGGGGAGGCGGCGGTCAGGCGGGTGTCAGGCGGCGGGGACGAGGGGCGAGCGCGGAGAGGTGCGGACGGGGGCCGCGAGGTCGACAAGGGCCCGCTCCAGGTCGTGGAGGTGACGCAGGGCGGCCTCGGCGCCCGGGTGGTGCTGCGGGGCCGGGCCGAAGGCCATGGCGCGGCGGGCGGCCGAGCACGGCGGCACCAGCGCGTGGACGGCGCTCTCGACCCGCCGGCAGGCGGCCGTCAGCCGGGCGTCGTGGGAGGCCTGGGGGTCGGCGGCGACGGCCGAGAGCCCCTTGATCTCGCGGGCGCAGACGTCGAGCAGCTCCATGACCTGGCGGGCCCTGGTCCGGCGGGCGCGCAGGGGGCTGAGCGGATGCACCAGCGGCGCGAGCGAGAGGCGGACACGGCCGAGCAGCGTCTCCAGTTCGGCGACGAGCGGCGCGGGATCGGCCCGCTCGTCGCCCCCGAGCCGGCGGGCGGCCTCGGCGGTGCAGCGGTGCACGCACTCGACGGCCCGGCGGATCCAGGCGTCGGTGGCCGCGTGGGTGGTGACCGGCAGGACGACGGCGACGCCCAGCGCGGCGGCCACCGCGCCGACGGCGGTCTCCTCCAGCCGCAGCACCAGCAGTCCCGGGTGGAGGACGCCGAGGAGCCCGTAGAGCAGCCCGGCCATGACGGTCACGAAGAACATCATCCAGCTGTAGGAGGGCGCGGCGGTGTAGAAGATGCCGAAGACGCAGACGGCGACCAGCGCCGCGGTCGGGACGGCTTCGCCGGCCACCGGTACGGCGACGAGCAGGCCCGCCACGATGCCGGTGACGGTGCCCACCACCCGGCGGAAGCCGCGGACGAGCGTCTCGCCGCGCGACGCGGTGTTGACGAAGATCCACCAGGTGGTGCCGACGGCCCAGTACCAGCGGTCGTCCGAGACGAGCTGCCCGGCCGCGAGCGCCACCGCGCAGGCCGCGGTCGCCTGGAACGCCTGGCGGGTGGTGGGCCGGTCGAGTCCGCGGCCCGGCAGCGGCGCGGGGGCGGCGGGCGGCGGTGTGCGGCGCTCGACGCACCAGAGACCGAAGCGGACCGTCGAGGAGGCGAGCAGGGCCAGGCCCACGGCGGCGAACAGGCCCGGGAGCTGCGCGGTCACCGCGTGCAGGAACTGGGTGACGAAGAACATCATGAACGCGAAGATCCCGAGCGCGTGTCCGCGCGGTCCCCAGCGCCTGGCGTACACACCGCAGAAGACGACCGCGAGCCAGGCCGCGGCGCGCGGCAGCGGGTGGTCGTGCAGCAGGGTGGCGAGCGCGAGGACGGGGAATCCGGCGACCGGCAGCAGGGCCGTGGTGACCGCCTGCCGGCGGACGGTGGCGTCGCCGACGGTGAAGAGCGCGAGGAGGGCCGCGAGACCGCCGGTGATGGAGGCCGTCAGCGACAGTCCGCACAGCTCGGCCACGGCGACGGCGAGGCCGATGCCCAGCACCGCGCGCAGGGCGAGCCGCAGGCGCAGGCGCCCCGGGTCCGGGGCCATGAACATCTTCTTCACGGCGGTGCCGCTCCCCCTCACGGTGGTGTCCGCCGCGGCCGCCGCGGCCCGGGGTGGGGGCCGTCGTGTGCGGACACGACGAAGGCACCGCGGTCCGGTACGGCTTCGTCGCCGTCCGGCGCTGCGGCGCCGTGTGTCATGTGGATACGGCCAAGCTTAACCGCCCACCGGCCCAATGGCTCAATCGGCCGCTCGCCCGGTGGACCATTGGCCCACCGGACGCCCACCATGCCGAGCCGTCGGCTGCCCGGCCGTGCGCCGCGGGCGCGGGCGGGTCTAGCGCTGGAGGAAGGGGGCGTCGAGGCTGAGGGCGCCGTTGTCGTGGGTGCGGGCGTCCACGGCCTCGGGGGCCACGAAGGTGCCGAGGGTGTCCACGGCCTGCCCGGCGGGTGAGGGGACGGCGGCGGCGGGCACGGCGCACGCGGCCGCGGCGGCGACCGCCGTGGCGGCGACGGCGGCGGCGCGGCGGGCGGTACGGGTGAGCGGTACACGGATCATGCCGTGCCCAACGAGGCACCCCTCCCCCGGGCACGCCCCGCGCCCGCGCGCGGCCGCCCGCGCGCCCCGCACGCGGGAGTGCGCCGGATACGCGGGAGTGCGCCGCGCACCGCGCCGTCCGCCCGTTGGCGCCGTCCGCCCGTTGGTACGGTCGCTGCGAGCGCAGCCGAGAGCACAGGGAAGGACCCCGCGGAACCATGGCGGTCGACGAGCTGGACACCCGCATCCTGACGCTGCTGATCGAGCACCCGAGGACCAGCCTGCGGGAGTGCGCCCGCCTCCTCGGCATCGCCCGCGGCACGCTCCAGGCCCGGATCGACCGGCTGGAGCGGGACGGCGTGATCACGGGCACCGGGCCGCGCCTCTCCCCCGCCGCGCTGGGGCACCCGGTGCTGGCGTTCGTGCACGTCGAGGTGACGCAGGGGCGGCTGGACGAGGTCGGCGACGCGCTGGCCGAGGTGCCGGAGATCATCGAGGCGTTCTCCATCACCGGCGGCGGGGATCTGCTCACCCGGGTCGCCGCCCGGGACAACGGGCACCTGGAGGACGTGGTCCAGCGGCTGATCAGCATCCCGGGCGTGGTGCGCACCCGGACGGAGATGGCGCTGCGCGAGCGGGTGGCGTACCGGCTGCTGCCGCTGGTCGAGTCGGTGGGACGGACCGCCGGCGCCGTCGCCGACCCCGTCGCGGTGGCCCCGGCGCCCGAGAAGGCGGGCGCGGCCACCGCCGGCGGCGTCTGACCGCGCGGCGCCCACCCACCGCGCCACGCCATCGGCCGCACGCGTTCGACGTCCGCGCCGCGCCCATCGGCCGCACGCGTTCGACGTCCGCGCCGCGTTCATCGGCCGCGCCGCCCGGCCCCGGGGCCGCGACCGGGTGCGGCCGGTTGGCATGCTGGGGGCCATGAGCACCTCACCCGCCCCCGCGGTCGTCTTCGACCTCGACGGCACCCTCGTGGACAGCGAACCCAACTACTACGAGGCGGGGCGCAGGCTGCTCGCCGCCCACGGCGTGGACGGTTTCGACTGGGAGGAACACACCGCGTTCATCGGCATCGGCACCCGCGAGACGCTGGAGGTGCTGCGCGCCCGGTACGCGATCGACGCCTCCCTGGAGGAGCTGCTGGCCGCGAAGAACCGTCTGTACCTGGAGCTGGCGCGGCAGTCCACCGAGGTCTTCCCTGAGATGCGCCGCTTCACGGGGCTGCTGGCGGCGGCCGGCGTCCCGATGGCGGTGGCCTCGGGCTCGTCGCGGGCGGCGATCGACGCGATCCTCGCGGGGACCGGCCTCGACGCGCACATCCGGGTGACGGTCTCCGCCGAGGAGGTGGCGCGGGGCAAGCCGGAGCCCGACGTCTTCCTGGAGGCGGCCCGGCGGCTCGGGGCCGCGCCGGCGGACTGCGTGGTGGTGGAGGACGCGCCGCCGGGCGCGGCGGCGGCGCGCGCCGCGGGGATGCGCTGCATCGCCGTCCCCTATGTGGCACAGACCGCGGACGACCCGGCGTTCCTCGCCTCCGAGCTCCGCTTCCCGGGCGGGCAGGCGGAGTTCACCGCGCAGGCCGCGTGGGACTGGCTGATGGGCGGCGCCGGGCGCTGACGGCCCCCGGTCCCGCACGGCGCGCACCGGGCGTGCGCCGGAGCCGCCTGCGAGGGCGCTCCGGCGCTGTGCCATACTCGGCGCGCTCATGCCCGTTCCATGTCGTGGGGATCACCGTTGAAGCCCGAGTCCGCCGTCGTCGGCACCGGACACGCCGCCGGCGCCCGAGCTGTTCCCGCCTGGGCGGAAGTGTCCGGCTCGCCTGCGGTGCGCGGTTCGTCCGACGGGGCCGCCGCGGGCCGTGGCCGCCGGGGCTGCGAGGCCGACGGCAGGTGAACGGCATAGCGCTGACGACCCCTTATCTGGACACCGACGCGGACCAGCTCTCCTTCTCGCTGGAGCAGGGCCCGCTCGACGCGCTCGCCGTCCGGGAGGTGTCCGTCGGCGGCACCGCCGTCCAGTTGCGGCTGCTGGGCGCCTCGCACCAGGTCCTCGCCGGGCCCGTCCGCGAGACCGTGGCCTGTCTGCCGGGCGTGGCCGGCGGCCTGCCGGCCTCCGCGGCACGTGAGTTCGAGGGCTGGACCTACCGCTTCGGCGCCCGCGTCGAGCGGCTGCCCGGGGACCGTTTCAGCGAACGGGTCGCGTGGATCCGCAGCCGCTCGGACGGTGAACCGGCCGCGCTGTACGGCATTTTCCCCGGCTCCCCCGAGGCCGTCACCGCCCTGTGCGTCGAGCGGCGCGGTTCCGGTCTGAGCTGGCGCACCTGGCACACCTACCCGCAGAGCCGCCAGATCGTGGCGACGCACACCCGGCTGGAGGCCCGATGAAGACCGCCCGAATCCTCAGCGTGACCATACTTGCGGCGGCCGCGCTCACCGCCTGCGGCAGTGGCGACGACGATGACGACCACAACGCCGTGCCCTCGTCCTGGATCCGGCAGCAGTACAGCGTCGCGACCACCGGCTCGGGCTATGTCGACGCGGTGGACCGGCTGCCGGCCGTGGCCAAGGAGATCGACGGCCACGCCGCCGCCCGCGACCGCATCAGCTCCGCCGACGTGGAACTGCTGCGCTACCGGGACGACATCGTCGCGGTCACGCCGCTGGCGGCCGGCGGCAGCCGTATCGAGATAGACGACTACCGCACCGGCTACAACCGCTGGCAGACGCGGATCGGCAGCATGTGGCCCGACCCGGCGAGCAGTTCCTTCCGCGGCGGCGGCCCCGGCGAGGGCAAGTAGCCGCCCGGCCCTCCGCCGGACCGGCCCCGCCCGCCGCCCGCCCCGCCTCTCCCGCACCTCTCCGCCCGGACTTCCCGACGACGTACCCGAAAGGCACCCCGTGTCCGAGATATTCGAGTCGGCAGGCATCGCCCTGCTCTACGGCCTGGTCGGCTTCGTCGTGATGGCGGTCGGCTTCATCGCGCTCGACCTCGTCACGCCCGGCAAGCTGGTCCACGTGGTGTGGACCGAGCGCAACCGCGGCGCGGCGGTCCTGCTGGCCGGCCAGACGATCGCCATCGGTCTCGTCATCGACCAGTCCATCCGGGCGAGCGAGTCGGAACTGGGCCTCGACCACGGCCTGTTGAGCACGCTGCTGTACGGCCTCGCCGGTGTGGTGGTGATGACCCTGGTGTCCGTCATCGTCGGCCTGCTGACGCCCGGCCGGCTCGGTCACGCCGTGCTGGACGACAACGGCGACCGCCCCCACCCCGCCGCCTGGGTCCAGGCCGCGATGTACATCGGCACGGCCTTCATGGTCGGTGCCGCCGTCTCGTAGCACCCGTGAGCACCACCACCCCCGCCGCGGCGGCTCCGGCCGCCGCGGCCGCACCCCCCGTGCACTCGCGCGGCGCGCGCTTCCTGCTGATGTTCGCCGTCTTCCTCTGCGCCGCCTGCGGACTCGTCTACGAACTGGCCCTGACCGCGCTGGGCAGCTACCTCATCGGCAACTCGGTGATGCAGACCTCGGTCGTCATCTCGGTGATCGTCTTCGCGATGGGCATCGGGTCGCTGGCGGCCAAACCCCTCCAGAAGCGCGCCGTCGGCGCCTTCGCGCTCGTCGAGGGGCTGCTCGCGCTCGCGGGCGGCCTGTCGGTCCTGGTGCTGTACGTGTGCTTCGCGTGGCTGCGCGTCTACATGCCCGCGATGGTGGTCGTCTCGTTCGTCGTCGGTCTTCTGATCGGGGCCGAGATCCCGCTGCTGATGACACTGCTCCAGCGGATCCGCCGCCAGGAGGCGGGCAGCGCGGTCGCCGACATCTTCGCGGTGGACTACATCGGCGCGCTGATCGGCGGCCTCTGCTTCCCGCTGCTGCTGCTGCCCGTCTTCGGGCAGCTCAAGGGCGCCCTGGTGGTGGGGGCGGTCAATGCGCTGGCCGGGGTGCTCGTCGTCCTGTGGATCTTCCGGCGGCAGACCCGGCGGGTGGTGCGGATCGGGCTGCTGTCGGGCATGGCCGTGGTCATGGCGGCGCTCGGCACCGTGTACGTCCTCGCCGACGACATCGAGGTGACGGCACGCCAGCAGCTCTACCGCGACCCGATCATCCACGCCGAGACGACGCCCTACCAGGACATCGTGGTGACCCGGTCGACCGCGTTCACCGGCGAGCAGGACACCCGGCTGTTCCTCAACGGCGACCTCCAGTTCTCGTCCGTGGACGAGTACCGCTACCACGAGGCCCTCGTCCATCCGGCGATGTCCGGCGAGCACGGCTCGGTGCTCATCCTGGGCGGCGGTGACGCCCTCGCGCTGCGGGAGGTGCTGCGCTACGACGACGTGGAGAAGGTCACGCTCGTCGACCTGGACCCCGCGATGACCCGGCTCGCCCGCACCTTCGGGCCGCTGCGCGACCTCAACGGCCGAGCGCTCGCGGACCCCCGGGTGACCGCGGTCAACGCGGACGCCTTCAACTGGCTGCGGGACGCGCGCGGACGCTACGACACCGTCGTCATCGACTTCCCCGACCCGGACACCGCGGCGCTGGCCAAGCTGTACTCGGTGGAGTTCTACCACCTGCTGCGCAAGGTGCTGACGCCGGACAGCCAGGTCGTCGTGCAGGCCGGCTCGCCGTTCTTCGCGCCCAAGTCGTACTGGTCGATCGACGCGACGATCCGCGCGGCGGGCTACGGCACCACCGCGTACCAGGTGGACGTGCCCAGCTTCGGCAACTGGGGATACGTCCTCGCCCGGCCGGGCGGCGACGGGGCGCCGGAGCTGCGTCTCGCGGACGACGCCCCCGCGCTGCGGTTCCTCGACGACGCCGTCCTGGAGGCGGCCACCGTCTTCCCCGTGGACCGCCGGCCCCAGAAGGTCCGCGCCAGCACGCTGATGGACCCGGTGGTGCTGGAGTACTCCCGCCACGAGTGGAACAACTACTGACGGGCCGCCGCCCGGAGCCGTCTCACCCGCGGCGGCGGGCGCCGCGCTGTCGGGCCGTGCCCGGTGGTCCCGGTGGTCCCGCCGGCCGGGGGCCGGATGGTCAGGCGGCCTGGCCGGCTTCGTGCTTCCAGAAGCCGGAGAAGGTGATGCGGTCCTTGGGCAGGCCCAGGCGGTGCAGGTGCCGGCGGCCCTCGGTGGCCAGGGCCGACTCGCCGACGACGAAGGCGTAGCCGGCGGCGTCGACGGAGGTGTGGCGCAGGAGTTCGGCGAGGGCGGCGGTGCCGGGCACCGAGCGCGTGTCCCGGCGGACGACCCAGGTGACCGCCATCCCGGGCGGCGCGTCCATGATCCGGCGGTCGCCGGCCGTGGGCACCTCCTGGATGACGCGTCCGACGGTGTCCTGCGGCAGGGAGCGCAGGATGCCGGCGGTGGCCGGCAGGCCCGTCTCGTCGGCCACGATCAGGACCTCGGTCGCGTCCTCGGGGCGGTCGAAGAGGATGCCCTGGTCGAGCACGGCGAGCGCGTCGCCCGGCCGGGCCGAGCACGCCCAGATCGCGGCGCGGCCCTCCAGTTCGCCGGTGGGGCCGCAGTGCAGCACGAAGTCGATGTCCATCTCCGCCTCACCGGCGCGGAAGTCGGCCACGCTGTAGTTGGCGCAGTGGGGCCGCTCGCGCTCGGGGATGGCGAGATAGGGCTGCCACCAGCGGGTGCCGGTGAACTCGGGGAGCCGCATGGCGCCCTGCTGGTGCGGGAGTTGGAGGAAGAGGCGGAACCAGTGGTCGTAGCCCAGCCAGGGGAACCGGCCGAGTTCGGGGCCGGTGACCGTCACGCGCTGGACGGAGGGGGACATCCGTGCGGAACGCACGACCTCGGCCCGGAACATGCCGGGCTGCTCCGGTGTGAGCCGGTGGATCTTCGCCATGAGGCAAGGTTAGCCTTACCGAACCTGCCTGTGCAGCCCGGGGGCCGATCCGGTGCCGGTGCGCGGCCGCCGGGCGGACCCGGCGGCCCCGGCTCGGCTCACCCCACGAGGTCCGGCGCGCGCAGCATCTCCGGCGGGACGCCCCAGGCGTCGACCAGCTCGGGGGCGAGGGGCCGGACCTTGCGGCAGAGGTCGTTCACCTCGCGGCTGATCGCCTTGGAGCGCTGCACGGTCAGCCTGCCGTGCTCCATGAACCAGGCCCGGTCCGCCTCGATCGTCGACAGGGCGAACAGGTCGCACAGCAGGCCGAGCGCGACCTTGTTGCCGCTCTCGGGCAGCACGCGCACCGCGTCGGTGAACGCCTCCAGCACCAGGCGTTCGACATGCGCGCGGGCGAGCGCGATGACATGGTCCTGCACCTGCGAGAAGACGGCGCCGGCATCGCGCTTCTGGTCGATCCCCCGCTTGAGCCGCCGGGCCACCCCGGCGAGCATGTGCTCCTCGCGGTAGCGGAGCATGGCGAGCTGGTACTCCGAGTCGAGCAGACCGGCCTCCTGGTCCCACTCGTCGCCGCCGGGCAGCAGGTCGCGCACCCGCTCCAGCAGTTTGTGGACGGACGTCTTCTCGATGACCGTCTCGACGGCGAGCCCGGTGACATGGCGGACCATGCCGAGCTGGTCCAGGTCCTCGAACTCGCTCGCGTAGTCGGTCAGCAGGCCCTTGGCCACCAGTTGCAGCAGGACGTGGTTGTCGCCCTCGAAGGTGGTGAAGATGTCGCTGTCCGCCTTGAGGGCGGCGAAGCGGTTGACGGCGAGGTAGCCGGCGCCGCCGCACGCCTCGCGGCACTCCTGGACGACGCGGGTGGCGTGCCAGGTGGCGAGCGCCTTGGTGCCGGCGGCCCGTGACTCCAGCAGGCGGCGCGCCTGCTCGTCGCCGGTGATCCCGGAGAAGACCTCGTGCAGACGGGTGCGCACCACGTCCTGCGCGAAGTGCAGCGCGTAGGTGCGGGCGATCAGCGGCAGCAGACGCCGCTGGTGCAGTCCGTAGTCGAGGAGCAGCTGCTCCTCCTCGCCCGGGGACGCCCGGAACTGCCGCCGCCGCACGGCGTACTTGGTGGCGATGGTGAGGGCGACCTCGGCCACGCCGACCCCGGCGCCCGCGACGCTGACCCGGCCCTGCACCAGGGTGCCGAGCATGGTGAAGAAGCGCCGGCCGGGGTTGTCGATCGGGCTCTCGTAGACGCCGTCCGGGGTGACGTCGGCGAACCGGTTGAGCAGTGCCTCGCGCGGCACCCGCACCCCGTCGAAGGCGAGACGGCCGTTGTCGACGCCGTTGAGGCCCATCTTGCGGCCGTCGTCCTCGATCCGGACGCCGGGCGCGGGCTCGCCGCCGGCCCGGATGGGGACGAGGAAGGCGTGCACGCCCTCGGCCTTCCCGCCGACCTCCAGCTGGGCGAAGACGACCGCCAGCTCGCCGTGGCGGGCCGCGTTGCCGATGTAGTCCTTGCGCGCCTCGTCGCCGTGGGTGGTGATGACGAACTCCCGCGTGCCGGCGTCGTAGCGCGCCACCGTCCCCAGCGCCTGGACGTCGGAGCCGTGGCCGGTCTCCGTCATCGCGAAGCACCCCATGAGCCGCCCGGCGATCACGTCCGGCAGGTAGGCGTCGTGGTGGCGTGCGGTGCCCAGGTGCAGGATCGCCCCGCCGAAGAGCCCGAACTGCACGCCGACCTTGACCAGTACCGACAGGTCGCCGTGGGCGAGCGTCTCGAACGCGGCGATCGAGGCGCCGATGTCGCCGCCCCCGCCGTACTCGCCGGGGAAGCCCATGCCGGTCTGGCCCGTCGCGGCCATCTCGACCACGAGTGCGCGCACCCGCTCGCGGAAGGCGTCCACGCCGAGTTCCTCCGCGTCCTCGAGGACGGAGGCGTGCTTCACCAAGTTCTTGCGGACGAGGTCGCGGATCCCGGCGTACTCGCCGTCGAGCAGCGCGCTCAGCGCCGGGACGTCGACCTCGGGCTCCACATAACCGCTCGCGGCGGTAGATGCGTTGTCAGTAGCAGCCATACCGGCTTGCTACCCCGAGCGGAGACGATCAAGCGGTCGGCCCGGGCAGACGGAGCAGCCGGGCTCCCCCGGCCGGGGCGGCGGGGGCCCGGGGCTGCCCGGCGGAGGGCCGGGCCCCGGGCGGCGGTGGAGGCGCGGCGGAAGGCGGCCGCGGGGCGGCGGTGACGGCGCGGTGGAGGGCCGCCACCCGCCCGGGGAGGGCCGGGCGGGTGGCGGGGGCGGCGCGGCAAACCCGCGCCGCACCCCTATCGGACCCCTGAGCCGCCCGCGCGCCGCGCGGTGCGGCGCCGTGCGGACCGGCGCCGGGTCAGGGGGCGAAGGCGAGGACGGCGTTCTGCCCGCCGAAGCCGAGCGAGTTCGACAGCGCCAGGCCGACCGGCTGGGGCCGGGCCTCCTTGACCACCACGTCGATGTCGATCTCCGGGTCCTGGCTCTCCAGGTTGGCCGTCGGCGGGATCAGCCCGTTCTCGATCGTCAGCACCGTCAGCGCCGCCTCGATCGCCCCGGCCGCGCCGAGCGTGTGCCCGAGCGCCCCCTTGGCCGAGGTGACCGCCGGGCCGGGACCGAGACAGCGGGCCAGCACCCTGGCCTCCGCCAGGTCGTTCAGCGGCGTCGACGTGCCGTGCGCGTTGACGTGGTCCACGTCGGACGGCACCGCGCCGGCATCGGCGAGCGCGGCGCGCAGCGCCCGCTCCACACCGGCGCCCGACGGGTCCGGCGCCGTCGCGTGGTACGCGTCGGCGGAGGCCCCGTAGCCGACGAGCCGGGCCCGGACCCGGGCGCCGCGGGCCGCGGCGTGCTCGGCGCGTTCGAGGACGAGGATGCCGCTCCCCTCCCCGATGACGAATCCGTCGCGGTCGGTGTCGAACGGCCGGGACGCCGTCGCCGGTGACGTGCTCCGGGTCGACAGCGCCCGCATCCGGGTGAAGCCGGTGAGGATGAGCGGCACCACGGCGGATTCGGTGCCGCCCGCCAGGACGATGTCGCAGACGCCCTGGCGCAGCATGTCCCGGGCCACGCCGATGGCGGTCGCCCCGGAGGCGCACGCCGTGGCGGTGATGAGGTTCGGTCCGGTCGCCCGGAACCGCATGCCCAGGTGCCCGGCGATCATGTTGGGGAGCATCATCGGCATCATCAGCGACGAGACCTGATCGGGTCCCTCGGCGAGGAAGGTCGCGTGCTGCGTCTCCCAGGTTCCGGCGCCGCCCAGGCCGCAGCCGACGACGACGCCGACCCGGGTGCCGTCCCAGGTGGCGGGATCCAGTCCGGCGTCCGCGACGGCCTCGTCCGCGGCGATGAGCCCCAGCTGCACGAAGCGGTCGTACAGGAGGTTGGCGCGGCGGCCCAGCAGCTCCCGGGCGTCGAACTCCGGCACCCGGCACGAGAAGTCGACGGGCAGCCCGGCCAGCGACGGGTCGGTGGCGGCGGTCGGCTCACCGGCGCACACCGCGCGCCAGGTCGGTTCGGTGCCGACGCCGGCGGCGGTCACCAGCCCCAGACCCGTGACGACGACACCGGTGGTCATGACGCGGGGTCGAGCTGGGCTTCGATGAGCTTCACGACGTCGGCGACCGTGCTGCGCGGCGTCGCGTCGTCCTCGTTGATCTCCACGTCGAGGTCCCGCTTGACGACCAGGGTGAGTTCCACCAGGAACAGCGAGTCCAGTTCGAGCTCCTCGAAGGTGACGTCCGGACGGAGCTCGTCGGGCCGCACCTCGAACTGGTTGACCAGGATGTCGGTGAGCCGGTCGTACGCACTTGCCATGGGGTGACTCCTCTTCAGCAGTGGTTCCGTCACTCGCCGGTCGCAACCGCGAGTTCGGGCCAGGTCAGCAGCGTCGAGCCCCAGGTGAGGCCCGCGCCGAACGCGGTCAGCAAGGTCCGCTGCCCGGGTCGCACGGCGCCGTCCGCGACCCCGTGGAACAGCGCCAGCGGGACGGAGGCGGCCGCCGTGTTGCCGACGCGGTCGATGTTGGCGACGACGCGGCCCCGGTCGACGCCCAGCTCGTCGGCGAGCTGGTGCAGGATGCGGATGTTGGCCTGATGGGCCACGATCCGGTCGACGTCGGCGGGCTCCTGGCCGGCGCGCTTGAGCACCGTCCGGCACGAGTCGGCCATCCGCCCGACGGCGTGCTTGAACACCTCGCGGCCGGCCATCGTCAGATACCGTTCGCCGTCCTGTTCCGGCCGGCCGGACATGCGCTGGCGTGAGCCGCCGCCGCCGACCGCGATGAGGTCGGCTCCGGTGCCGTCGCTGCCCAGGTCGATGTGGCCGATCGCGCCCGGCTCCCCGGGGGCACCGGCCCGCAGCACCACCGCGCCGGCCCCGTCGCCGAAGATGGGGGCGGTTCCGCGGTCGAGCGGGTCCAGCAGGCAGGAGTAGGTCTCGGCGCCGATGAGGAGCACCCGGTCGGCGGCCCCGGTGGCGATCAGGCCGGCCGCGGCGGCGAGCCCGTACAGGAACCCGGTGCACGCGGCGTTCATGTCGAAGGCGGCGGCGCCCGTCAGCCCCAGGCGGGTCGCGATCTCGGGGGCGGTGGCCGGGCAGATCCGGTCGGGCGTGGTGGTGGCCAGCACGACGGCGTCCGCCCGCGGCTCGCCGGAGGAGGCCAGGGCGCGCGCGCCGGCCTCGACGGCGAGGTCGGACGTCGCGGAGCCGGGATCGGCCCGGTGACGGCGGGTGATGCCGGTACGGGTGCGGATCCACCGGTCGGAGGTGCCGAGTCCGGCCGGAAGGTCGTCGTTGGTCACCACCCGTGGAGGCAGCCAGCCGCCCAGTCCACAGATCACCGCGGCACGCGTCATGCGCCAACCATGGCAGCGGGCGCTGAAAATCGGCTGAAGGGCCTCTGACGTCCAGGCACTTTCAGTGGTCTGTCAGCGGTCTTTCCGCAGCCGTTCAGGGGCAGGGCGGCCGGGTGCGACAGCATGCAGGGGTGCATTCGGAAGAGGTGTGTTCGCAGCAGGGGCCCGCCGGGGAGACGCGCACCACCGCGGGCAGGATCGCCGAGCTGCGGGCCCGGCGCGAGGCGGCCCGCCACGTCCCCGACCGCACGGTCCGCCGCCTGGCCAGGTTCGGCCGGATGACCGCCCGCGACCGTATCGAACACCTGCTGGATGCGGGCTCGTTCGTGGAGACCGGTCTGCTCGCCCGGCACCGCCACACCGGATTCGCGGCCGACACGGAGCGGCCCGTCGGCGACGGCGTCATCACCGGTCACGGCACGGTGGACGGCCGCAAGGTGTGCGTCTACGCCCAGGACGTCCTGGCGCTGGGCGGCAGCGTCGGCGAGGTCTTCGGCGAGAAGGTGGGCAAGCTCCTCGACCTGGCCCTGACCATCGGCTGCCCGGTCGTCGCCATCAACGACTCCAGCGGCGCGCGCGTCGCCGAGGGCGTGCTCTCCCTGGCCGCCTACGGCCGCATCGCCAACAAGGTGGTCACCGCCTCCGGTGTCGTGCCGCAGATCTCGCTGATCATGGGCCCCTGCGCGGGCGGTGCCGTCTACGTGCCGGCCTGCACCGACTTCGTCGTCATGGTCGACCGGACGTCCCACATGTTCGTGACCGGCCCCGACGTCATCCGGTCGGTGACGGGCGAGCGGGTCCACATGGAGGACCTCGGGGGCGCGCGGGTGCACGCCTCGGTCACCGGCAACGCGCACTACGTGGCCGACAGCGAGGCCGAAGCCCTCGACTACGTACGGGACCTGCTGTCCTTCCTCCCGTCCAACAACCTCGACGAGACGCCGTCCTACCGGACCGACGCGCCCCTCGACGTCACGCCCGACGACCTCGCACTCGAACCGCTGGTGCCCGACGGCCCGCGCGAGGCGTTCGACATGAACGAGGTGATCGCCCGTGTCGTCGACGACGGCGATCTGCTGCAGGTGCACCCGGACTTCGCGCCCAACATCATCTGCGGGTTCGGCCGGATCGAGGGACACACCGTCGGCCTCGTCGCCAACCAGCCGCTGCACCTGGCCGGCGCGCTCGACATCGCGGCCGCCGAGAAGGCCGCACGCTTCGTGCGCTTCTGCGACGCGTTCAACGTCCCCATCGTCACCCTGGTGGACGTCCCCGGCTTCCTGCCCGGCACCGCCCAGGAACACCAGGGCATCGTCCGGCGCGGCGCCAAGCTCGGCTTCGCCTACATCGAGGCGACGGTGCCCAAGGTGACCGTCATCGTCCGGAAGGCGTTCGGCGGCGGGTACGCGGTGATGGGGTCCAAGGAACTCGGCGCCGACATGAGCTTCGCCTGGCCCACCGCCACGATCGGTGTGATGGGCGCCGCCAGCGCCGTCGACATGCTGTGCCACCGCGGTCTGGGCGCCGCCGACGACCCCGCCGCGCTGCGCGAGGAGCTGATCGAGGAGTACGAGGAGACCGTGCTCACCCCCTACATGGCGGCCGAACGCGGCTGCCTCGACGACGTGATCCTGCCGTCGGAGACCCGGCCCGCCGTGCTGCGCGCGCTCAGGGCGCTGCGCACCAAGCGCACGACACCGCCGCCGCGCAAGCACAGCAACATCCCGCTGTGACGGACCCCGGGGTCGAATAGGGGGGTCTGCCGGGGGATATACGGGGCGGCGGCTGTTGACGCTGTCCGGAGGCGGCGGCAAGCATGGGCCGCGTCGATCGTTCGTCGGCACGCCCCATGACAGCACCGGCCAGGCGGAGAGTCCCGATGGAAGTAGCAATTCTCGGCCCCCTGACGGTGATCGGGAAGGGACCCGTCCCGGTGGGCGGAACCAAGGTGCGGGCCCTGCTCGCCCTCCTCGCCCTCGACGCCGGCTCGGTCGTGTCCTCGCAGGACCTGGCGGACGAACTCTGGGACGACCGCCCGCCGCGCACCATCAGGAACACCCTCCAGGCCCACATCGCCCGGCTGCGCCGGACACTGGAGGAGGCGGGCCGGCCGGACGCGCTGCAGACGGTGCACGAGGGGTACGTGCTGGACCTGCCCCCCGACGCGATCGACGCCCAGCGCTTCCAGCACCTCGCCGCCCGTGGCGCCCGGCGCATCGCCGACCGTCCGCAGACCGCCGTCGAACTCCTCGAACAGGCCCTGGGCCTGTGGCGGGGGCCCGTGCTGCTCGACGCCGGCAACGGGGCGCGCTGCCGTTCCGCGGCGCTGTGGCTCAACGACAGCCGCGTCGCCGCGCACGAGAACCTCATGGCCGCACGGCTGGCCCTCGGCGACGAACGCGCGGTCGCCGCCGAACTGGAGAGCCTGGCGGCACGGCACCCACTGCGCGAGGGCCTGCACGACCTGCTCATGCTCGCGCTGTACCGGGCGGACCGGCAGGCCGAGGCGGTGGAGGTGTTCCACCGGCTGCGCCGCCGCCTGCGCGACGACCTCGGCCTGCAGCCCGGCCCTCAGATCCAGCGCCGGTACCGCGCCATCCTCGACCAGGACCCCGCGCTCACCGCGCCACCGCACGCGGTGTGACGTCCGACGGGCCCGGCCGGCGGGCCAGGGCCCACCGGTCCCGGCTCACGGGCCCGGACGCACCCGCCCCGGCCGACGGGCCGGGACTCACGGCCCCCGGCTCACGGCCGCTGCTCGACGACCTTCGCGTGCTGGAGCGTTCCGACGAGCTGGATGCGGAGGCGCGGGTCGGGCACGGCGTCGTCCGAGGCACGCTTGACCTGTGAGTACGTCAGGTGGAGCTGGTCGGTGTCGATCGCGATGCCGGGTGCCGTGACGATCACGAGCTTGCCGTGCTCCATGTCCGCGTCGATGCGCAGCGTCCCCGACGTGATCACCGCGTCGGTGAAGTCGAGGGTGACCCGGCACATCTTCGTGCGCACCGTGATGTGCCGCGGAACCGTCCAGTGGCCGGCCCGTGACCAGGCGCCGCCGCGCTGCTCGACGACGATGTCCTCCGCCGTCATGGCGTCGGCCGGCAGGTCCGCGACCAGCGCGGCCAGCTCGCCCTGCGTCTGCGCCACCAGCGCGCGCTCCACGCGGTCCTCGAGCTCCTCCGAGGTGAGCCGGCCGTCCCCGCCGGCGATCCGCAGAACGTCCACGACGCGGTCACGGTCTCCGTGCGATGCCCTCAGCTCGGGCAGGTTCGTCGACATGGCAAACATCCTTTCACAGACGGTACTTGTGGTGTCGGTCCCCGGGTGCCCGCCGGCGGAACGAGTCCGTGGCGGGCACCCCCGGTGGCGGTCCCGACGGCGCGGCGGCCGGCCGCGCGGGCCCGGCTACTCCGTTCCCTCGCGCAGCTCCTTCTGGATGAGGGCGATGAGTTCGTCGTCGCCGGCCGCGTCGAGCCGCTCGGCGAGCGACTCGTCCGCACCGGCGGGCCCGTCCGCCGTCCACTTCTCCAGGAAGGCCTGGAGCCGGACGGTCACCCGGGCGCGGACCAGTCCGTCGGTCCGGCCGGCGGCGAAGGCCGCGTCGAGCTCGTCCAGCGCGCTGATCATGGGCTCGGCGACATCGGCTCCGCCGCCGCCCAGCTCGTCGAGCAGGTGCCGCACGAGCGCGGCCGGCGTCGGATGGTCGAACACGACCGTCGAGGCGAGCGGCAGACCGCTCTCCCTCGCCAGTTCGTTGCGGAACTCGACCGCCGTCAGCGAGTCGAACCCGAGATCCCGGAACGGCCTCCTGTCGATGTCCTCCTCCGACTTGTAGCCGAGCACGGCGCCGATGCCGCGGCGGACCATCCCGGACAGCTCCGCCTCCTGTTCCTCGGGGCTCATCGGAGCCAGACGCGCGCGCAGACCGGCGGCGCTCGCGCCGCCGTCCTCGTCCTGCTCCACGGCTCCTTCCCCGGCCGCCGCGGTGAACGCCTGGAGCAGCGGGCTGGGCCGCAGAAGCGTGAAGGCCTCGGCGAAGCGTGTCCAGTCGACGTCGGCGACGGTCAGGCCGCTGTCGCCGTGATCCACGGCGTCCGCCAGCGCCCGGATCGCCAGGTCGGCGTCCAGGGGTGCCAGCCCGCGGCGGCGCAGGCCCTGTTCCGCCTCGCCCCGGGCCGCCATGCCGGCTCCGGCCCAGGGTCCCCAGGCGAGGGACGTGCCCACCAGACCGCGCTCACGGCGGTGCTGGACCCACGCGTCGAGGAAGGCGTTGCCCGCCGCGTACGCGCTCTGGCCGCCGCTGCCCCAGGTCGCGGCGATCGAGGAGAACACCACGAACAGGCCGAGCGGCATGCCCGCGGTGAGTTCGTCGAGGTGCCGGGTCCCGTCGACCTTCGCACGGAGCACCGAGGCGAAGGCCTCGGGACCGGTCTCCTCGATCCGCTGCGGGAGGTCGAGGCCCGCCGCGTGGACGACACCGGTCAGCGGCAGACCGGCGGGGACACCGTCGATCACCGCGGCCAGGGCGTCCCGGTCGGCCACGTCGCAGGCGGCGACCGTGACCTGCGCGCCCAGTCGGGCGAGCTCCTCGACCAGTCCGTCGGGCGCGACGCCGCCACGGCTCGTCAGCACCAGGTGCGGCACACCGCGGCCGGCCAGCCAGCGGGCCACCTCCGCGCCCAGCGCACCGGTGCCGCCCGTGACCAGCACGGTGCCGGACGGGTCCGGGCTCCACGGCGCGGCCGGCGCGTCGGCAGGCACCGCACGCTCCAGCCGGCGGCCGTACACCCCGGTCCCCCGGACCGCGACCTGGTCCTCGCCGCCGGCGGCGGCCAGGACGCCCGCGAGGCGCTCGGCGGCCCGCGCGTCCGGCCCGGCCGGCAGGTCGACGAGACCGCCCCAGCGCTGCGGCAGTTCCAGGGCCGCGACACGGCCCAGGCCCCACACCGCCGCCAGGTCCGGATCGCCGGGCCCGTCGGAACCGTCCGCGGACACCGCGCCCCGGGTGAGCACCCACAACGGCGCGTCCACCCCGGCCAGCCCCTGCACGACGGCCAGCGTCTGCGCCGCACCGGAGGCGACCAGCACCACACCCGCCAGGCCGGGCAGTCCCGGCACGTCCTCGGCGGGAAGGGCGACGACGGTCGCGCCCGCGGCGTCCAGCGCCGCCGACACCTCCGGGTCCTCGGTGCCGACGACCGCCCAGAGGCCGCTCAGGGAAGCCGCCCGCGGCAGGCCGTCCAGCGGCTGCCAGGTGATCCGGTAGCGCCAGGAGTCGAGCGCCGACCGCTCCCGGTGACGCCGCCGCCACGCCGACAGCGCGGGCAACGCCGACTCCAGACCGTCGAGTTCCGCCAGGTCCTCGCGTTCCACCGCGTCCCAGAACGCCGCATCGGCCAGCTCATCGCCGCCGGCACCAGCGGCGTCCGTCACCGCGAGCTCGGGCCAGTAGCGCTCACGCTGGAACGCGTACGTCGGCAGACCGACCGTCCGGCCGCCCCAGCCGGCGAACACCGCCGTCCAGTCGACCTCGGCACCGCACGCCCACAGGCGGCTGATCGCGGTGAGGGCGGTGCCCGCCTCGTCGCGGTCCTTGCGCAGGACGGAGACGAACTCCGCCGCGGTGACCGTGTCCTGGGCCATGCCCGACAGGACACCGTCCGGGCCGAGTTCCACGTACCGCGTCACGCCCAGCGCGTCGAGCGCCGTGACGCCGTCCGCGAAGCGGACCGTGCCGCGGACCTGGTCCAGCCAGTACGCGGGCTGCTGCATCGCACCGGGTTCGGCGACCGCGCCGGTCAGGTTCGACACGACCGGGATGCGCGCCGGGTGGAACGTGAGGCCGTCCAGCACCCGCGCGAACTCCGCCAGCATCGGTTCCATCAGCGCCGAGTGGAACGCGTGCGACACGCTCAGGACCGTGCACCGGCGCCCCTGCTCCGCGCATCGGGCGGCGTAGTGCCCGATGGCCGCCGAGTCGCCGGAGAGCACCACCGAGGTGGGGCCGTTGACCGCGGCGACGTCCAGGCCGGAGCCGGCGACCTCGGCCTCGGTGGCCCGGACGGCGAGCATGCCGCCGCCCGCGGGCAGCGCCTGCATCAGCCGGCCCCGCTCCGCGACCAGCACACAGGCGTCGTCCAGGTCGAGGACGCCCGCCACATGCGCGGCGGCGATCTCCCCGAGGGAATGGCCCAGCAGCACGTCCGGGGTCACACCCCACGACTCGACGAGCCGGAACAGCGCGACTTCGAGCGCGAACAGCCCCGCCTGCGCCCACACCGTCCGGTCCAGGTCGACGCCGTCGGCCAGCACCTCGCGCAGCGGACGCTCCAGCCGCACGTCGAGCCGGGCGCACACCGCGTCGAACGCCTCCGCGAACACCGGGAACGCCTCGCGCAGCTCCAGGCCCATGCCCGGGCGCTGCGCACCCTGGCCGGTGAACAGGAACGCCGTCCGGCCGTCGCCGGCGAAGCCCGTGGCGAGCGTCGTGTCCCCGGCCAGCACCGCGCGGTGCTCCAGCCCGGCCCGGGTGGTCGCGAGCGACCAGCCGACGTCCACCGGGTCCAGCTCCGGCCGCCGCGCGGCGAACGACCTCAGCCGCTCCACCTGCGCGCCCAGCGCGGCGCCGGACTTCGCCGACACCACCCACGGCACGACACCGCCGGGCACCCGACGCGGCCCGGCGGCCGGAACCGTCTCCGGCTCCGGCTCGGGCTTCGGCGCCTGCTCCAGGATGACGTGCGCGTTGGTGCCGCTGATCCCGAAGGACGACACCGCCGCACGGCGCGGACGGCCGGCCTCCGGCCACGAACGCGCCTCGGTCAGCAGCTCCACCGCGCCCGCGGACCAGTCCACCTGGGTGGACGGCTCGTCGACGTGCAGCGTCGCGGGCAGCAGACCGTGCCGCAGCGCCATGACCATCTTGATGACGCCCGCAGCGCCGGCGGCGGCCTGGGTGTGACCGATGTTCGACTTCACCGAGCCCAGCCACAGCGGCTCGCCCGCACCGCGCTCCTGCCCGTAGGTCGCCAGGAGCGCCTGCGCCTCGATCGGGTCCCCGAGACGGGTGCCCGTGCCGTGCGCCTCGACCACGTCGACGTCCGCGCCCGTGAGGTCGGCGTTGGCGAGGGCCTGGCGGATCACCCGCTGCTGCGAGGGACCGTTCGGGGCCGTCAGACCGTTGGACGCGCCGTCCTGGTTGACCGCGCTGCCCCGCACCACGGCGAGGATCTCGTGCCCGTTGCGCTCGGCGTCCGAGAGCCGCTCGACGAGCAGCAGACCGACACCCTCGCCCCAGCCCGTGCCGTCCGCGCCCGCCGCGAACGCCTTGCACCGGCCGTCGGCGGCCAGACCGTCCTGACGGTCGAACTCCACGAACGCACCAGGGGTGACCATCACCGTCACACCGCCGGCCAGGGCGAGTTCGCACTCACCGGCCCGCAGGGCCTGACCGGCCCAGTGCAGCGCGACCAGCGACGACGAACACGCCGTGTCCACCGTCACCGCCGGGCCCTCCAGACCGAAGGCGTAGGAGACCCGGCCCGACAGCACCGCCGCCGCGTTCCCCACGGCCGCGTGTCCGTCACCGGAGTCCCGCGACACCGCGAGGACCTGCCCGTAGTCCTGGCCGTTGGTACCGGCGAAGACACCCACACTGCGGCCGCGCTGCGAACGCGGGTCCATCCCCGCCGACTCGAACGCCTCCCAGGCGGTCTCCAGCAGCAGCCGCTGCTGCGGGTCCATCGCCAGCGCCTCGCGCGGCGAGATCCCGAACAGGCCCGCGTCGAACTCGCCGGCGTCATGGACGAATCCGCCCACGCCGCCCGCGACACCGGACACCTCGGCCGGCCATCCCCGGTCGGCCGGGAACACCGACAATCCGTCCGCCCCGTCCAGGACCAGGTCCCACAACTGCTCGGGCGATCCCACACCGCCGGGGAAGCGGCACGCCATCCCGACGATCGCCAGCGGCTCGTCGGTGCCCGCCGGCAGCGCCGGCGCACCGGACGCGACCACCGCTCCCGTACCGGTCAGCTCCGCGCCGAGGTGACCGGCGAGGGCGCCCGGTGTCGGGTGGTCGAACACGAGGGTGGTCGGCAGCGACAGCTCCGTCGCCGCGGACAGCAGATTGCGCAGCTCGACCGCCATCAGCGAATCGAAGCCCAGCTCCCGGAACACCCGGTCCGGCTCCACCGCCTGCACCCCGGCATGGCCGAGGACGGCCGCGGCCTGCCCCCGGACCAGGTCGAGCAGGACCTGGCGGCGCCTGCCGTCCGACAGGCCCGCCAGCTGCTCCCGCAGGCTCGGCCCGCTCGGGCCGGCCGGCAGAGCCGCCGCGACCGCGGCGGCCTCCGGAAGGTCCGCCAGCAGACGGCTGGGGCGTGCCGAGGTGAACACCGGGACGAACCGCTCCCAGTCGACGTCCACGACCGTTACATCCGCGTCACCGGACCGGACCGCGTCGCCGAACACACGCAGCGCGAGCTCCGCGTCCAGCGGACGGACCCCGCCGCGCCGCAGCCGCTCGCGGACGGCACCGTCGGCCGCCATGCCCTCCTCGGCCCACGGACCCCACGCCACCGACACGGCCGGCAGGCCACGCCCGCGACGCCACTGGACCCACGCGTCCACACACGCGTTCGCGGCGGCGTAGTTGCCCTGACCCGCGCTGCCCACCGAGCCCGCGAGCGAGGAGAACACCACCAGCCACTCGACGGGCAGCTCCGCCGTCACCGCGTCCAGGTTGACCAGACCGTCCACCTTCGGCGCCATCACCGACGCCAGACGCTCCGCCGACAGGCCCTCCAGCAACCCGTCGTCCAGCACACCCGCCGCATGGACCACGCCCGTCAGCGGCACATCGTCCGGCACGCCCGCGACGACCGCCGCCAGCGCCTCCCGGTCGGCCACATCGCACGCGGCCACGGTCACCCGCGCGCCCAGCTCCGCGAGTTCGTCGACCAGTCCCTCCGGCGCGACACCGCCGCGGCTGGTCAGCAGCAGATGCGGCACACCCCGCCGCGCCAGCCACCGCGCGACCTCGGCGCCCAGCGCTCCGGTGCCACCCGTGACGAGCACCGTCCCCGACGGGTCCGGGCTCCACGACGTGTCCTGCGGCGCGGGAGGCACGGCGCGCACCAGACGGCGCCCGAACACCCCCGACCCGCGGACCGCGACCTGGTCCTCACCGCCGCCGGCGGCACCGGCGGCCAGGACGCCCGCGAGGCGGGCACCCGCCCGCGCGTCCAGCTCGGCCGGCAGGTCGATCAGGCCGCCCCAGCGGCCCGGGATCTCCAGCGCCGCGACCCGGCCCAGGCCCCACACAGCCGCCAGGCCCGGATCACGCAGCCGGTCCGGACCACCGACCGACACCGCACCGCGGGTGAGCACCCACAGCGGGGCGTCCACCCCGGCCAGGCCCTGCACAACGGACAGCGTCTCCGCCACGCCCGAGGCGACCAGCACCACACCGGCCAGGCCCGGCAGACCCGCGACCTCCGCCACCGGGACACCCACGACCGACGCGCCCGCCGCCGCGAGGGCCGCGGACACCTCCGGGTCCTCGGTGCCGACGACCGCCCACACACCGGACAGCGTCTGCGACGACCGGCCGTCCAGCGGACGCCATGTCACCCGGTAGCGCCACGCGTCGACCGTGGACCGCTCCTGATGACGCCGACGCCACGCGGACAGCGCCGGCAACGCCGACTCCAGGCCCGCGAGTTCCGCCAGGTCCTCCCGTTCCACCGCGTCCCAGAACGCGGCATCGACCAGGTCGCCACCGCTCGCGGCGGCCGTCGGCGACGCGTCCGGCCAGTACCGCTCACGCTGGAAGGCGTACGTCGGCAGATCGACCGTCCGGCCGCCCCACCCGGCGAACAACGCCGTCACGTCGACGGACGCGCCGGAGGCCCACAGTCGGCCGACGGCCGCGAGGGCGGTGCCGGTCTCGTCGCGGTCCTTGCGCAGGAGGGAGACGAACTCGACGCCGCTGACCGTGTCCTGGGCCATGCCCGACAGGACACCGTCGGGACCGAGCTCCAGGCAGCGGATCACGCCCATCGCGTCGAGCGTCGCGGCACCGTCCGCGAAGCGGACCGCCTGCCGCACCTGGCGCAGCCAGTATCCGGGCTCCTGCATCAGCCCCGGCTCGGCCACCTCGCCGGTCAGGTTGGAGACGACCGGGATCCGGGCCGGGTGGAACGTCAGCCCGTCCAGGACCTGTGCGAAGTCGTCCAGCACCGGTTCCATGAGGGCGGAGTGGAACGCGTGCGACACCGACAGGATGTGGTGACGCAGGCCCCGCTCGGCGCATCGGGCCGCGTAGTGCCCGATGGCTTCGACGCTGCCGGAGAGGACGACGGAGGCGGGCCCGTTGACGGCGGCGATGTCCAGGCCGCTGTCGGCGACCTCGGCCTCGGCGGCCTGGACGGCGAGCATGCCACCGCCGGCGGGCAGCGCCTGCATCAGCCGGCCGCGCTCGGCGACCAGCACGCACGCGTCGTCGAGGTCGAGGATTCCCGCGACGTGGGCGGCGCTGATCTCGCCCAGGGAGTGCCCCAGCAGCACGTCCGGGGTCACGCCCCAGGACTCGACCAGGCGGAACAGGGCGACTTCCAGGGCGAAGAGGCCTGCCTGGGCCCACATGGTCCGGTCGAGGTCGGCGCCGTCGGTGAGGACGTCCCGCAGGGGGCGTCCGAGCCGTGCGTCCAGCCTCGCGCAGACCGCGTCGAACGCCTCCGCGAACACCGGGAACGCCTCGTACAGCCCCAGGCCCATGCCCGCGCGCTGCGATCCCTGGCCGGTGAACAGGAACGCCGTCCGGCCCTCACGGGCGGTACCCGTGGCGAGTGTCCCGTCCCCGGACAGGACCGCACGGTGCTCCAGTGCGGCCCTGGTGGTCGCGAGCGACCAGCCGATGTCGACGGGGTCCAGCTCCGGGTGGCCGGTGACGAACGACCTCAGGCGTTCGATCTGCCCCTGAAGCCCGGTCTCGGAGTTCGCCGAGACCATCCACGGCACCTGCGCCGGCGCCCGCCTCGTCGTGTCGTCCTGTGCCGGCTCCGGTTCAGGGGCCTGTTCCAGGATGACGTGGGCGTTGGTGCCGCTGATACCGAAGGAGGAGATGCCCGCGCGGCGGGGGCGGTCCTGTACCTGTGGCCAGGCCCGGGATTCGGTGAGGAGTTCCACCGCACCCGCCGACCAGTCCACCTGCGGCGACGGCTCGTCCACATGCAGCGTCGCCGGCAGGACGCCGTGCCGCATCGCCATGACCATCTTGATCAGGCCCGCGACACCGGCCGCCGCCTGTGTGTGGCCGATGTTCGACTTCACCGAACCCAGCCACAGCGGCTCGCGCTCGTCACGCCCCTGGCCATAGGTGGCGAGGAGCGCCTGCGCCTCGATCGGGTCCCCGAGACGGGTTCCCGTGCCGTGGGCCTCCACCGCGTCGATGTCGGCACCGGTGAGGCGGGCGTTGGACAGCGCCTGGCGGATCACCCGCTGCTGCGACGGCCCGTTCGGCGCCGTCAACCCGTTGCTCGCACCGTCCTGGTTGACCGCACTGCCCCGCACCACGGCGAGGATCCTGTGCCCGTTGCGCCGGGCGTCGGAGAGCCGCTCGACGAGAAGAAGACCGACCCCCTCCGCCCAGCCCGTGCCGTCCGCACCCGCCGCGAAGGACTTGCACCGGCCGTCCGCCGCCAGCCCGTCCTGACGGTCGAACTCCGCGAAGGTGGTCGGACTGACCATCACCGTCACACCACCGGCCAGCGCCATGTCGCACTCACCCGAGCGCAGCGCCTGCCCGGCCAAGTGGAGTGCCACCAGCGACGACGAACACGCCGTGTCGACGGTGACGGCCGGACCCTCCAGACCGAAGACGTAGGCCGCCCGGCCGGAGATCACGCTGTTCGCCGCACCCGACAGCACATGCCCCTCGGAACCGGCGACATATCCCGACGACAACGCCCCAGCGAACACACCCACGCTGCGGCCCCGCAGCGACCGCGGGTCCATCCCCGCGGACTCGAACGTCTCCCAGGCCGCCTCCAGCAGCAGCCGCTGCTGCGGATCCATCGACAACGCCTCACGCGGCGAAATCCCGAACAGCTCGGCGTCGAACTCGTCCGCGTCATGGACGAACCCGCCCACACCCGCACCC
Organism: Streptomyces zhihengii; assembly: GCF_016919245.1. Lineage (NCBI taxonomy): Bacteria > Bacillati > Actinomycetota > Actinomycetes > Kitasatosporales > Streptomycetaceae > Streptomyces > Streptomyces zhihengii. The sequence goes on along the minus strand of NZ_JAFEJA010000002.1, from coordinate 682,012 downwards.
CGCGCGGCCAGCTCCGCCGGCCACCCACGATCCACCGGGAACGGCGACAAACCGTCCAGCCCACCCGAGACCAGATCCCACAACTGCTCCGGCGACGTCACCCCACCGGGCAGCCGGCACGCCATACCCACGATCGCCAGCGGCTCGTCGGATCCGGTCGCCGACAGCCGCTGGGCAGGCTCCCCGACCGATTCCGCGCCGCCGAAGAACTCCGCCAGCAGATGATCGGTCAGTACCACCGGGCTCGGATAGTCGAACACCAGCGTCGCGGGCAGCCGCAACCCCGTCGCCGCCGTGAGCCGGTTGCGCAGTTCGACGGCGGTCAGCGAGTCGAAGCCGAGGTCCTTGAACGCGTGACGCTCGCCGACGGCGTCCACCGAGGCGTGGCCCAGAACGGCCGCGGCACTCCCCCGCACCAGCTCCAGCAGCACCTGCGCGCGCCGGGCACCGGGCATCGAGCGAAGCCGCTGTGCCAGCGCCAGGCCCGCGCCCGACGCCTGCGCGACACCGCGCCGCACCCGGCCGGTGACCAGACCACGCAGCAGCGCGGGCACCTCACCGGCCGCCCGCACCGCCGCCAGATCCAGACGGACCGGCACCACATGCGCAGCCGACAGCCCCAGCGCCGCATCGAACAGCGCAAGGCCCTGCTCGGTGGACGTCCCCGTGGACAACTGGTCCCGGAGATGACCGGTCATCCCGCTGGCCTCCTGCCACAGCCCCCAGGCCAGGGACAGGCCGGGCAGACCCTCCGCGCGGCGGCGGACGGCAAGGGCGTCGAGGTAGGCGTTGGCGGCCGAGTAGTTGGCCTGCCCCGGGGTGCCGAACGTCGCCGACGCCGAGGAGTACAGCACGAAGAGTGCCAGGTCGGTCTCGCGGGTCAGTTCGTCGAGGTTCGCCGCCGCCGTGGCCTTGGCGCGCAGGACGGTGTCCAGACGCTCCTGGGTAAGGGCGGTGACGATGCCGTCGTCGAGGACACCGGCGGCGTGCACGACACCCGTGAGCGGCGCCTCGGCGGGAATGTCCGCGAGGACCGCCGCGAGGGCGTCACGATCGGCCGCGTCACACGCCACGACCCGTGCGTCCGCTCCGAGTTCGGCGAGTTCGGTGGTCAGGTCGCCGGCACCGGGGGCGTCGGGCCCCTGACGGGACAGCAGCACCAGGTGCCGCACGCCGTGCTCGGTGACCAGGTGGCGGGCCAGGAGCCCGCCGAGGGTCCCGGTGCCGCCCGTGATCAGGACGGTGCCGTCACCGTTCAGCGATGCGGCAGCCTGGCCCCTGCCGGTGGCGCGGGCGAGGCGGGGCGCCAGCAGCGCGCCGTCGCGGACGGCGACCTGTGGCTCGTCCAGGCCGGTCAGCAGAGACAGATCCACCGGAGAGTCGTCAGCCGGATCGGCGTCCACGAGGACGATGCGGTCCGGGTGCTCCGACTGCGCCGAACGCACCAGACCCCACACCGCCGCACCCACCGGGTCCACGACACCGTCCGAGCCCGCGGGCGCGGGACTGCCGGAACTCGTGGGCGCGGCAGTGCCGGACCCTGTGGGAGCGAGACTGCCGGAACCCTTGGGCGCGGCACTGGCGGAGCCCGTGGGCGCGGCGCCCCGGGTCACGACCGCCAGACGCGAGCCGTACGTGCTCTCGTCGGCCAGCCACTCCTGCACACCGCGCAGGACCTCGCCGAGGACCTGCTCCACCGGGCCGTCGCCGGCCTCCAGCACCGTCCACGCCGGGTCCTCACCACCAGCGGTGTCCGGCGACAGCTCGACCCACTCGACCGCGAACAGCGCGTCAGCCGTGGTGTTCCCGGCCGACGACAGCTGCTCCGCCGACACCGCCCGCGTCGTCAGCGACCGGACGAGGGCGACCGGCGCGCCGGTGCCGTCGGCGGCCTCGACGCCGACGCCTTCGCCGTCGGGCCGGATCGCGACCCGCAGCGTGGTCGCGCCGACCGCGAACAGCTCCACACCCGACCACGCGAACGGCAGCCGCGGACCGGACTCACCCGGGTCCCCCGGCTCGTCCGACTCACCTGCCTGCACGGCCCCTTGGGACAGGAGATGGGCCGCGTGCAGCGCGCCGTCCAGCAGCGCCGGGTGGATACCGAACGTGTCGACCTGGTCCGCGCCCGGCTCCGGCAACACCAGATCCGCGTACACACCGGACTCGTCACGCCAAGCAGCCTGCACACCCCGGAAGGCCGCCCCGTAGCCGAAGCCCGCTCCGGCCAACGACTCGTAGAACCCGTCGACGTCCACCGCGACCGCATCCTGCGGCGGCCACACGCCCAGCTGGAACTCGGGCACCCGGCTTTCGGACACGGCAAGGGAGCCCGACGCGTGCGGCGTCCACTCCTCCGTGCCGTCCGGCCTGCCATGGATGTGAACCGGCCTGTCCCCGGATTCGTCCGGCCCGCCGACGCTCACCTGGACCTGCACGCCGCCGGTCTCGGGCAGCGCCAGCGGCGCGTGCAGGATCAGCTCCCGGAGCAGGCCGCAGCCCACTTCCTGCCCGGCCCGCAGCACCATCTCCACCAGGGCGGCACCGGGAACCACGACCTGGTCCAGCACCGTGTGCTCGGCGAGCCACGGCTGTGCGTCGACCGACAGACGGCCGGTCAGCAGCACTCCGTCGCCCTCGGCCAACGGCACCACGGAGCCCAGCAGCGCGTGTCCGGACCCGGTCTGGCCGACAGCGCGCAGATCACCGGCGCCCAGGTCCGGCCGGGGCCAGTACCGCTCACGCTGGAAGGCATACGTCGGCAACTCCACGATCCGGCCGCCCCAGCCGGCGAACACCGTGGACCAGTCGACCTGAGCGCCGACCGCCCAGAGACGGCCGATCACGGTCAGGGCGGTGTCGGTCTCGTCGCGGTCCTTGCGCAGGACGGGGACGAAGACGGCGTCGGTGGTCGTGGTGGTGGTGTGCTGGGCCATGCCCGAGAGGACTCCGTCCGGACCCAGCTCCAGGTAGCGCTTGACGCCCATGGCTTCGAGGACCGTGACGCCGTCGGCGAAGCGCACCGTGCCACGGACCTGGTTCAGCCAGTACTCCGGCTGCTGCATGGCGCCGGGTTCGGCGACGGCACCGGTCAGGTTCGACACGATCGGGATGCGCGCCGGGTTGAAGCTCAGGCCGTCCAGGACCTGTGCGAACTCGTCCAGCATGGGTTCCATCAGGGCGGAGTGGAACGCGTGCGACACCGTGAGGACGGTGAACTTACGCCCCAACTCCGCGCATTGGGCGGCGTAGCCCTCGATGGCCTTGAGGTCGCCGGAGAGGACGACGGAGGTCGGGCCGTTCACGGCGGCGATGTCCAGGCCGCTGTCGGTGACGTCGGCTTCGGTGGCCTGGACGGCGAGCATGCCGCCACCGTCGGGGAGTGCCTGCATCAGGCGGCCGCGTTCGGCGACGAGGGTGCAGGCGTCGTCGAGGTCGAGGATGCCCGCGACGTGGGCGGCGGTGATCTCGCCGAGGGAGTGGCCGAGCAGGACGTCCGGGGTGACGCCCCAGGACTCGACGAGGCGGAAGAGGGCGACTTCGAGGGCGAAGAGGCCGGCCTGGGCCCACATCGTCCGGTCGAGGTCAGTGCCGTCGGTGAGGACGTCGCGCAGGGGGCGTTCGAGTCGGGCGTCGAGGCGGGCGCAGACGGCGTCGAACGCCTCGGCGTACGCCGGGAACTGCTCGTAGAGCCCCAGGCCCATACCGGCGCGCTGCGATCCCTGCCCCGTGAACAGGAACGCCGTCCGGCCCTCGGCGGCTACGTCCGAGGCGAGCGTGTTGTCCCCGGTCAGGACTGTGCGGTGGTCCAGTGCGGCCCGGGTGGTCGCGAGTGACCAGCCGACGTCGACCGGGTCGAGGTCCGGGTGGTCGGTCGTGAACGCCCGCAGCCGCTCGACCTGTGCCCGCAGAGCGGTCTCGGTCTTCGCCGAGACGACCCACGGCACCAGTCCGGGTCGTGTCACCAACAGGGGTGCGGTCGGCTCCTGTTCAGCAGGCTCAGGGGCCTGTTCGAGGATGACATGGGCGTTGGTGCCGCTGATGCCGAACGAGGACACCGCCGCGCGCCGTGCGCGGTCGGTGGCGGGCCAGGAGCGCGCTTCGGTGAGGAGTTCCACCGAGCCCGCGGACCAGTCCACTTGGGTGGACGGCTCGTCCACATGCAGCGTCGCCGGCAGCACGCCGTGCCGCATCGCCATGACCATCTTGATCACACCCGCGACACCGGCCGCCGCCTGCGTGTGACCGATGTTCGACTTCACCGAACCCAGCCACAACGGCGCGCTCTCGTCCCGGCCCTGGCCGTAGGTGGCGAGGAGCGCCTGCGCCTCGATCGGGTCCCCGAGCCGGGTACCGGTTCCGTGGGCCTCCACCGCGTCGATGTCGGCACCGGTGAGGCGGGCATTCGCCAGCGCCTGACGGATCACCCGCTGCTGCGACGGCCCGTTCGGCGCCGTCAACCCGTTGCTCGCACCGTCCTGGTTGACCGCACTGCCCCGCACCACGGCAAGGATCCTGTGCCCGTTGCGCCGGGCGTCGGAGAGCCGCTCGACGAGAAGAAGACCGACCCCCTCCGCCCAGCCCGTGCCGTCCGCACCCGCCGCGAAGGACTTGCACCGGCCGTCCGCCGCCAGCCCGTCCTGACGGTCGAACTCCGCGAACGCGGTCGGACTGACCATCACCGTCACACCACCGGCCAGCGCCATGTCGCACTCACCCGACCGCAGCGCCTGCCCCGCCAGGTGGAGTGCCACCAGCGACGACGAACACGCCGTGTCGACGGTGACGGCCGGACCCTCCAGACCGAAGACGTAGGCCGCCCGGCCCGAGATCACGCTGTTCGCCGCACCCGACAGCACATGCCCCTCGGAACCGGCGACATATCCCGACGACAACGCCCCAGCGAACACACCCACGCTGCGGCCCCGCAGCGACCGCGGGTCCATCCCCGCGGACTCGAACGTCTCCCACGCCGCCTCCAGCAGCAGCCGCTGCTGCGGATCCATCGACAACGCCTCACGCGGCGAAATCCCGAACAGCTCGGCGTCGAACTCGTCCGCGTCATGGACGAACCCGCCCACACCCGCACCCCGCGCGGCCAGCTCCGCCGGCCACCCACGATCCACCGGGAACGGCGACAAACCGTCCAGCCCACCCGAGACCATGTCCCACAACTGCTCCGGCGACGTCACCCCACCGGGCAGCCGGCACGCCATACCCACAATCGCCAGCGGCTCGTCGGATCCGGTCGCCGACAGCCGCTGGGCAGGCTCCTCAACTGCCGCGAGCTCGCCGAAGAGCTGCGACAGCAGATACTCACCGAGGACGGTCGGGTTGGGATAGTCGAACACCAGCGTCGCCGACAACCTCAGTCCCGTGGCCGCGGTCAAGCGGTTGCGGAGCTCGACGGCCATCAGCGAGTCGAAGCCGAGGTCCTTGAACGCCTGGCCCTCGCCCACGGCATCGGCCGCCGCATGCCCCAGAACAGCCGCTGCGCTGCCGCGCACCAGGTCCAGCAGCATCTGCACGCGCTGAACCTCGGACACCGACCGCAACCGCTGCACCAACGCCAGCCCGGCGCCCGACGCCTGCGCCACCCCGCGCCGCACCCGGCCCGTCACCAGACCACGCAGCAACGCCGGCACCTCACCGGCAGCCCGCACCGCACCCAGATCCAGATTGAGCAGCACCACCTGCGCCAACGGACTCGTCAGAGCCACATCGAACAGCGCCAAGCCCTGCTCGGTGGAGAGCGCGGTGCCCGCACTGGTCGCCCGGGCCCGGTCGGTCGCGGCGAGTCCACCGGTCATCGCGCTGGCCTGCTCCCACAGACCCCACGCCAGCGACAGACCCGGCAGCCCCTCCGCCCGGCGGCGGACGGCGAGTGCGTCGAGGAACGCGTTGGCGGCCGAGTAGTTGGCCTGACCGGCCGTGCCGAACGTCGCCGACGCCGAGGAGTAGAGGGCGAACAGGGCAAGGTCCGCGTCGCGGGTGAGTTCGTCCAGGTTCACGGCTGCCGACGTCTTCGCCCACAGCACCTTCTCCAGGCGCTCCTGGGTGAGTGCGGTGAAGACGCCGTCGTCGAGGACACCGGCAGCGTGCACGACACCCGTGAGCGGCGCCTCGGCGGGAATGTCCGCGAGGACCGCCGCAAGGGCATCACGATCGGCCGCGTCACACGCCACGACCTGTGCAGTCGCGCCGAGTTCGGCGAGTTCGGTGATCAGGTCGCCGGCACCGGGGGCGTCGGGCCCCTGACGGGACAGCAGCACCAGGTGCCGCACGCCGTGCTCGGTGACCAGATGACGGGCGAGCAGGCTCCCGAGGGTCCCGGTGCCGCCCGTGATCAGGACGGTGCCGTCACCGTCCAGGGACACGGACTCGTCCCCGCCCGAGGCACGAGCGAGTCGGGGCGCCAGCAGCGCGCCGTCACGGATCGCGACCTGCGGCTCGTCCACGCCGGCCAGCAAGGACAGATCCACGTCCCGCTCATCGGTTGCGGGGTCGGCGTCGACGAGGACGATGCGGTCCGGGTGCTCCGACTGCGCCGAACGCACCAGACCCCACACCGCCGCACCCACGGCATCCACCGCACCGCGACGACCGGCCGGCATCGCACCGCGCGTCACCACAGCCAGACGCGACCCGAACGAAGCCTCGTCGGCCAGCCACTCCTGCACCCGGTACAGGACCTCACCGAGCACCCGCTCCACCGGACCGTCACCGGCCTCCAGCACCGTCCACTCCGGCGCCTCGCCACCAACGGTGTCGGGCGACAGCTCAACCCACTCCACCGCGAACAACGCGTCATCGACACGCCGCACAGCCGACAACTGCTCCGCCGACACCGACCGCAGCGTCAGCGAACGCACCACCGCGACCGGCACACCGGCGCCATCCGCCGCCTCGATACTCACACCGTCGCCGTCCGGCCGGATCGCCACCCGCAGCGTGGTCGCACCGACCGCGAACAACTCCACACCCGACCACGCGAACGGCAGCCGAGGCCCGGAAGCCTCACCGTCACCGAGCACAAAACCGGACGGATGCAGCGCGGCATCCAGCAGGGCGGGGTGGATACCGAGCGTGTCGACCTGGTCCGCGCCCGGCTCCGGCAGCGCCACGTCGGCGTAGACACCCGACTCGTCACGCCAGGCCGCCTGCACGCCCTGGAACAAAGGCCCGTAGCCCAGGCCCGCGTCGGCCATCGCGTCGTAGAAGCCGTCGATGCCGACCGGGACGGCGTTCTGCGGCGGCCACACCTCCAGATCGAACCCGGGCGCCGCGGCTTCCGACGCCGACAGGAAGCCCACAGCGTGCAACGTCCAATCCTCGGCACCGTCGATCCGGCCGTAGACCTGGACAGGGCGGTCGCCCGAGGCGTCCGGGTCCTCGACCCGCACCTGGACCTGGACCCCGCCGGTCTCCGGCAGCGCCAGCGGCGCCTGGAGGATCAGCTCCCGGAGCAGGCCGCAGCCCACTTCCTGCCCGGCCCGCAGCACCATCTCCACCAGGGCGGCACCGGGAACCACGACCTGGTCCAGCACCGTGTGCTCGGCCAGCCACGGCTGTGCGTCGACCGACACGCGGCCGGTCAGCAGCACCCCGTCGCCCTCGGCCAACGGCACCACCGTACCCAGCAGGGAGTGACCGGCGTCCTCGATACCGAGCGCACCGACATCCCCGCTGATCGCACTCGGCCGGGGCCAGTACCGCTCACGCTGGAAGGCATACGTCGGCAGCCCGACGACACGGCCGCCCCAGCCGGCGAACAGGCTCGTCCAGTCGACGGTTGCGCCGGAGGCCCACAGGCGGCCGAGGGCGGTGAAGGCGGTGTCGGTCTCGTCGCGGTCCTTGCGCAGGACGGGGACGAAGACGGCGTCGGTGGTCGTGGTGGTGGTGTGCTGGGCCATGCCCGAGAGGACACCGTCCGGACCCAACTCCAGGTAGCGCTTGACGCCCATGGCTTCGAGGACCGTGACGCCGTCGGCGAAGCGCACCGTGCCACGGACCTGGTTCAGCCAGTACTCCGGCTGCTGCATGGCGCCGGGTTCGGCGACGGCACCGGTCAGGTTCGACACGATCGGGATTCGCGCCGGGTTGAAGCTCAGGCCGTCCAGGACCTGTGCGAACTCCTCCAGCATGGGTTCCATCAGGGCCGAGTGGAACGCGTGCGACACCGTGAGGACGGTGAACTTGCGCCCCAGCTGCGCGCATTGGGCGACGTAGCGCTCGATGGCTTCGATGCTGCCGGAGAGGACGACGGAGGTCGGGCCGTTGACGGCGGCGATGTCCAGACCGGAGTCGGTGACGTCGGCTTCGCTCGCCTGGACGGCGAGCATGCCGCCACCCTCGGGCAGCGCCTGCATCAGACGGCCGCGTTCGGCGACGAGGGTGCACGCGTCGTCGAGGTCGAGGATGCCCGCGACGTGCGCGGCGCTGATCTCGCCAAGGGAGTGACCCAGCAGCACATCGGGCGTGACGCCCCAGGACTCGACGAGGCGGAAGAGGGCGACTTCGAGGGCGAAGAGGCTGGCCTGAGCCCACATCGTCCGGTCGAGGTCGGCGCCGTCGGTCAGAACCTCGCGCAGGGGGCGTTCGAGGCGGGCGTCGAGGCGGGCGCAGACCGCGTCAAACGCCTCCGCGAACACCGGGAACTGCTCGTAGAGCCCGAGACCCATGCCCGCGCGCTGCGATCCCTGCCCCGTGAACAGGAACGCCGTCCGGCCCTCACCCGCGACACCCGCCGCGAGCACATCCCCGTCGGCGTCGAGAACCACACGGTGGTCCAGTGCGGCCCGGGTGGTCGCGAGTGACCAGCCGACGTCGACCGGGTCGAGGTCCGGGTGGTCGGTCGTGAACGCCCGCAGCCGCTCGACCTGTGCCCGCAGAGCGGTCTCGGTCTTCGCCGAGACGACCCACGGCACCAGTCCGGGCGTGTGCCGCGGTTCGGCATCCCGCACCGGCTCCGGTTCAGGGGCCTGTTCGAGGATGACGTGGGCGTTGGTGCCGCTGATGCCGAACGAGGACACCGCCGCGCGCCGTGCGCGGTCGGTGGCGGGCCAGGAGCGCGCTTCGGTGAGGAGTTCCACCGAGCCCGCGGACCAGTCCACTTGGGTGGACGGCTCGTCCACATGCAGCGTCGCCGGCAGCACACCGTGCCGCATCGCCATGACCATCTTGATCACACCCGCGACACCGGCCGCCGCCTGCGTGTGGCCGATGTTCGACTTCACCGAACCCAGCCACAGCGGTGCGCTCTCGTCACGCCCCTGGCCATAGGTGGCGAGGAGCGCCTGCGCCTCGATCGGGTCCCCGAGCCGGGTACCCGTGCCGTGGGCCTCCACCGCGTCGATGTCGGCACCGGTGAGGCGGGCATTCGCCAGCGCCTGACGGATCACCCGCTGCTGCGACGGCCCGTTCGGCGCCGTCAACCCGTTGCTCGCACCGTCCTGGTTGACCGCACTGCCCCGCACCACGGCAAGGATCCTGTGCCCGTTGCGCCGGGCGTCGGAGAGCCGCTCGACGAGAAGAAGACCGACCCCCTCCGCCCAGCCCGTGCCGTCCGCACCCGCCGCGAAGGACTTGCACCGGCCGTCGGCCGCAAGCCCGTCCTGACGGTCGAACTCCGCGAACGCCGTCGGACTGACCATCACCGTCACACCACCGGCCAGCGCCATGTCGCACTCACCCGACCGCAGCGCCTGCCCCGCCAGGTGCAGTGCCACCAGCGACGACGAACACGCCGTGTCCACCGTCACCGCCGGACCCTCCAGACCGAAGACGTAGGCCGCCCGGCCCGAGATCACACTGTTCGCCGCACCCGACAGCACATGCCCCTCGGAACCGGCGACATATCCCGACGACAACGCCCCAGCGAACACACCCACGCTGCGGCCCCGCAGCGACCGCGGGTCCATCCCCGCGGACTCGAACGTCTCCCAGGCCGCCTCCAGCAGCAGCCGCTGCTGCGGATCCATCGACAACGCCTCACGCGGCGAAATCCCGAACAGCTCGGCGTCGAACTCGTCCGCGTCATGGACGAACCCGCCCACACCCGCACCCCGAGCGGCCAGCTCCGCCGGCCATCCACGATCCACCGGGAACGGCGACAAACCGTCCAGCCCACCCGAGACCATGTCCCACAACTGCTCCGGCGACGTCACCCCACCGGGCAGCCGGCACGCCATACCCACAATCGCCAGCGGCTCGTCGAGCGGAACGACCCGCGCCTGCTCTGCCGCCTCCGGCTCATGCGTGCCGAAGAACTGCTCGGCCAGATACTCACCGAGCACGGTCGGGTTCGGATAGTCGAACACGAGCGTCGCGGGCAGCCGCAGGCCCGTGGCCGCGGTCAGGCGGTTGCGCAGTTCGACCGCGGTGAGGGAGTCGAAGCCGAGGTCCTTGAACGCCTGGCCCTCGCCCACCGCATCGGCCGCCGCATGCCCCAGAACAGCCGCCGCGCTGTCACGCACCAGTTCCAGCAGCATCTGCACGCGCTGAACCTCGGACACCGACCGCAACCGCTGCACCAACGCCAGCCCGGCGCCCGACGCCTGTGCGACCCCACGCCGCACCCGGCCCGTCACCAGACCACGCAACAACGCCGGCACCTCACCGGCAGCCCGCACCGCACCCAGATCCAGATTGAGCAGCACCACCTGCGCCAACGGACTCGTCAGAGCCACATCGAACAGCGCCAAGCCCTGCTCGGTGGACAACCCGCGCGCCAGCTGATCCTTCAGATGACCGGTCATCGCGCTGGCCTGCTGCCACATGTCCCACGCCAGGGACAGGCCGGGAAGCCCCTCCGCCCGGCGGCGGACGGCGAGGGCGTCCAGGAACGCGTTCGCCGCCGAGTAATTTGCCTGGCCCGCCGTGCCGAACGTGGCGGAGACCGACGAGTACAGCACGAACATCGACAGGTCCGCGTCGCGGGTGAGTTCGTCGAGATTCACGGCTGCCGACGTCTTCGCCCGCAGCACCTTCTCCAGGCGTTCCGGGGTGAGGGCGGTGAAGACGCCGTCGTCGAGGACACCGGCGGCGTGCACGACACCCGTGAGCGGCGCCTCGGCGGGAATGTCCGCGAGGACCGCCGCGAGAGCGTCACGATCGGCCGCGTCACACGCCACGACCCGTGCGTCCGCACCGAGTTCGGCCAAGTCGGCCGTCAGCGCGACCGCGCCGGGGGCATCGGGCCCCTGACGGGACAGCAGCACCAAGTGCCGCACGCCATAGTCGGTGACCAGATGACGGGCCAGGAGCCCCCCGAGAGTGCCCGTGCCGCCCGTGATCAGGACGGTGCCGTCACCGTCCAGGGACACGGACTCGTCCCCGCCCGAGGCACGAGCGAGTCGGGGCGCCAGCAGCGCGCCGTCACGGATCGCGACCTGCGGCTCGTCCACGCCGGTCAGCAGAGACAGATCCGCCGACGAGTCGTCAGCCGGATCGGCGTCCACGAGGACGATCCGGTCCGGGTGCTCCGACTGCGCCGAACGCACCAGACCCCACACCGCCGCACCCACGGCATCCACCGCACCAGGCCCGGCCGGCATCGCACCCCGCGTCACCACAGCCAGACGCGACCCGAACGAAGCCTCGTCGGCCAGCCACTCCTGCACCCGGTACAGAACCTCACCGAGCACCCGCCCCACCGGACCGTCACCGGCCTCCAGCACCGTCCACTCCGGCGCCTCACCACCAACGGTGTCGGGCGACAGCTCAACCCACTCCACCGCGAACAACGCGTCATCGACACGCCGCACAGCCGACAACTGCTCCACCGACACCGACCGCAGCGTCAGCGAACGCACCACCGCGACCGGCACACCGGCGCCATCCGCCGCCTCGATACTCACACCGTCGCCGTCCGGCCGGATCGCCACCCGCAGCGTGGTCGCACCGACCGCGAACAACTCCACACCCGACCACGCGAACGGCAGCCGAGGCCCGGAAACCTCACCGTCACCGAGCACAAAACCGGACGGATGCAACGCGGCATCCAGCAGGGCCGGATGGATACCGAGCGTGTCGACCTGGTCCACAGCCGGCTCCGGCAGCGCCACGTCGGCGTAGACACCCGACTCGTCACGCCAGGCCGCCTGCACGCCCTGGAACAAAGGACCGTAGCCCAGGCCCGCGTCGGCCAAGGCGTCGTAGAAGCCGTCGATGTCGACCGGGACGGCGTTCTGCGGCGGCCAGACGCTCAGGTCGAAGTCGGTTGAGGGGTGGGCCTGTTCCGCCAGTGCGCCGGAGGCGTGGAGTGTCCACTCGTCGGTGCCCTCGGCGCGGGCATGGATGTGCACCGGGCGGTCGCCCGAAGCGTCCGGGCCCTCGACCCGCACCTGGATCTGGATCCCGCCGGTCTCCGGCAGCGCCAGCGGCGCCTGGAGGATCAGCTCACGGAGCAGGCCGCAGCCCACTTCCTGCCCGGCCCGCAGCACCATCTCCACCAGCGCGGCACCGGGCACCACGACCCGGCCCATGACGAGGTGGTCGGCCAGCCACGGCTGCGCATCGACCGACAGGCGACCGGTCAGCAGCACCCCGTCGCCCTCGGCCAACGCCACGACCGACCCCAGCAGGGAGTGACCCGAGGCGGTCAGACCGACCGTACGCAGGTCGCCGGTGCCGAAGTTGGGCCGCGGCCAATACCGCTCACGCTGGAAGGCATACGTCGGCAGCCCGACGACACGGCCGCCCCAGCCGGCGAACACCGTGGACCAGTCGACCTGAGCGCCGACCGCCCACAGACGGCCGAGGGCCGTCAGGGCGGTGTCGGTCTCGTCGCGGTCCTTGCGCAGGACGGGGACGAACGCGGCGTCGGTGACGATGGTGTCCTGAGCCATGCCGGACAGGACTCCGTCCGGACCCAGCTCCAGGTAACGCTTGACGCCCATGGTCTGGAGGGCCGTGACACCGTCGGCGAAGCGCACCGTGCCACGGACCTGGTTCAGCCAGTACTCCGCCTGCTGCATGGCCCCGGGTTCGGCGACGGCACCGGTCAGGTTCGACACGATCGGGATACGCGCCGGGTTGAAGCTCAGGCCGACCAGGACCTGTGCGAACTCGTCCAGCATGGGTTCCATGAGGGCGGAGTGGAACGCGTGCGACACCGTGAGGACGGTGAACTTACGTCCCTGTTCGGCGCATTGGGCGGCGTAGCCCTCGATGGCCTTGAGGTCGCCGGAGAGGACGACGGAGGTGGGGCCGTTGACGGCGGCGATGTCCAGGCCGCTGTCGGCGACGTCGGCTTCGGTGGCCTGGACGGCGAGCATGCCGCCACCCTCGGGCAGCGCCTGCATCAGACGGCCGCGTTCGGCGACGAGGGTGCACGCGTCGTCGAGGGACAGGATGCCCGCGACGTGGGCGGCGCTGATCTCGCCGAGGGAGTGACCCAGCAGCACGTCCGGGGTCACACCCCACGACTCGACGAGGCGGAACAGAGCCACTTCCAGGGCGAACAACCCGGCCTGCGCCCACATGGTCTGATCCAGGTCGGCGCCCTCGGTGAGGACGTCACGCAGGGGGCGTTCGAGTCGTGCGTCGAGGCGTGCGCAGACCGCGTCGAACGCCTCGGCGAAGACCGGGAACTGCTCGTAGAGCCCCAGGCCCATGCCGACACGCTGCGATCCCTGCCCCGTGAACAGGAACGCCGTCCGGCCCTCGGCAACGACGTCCGAAGCGAGCGTGACCTCTCCGCCCAGCACTGCACGATGCTCCAGGGCGGCGCGGGTGGTCGCGAGTGACCAGGCGATCTCCACCGGGTTCAGGTCCGGCCGTTCCGCTGTGAACGCGCGGAGCTGTTCGACCTGTGCCCGCAGAGCGGTCTCGGTCTTCGCCGACACCACCCACGGCACGAGTTGCGGCGGTTGCCGCAGTGCGACGACCGGCGTCGGTGCCGGCTTCGGTGCGGGTGCCTGTTCCAGGATGACGTGGGCGTTGGTGCCGCTGATGCCGAACGAGGACACCGCCGCGCGGCGCGGACGGTCACCGGTCTCGGGCCACGACCGTGCCTCGGTGAGCAGCTCCACCGCGCCCGCCGACCAGTCGATCTGGGGCGAGGGCGCGTCGACGTGCAGCGTCGCCGGCATCAGCCCGTGCCGCATCGCCATGACCATCTTGATCACACCGGTCGCGCCGGCGGCTGCTTGGGTGTGGCCGATGTTGGACTTGATGGAGCCGAGCCACAGCGGTTCGCTGTCGTCGCGGTTCTGGCCGTAGGTCGCGAGGAGGGCTTGGGCTTCGATGGGGTCGCCGAGGCGGGTGCCGGTGCCGTGGGCTTCGACGGCGTCGATGTCGGCGCCGGTGAGGCGTGCGTTGGCGAGGGCTTGCTGGATGACGCGTTGTTGGGAGGGGCCGTTGGGTGCGGTGAGTCCGTTGCTCGCGCCGTCCTGGTTGACGGCGCTGCCGCGGATGACGGCGAGGATGTCGTGTCCGTTGCGCTGGGCGTCGGAGAGTCGTTCGACGAGGAGGATGGCGGCGCCTTCGGACCAGCCGGTGCCGTCGGCGGCGGCGGCGAAGGATTTGCAGCGTCCGTCGGCGGCGAGGCCGCCCTGGCGGGCGAAGTCGACGAACACGCTGGGGGTGGAGAGCACGGTGACGCCGCCGGCGACGGCGAGGTCGCATTCGCCGTTGCGGAGGGCTTGTGCGGCGAGGTGGAGTGCGACGAGGGAGGAGGAGCAGGCGGTGTCGACGGTGACGGCGGGGCCTTCGAGTCCGAAGACATAGGCGGCGCGGCCTGAGAGGACGCTGCCGGCGTTGCCGGTGCCGAGGAAGGCGTCGACGCCGTCGGGGACCATGCCCAGGCTCTGGGCGTAGTCGTGGTACATGATGCCGGCGTAGACGCCGGTGGAGGATCCGCGCAGGGACAGCGGGTCGAGGCCGGCGGACTCGAAGGCTTCCCAGACGCCTTCGAGGAGGAGGCGTTGCTGGGGGTCCATGGCGAGGGCTTCGCGGGGGCTGATGCCGAACAGGGCGGCGTCGAAGTCACCGGCGCCGGTGACGAACCCGCCGACGCCTTCGACGCCGCTCCAGGCGACGTCCCACCAGCGGTCGTCGGGGAAGGCGCTCATCCCGTCGCGGCGGGCGGTGACCAGGTCCCACAGACCGGCCGGCGACGTCACCCCTCCGGGCAGGCGGCACGACATGCCCACGATCGCGATCGGTTCGTTGGCGAGTGCCGGCCTTGCGGGCGTGGCGGGGCGCCTGGTGGTGGCGGGTTCGTCGGTGCCGGTGAGGGTCTGGTCGAGGTGGGTGGCCAGGGCGTGGACGTTGGGGTAGTCGAAGACGAGGGTGGCGGGCAGGCGCAGTCCGGTGGTGGTGTTGAGCCGGTTGCGCAGTTCGACGGCGGTGAGTGAGTCGAAGCCGAGGTCCTTGAAGGCCTGGCGTTCGCCGATCGCGTCGGTGGTGGTGTGTCCGAGGACGTGGGCGACCTCGGTGCGGACCACGTCCTGGAGCAGGACGGTCCGTTCGCCTCCGGTGAGGCCGGTGAGGCCGGTCAGGCGGCGCAGCAGGTGCGTGTCGCCCGCGGCGGCGGCGGTGCGGCGGGCCCGGCGGACACCACTGGTGGGGGCGAGGGCGCGCAGCAGCGCCGGGACGGGTGTGGCCGCGTCGAGGGTGCGCAGGGCGGTGACGTCGATCGGCATCGCGACCACGCCGGCCAACTCGGTGCGCAGGGCGGTGTCGAACAGGGCCAGGCCCTGTTCGCTGGACAGGCCGGGGCCGAGTCCTCGGCCGGCCCGGTCCTGGAGGTGCCCGGTCATCGCGCTGGCCTGCTCCCACAGGCCCCAGGCGATGGACAGACCCGGCAGTCCCTCGGCCCGGCGGCGCACGGCGAGGGCGTCGAGGAACGCGTTGGCGGCGGAGTAGTTGGCCTGCCCGGCGGTGCCGAACGTCGCCGAGACCGACGAGTAGAGCACGAACATCGACAGGTCGGCGTCGCGGGTCAGCTCGTCCAGGTTCACCGCCGCGGTCGCCTTCGCCCGCAACACGGTCTCCAGGCGCTCCGGGGTCAGAGCGGTGAAGATGCCGTCGTCGAGAACACCGGCCGCGTGCACGACACCCGTGAGCGGCGCTGTTTCGGGGATGGTGGCGAGGACCGCCGCGAGGGCGTCGCGGTCGGCCGCGTCGCAGGCTACGACCTGTGCGGTTGCGCCGAGTTCGTCGAGTTGGGTAACCAAGTCGGCTGCGCCGGGGGCTTCCTGGCCCTTGCGGGACAGCAGCAGCAGGTTGCGCACGCCGTGTTCGGTGACCAGGTGGCGGGCGAGGAGCCCGCCGAGGGTTCCCGTTCCGCCGGTGATGAGCACGGTGCCGTCCCCGACCAGGGACACCTCCCGCTCCCCGATGCCGTTGGCACGCACCAGCCTGGGCGCGAACAGCACGCCGTCACGGATCGCGACCTGCGGCTCGTCCACGCCCGCCACCAGCGACAGATCCACTGGCGAGTCGTCGGCCGGGTCGGTGTCGACGAGGACGATGCGGTCCGGGTGCTCGGACTGCGCCGAGCGCACCAGACCCCACACCGCCGCACCCACGGCATCCACCGCACCAGGACCACCGGCCGGCATCGCACCGCGCGTCACCACAGCCAGACGCGTATGGTCGGGGCCGTCCTCGCCCAGCCACTCCTGCACCCGGTGCAGGACCTCGCCGAGCACCTGCTCGACCGGGCCGTCACCGGCCTCCAGCACCGTCCACTCGGGAGCCTCTGCCGCCTCGCCATCAGTGATGTTCGACGGCAGTGCGACCCACTCGACCGCGAACAGCGCGTCATCGGCATGCTGGACGGTCGACAACTGTTCCGCCGACACCACCCGTGACATCAGTGACCGGACGAGGGCGACCGGCGCACCGGTGCCGTCGGCCACCTCGACGGTGAGGCTTTCACCCACCGGGCGGATCGCGACCCGCAGGGTGGTCGCGCCGACCGCGAAGAGTTCCACGCCCGACCAGGCGAACGGCAGCCGCGGCCCGGAAGCTTCCGCGTCACCGAGGATCAGACCGGAGGGGTGGAGTGCGGCGTCCAGCAGGGCCGGGTGGATGCCGAAGCCGTCCACCGCGTCCGGGACGGTCACCTCGGCATACACACCGGTCCCGTCACGCCAAGCGGCCTGCACGCCCTGGAACACCGGACCATAGCCGAAGCCCGCGTCCGCCAGCGTGTCGTAGAAGCCGTCGGTGTCCACCTGAACGGCATCGACCGGCGGCCACACCTCAAGATCGAACCCGGGCACCCCGGCATCCGACGCCGCCAGGAAGCCCGTCGCGTGCAACGTCCACCCCTCGGCCCCGTCGACCCGGCCGTAGACCTGCACGGGGCGGTCGCCCGAGACGTCCGGGTCCTCGACCCGCACCTGGACCTGGACCCCGGCGGAGTCCGGCAGCACCAGCGGCGCCTGGAGCACCAGCTCCCGCAGCAGACCACAGCCCACCTCCTGCCCCGCCCGCAGCGCCATCTCCACCAGCGCCGTCCCAGGCACCACGACCCGCCCGAGCACCACATGATCAGCCAACCACGGCAGCGCCTCCACCGACAGACGACCGGTCAGCAACGCACCGTCACCCTCGGCCAGCGGAACCACCGAACCCAGCAGCGCATGCCCGGAACCGGCCTGACCGACAGCCCGCAGATCACCGCTGCCCGGGTTCGCCCGCGGCCAGAACCGCTCCCGCTCGAACGCATACCTCGGCAGATCGACAACCTGCCCACCCCAACCCGCGAACACCCCGGGCCAGTCGACATCCACACCCGCCGCCCACAAACGGCTCACCGCAGCCAGCGCGGCCTCGGCCTCGTCCCGCTCCTTGCGCAGGACGGGCACGAACACCGCATCACCAGCGGTCTCCTGAGCCATCCCGGACAGGACCCCGTCCGGGCCCAGCTCCAGGTAGCGGGTGACACCCATCGCTGCGAGGGTGACGGCGCCGTCAGCGAAGCGGACGGCTTGGCGGACCTGACGGAGCCAGTACTCCGGCTCCTGCATCAGCCCCGGTTCGGCCACCGCACCCGTCAGGTTCGACACGACCGGGATCCGTGCCGGGCTGAAGGTCAGCCCGTGCAGCACCCGGCCGAACTCCTCCAGCATGGGTTCCATCAGGGCGGAGTGGAACGCGTGCGACACCGACAGCACGGTGAACCTGCGGCCCTGCTCCGCGCATGCGGCCGCATACCCCTCGATCGCCTCGACGCTGCCCGACAGCACGACGGAGGTCGGGCCGTTGACGGCGGCGATGTCCAGACCGGAGTCCGCGACATCGGCCTCGGTGGCCTGGACGGCGAGCATCCCGCCGCCCTCAGGCAGCGCCTGCATCAGCCGGCCGCGCTCGGCCACCAGTACACACGCATCGTCCAGGTCGAGGATGCCCGCCACGTGGGCGGCGGTGATCTCGCCCAGCGAGTGCCCCAGCAGCACATCCGGTGTGACGCCCCACGACTCGACGAGCCGGAACAGGGCCACTTCGAGGGCGAACAGCCCCGCCTGCGCCCACATGGTCCGGTCGAGGTCGGCGCCCTCGGTCAGGACCTCCCGCAGCGGACGCTCCAGCCGCACGTCGAGACGGGCGCAGACCGCGTCGAACGCCTCCGCGAACACCGGGAACTGGTCATACAGACCCAATCCCATGCCCGCACGCTGCGACCCCTGTCCCGTGAACAAGAAGGCCGTCCGCCCCTCGGCGACGACGCCCGAAGCGAGGGTGGCATCCCCGGCCAGCACCGCACGGTGCTCCAGGGCAGCTCGGGTGGTCGCCAGCGACCAGCCGATATCGACCGGGTTCACCTGGGTCTGGCCGGCCATGAACGACCGCAGCCGCTCGACCTGTGTCCGCAGCGCGGTTTCGGTCTTGGCCGACACCACCCACGGCACCAGTCCGGGCGCCTGCCGGGTCGCGACAACCGCCGCAGGCTCCGAATTCGGAGCCTGCTCCAGGATGAGGTGGGCGTTGGTGCCGCTGATGCCGAAGGAGGACACGGCCGCGCGGCGCGGACGGTCATCGATCTCGGACCAGGGGCGTGCTTCGGTGAGGAGTTCCACCGCGCCCGCTGTCCAGTCGACCTGCGGGGACGGCTCGTCGACGTGCAGGGTCGCGGGCATGAGGCCGTGCCGCATCGCCATGACCATCTTGATGATGCCGGCGACGCCCGCGGCGGCCTGGGTGTGGCCGATGTTGGACTTGATCGAGCCGAGCCACAGCGGCTCGCTGTCCTCGCGGTTCTGGCCGTAGGTGGCGAGCAGCGCTTGGGCCTCGATCGGGTCGCCGAGGCGCGTGCCGGTGCCGTGGGCCTCGACGGTGTCGATGTCGGCGCCGGTGAGGCGGGCATTCGCCAGTGCCTGACGGATCACCCGCTGCTGGGAGGGCCCGTTGGGGGCGGTGAGTCCGTTGGAGGCGCCGTCCTGGTTGACGGCGCTGCCGCGGATGACGGCGAGGACGTGGTGTCCGTTGCGCCGGGCGTCGGAGAGGCGTTCGACGAGGAGGAGGCCTGCGCCTTCGGCCCAGCCGGTGCCGTCGGCCGCGGCGGCGAAGGACTTGCAGCGCCCGTCGGCTGCCAACCCGTCTTGGCGGTCGAACTCGGCGAACGCGCCCGGGGTGACCATGACCGTCACACCGCCGGCGAGCGCCAGATCGCACTCCCCGGACCGCAGCGCCTGCGCCGCCAGGTGCAGGGCGACCAGCGACGACGAACACGCCGTGTCCACCGTCACGGCCGGGCCTTCGAGCCCGAAGACGTAGGCGAGGCGGCCGGAGATGACGCTGTTCGCGGTGCCGGTGAGCAGGTGTCCTTCGGCGCCGGCGACGCCGTTGCTGCCGTATCCGGACGGGGAGGCGCCGGCGAACACGCCGACGCTGTGCCCGGTCAGCGACCGGGGGTTCATGCCGGCCGATTCGAGGGTTTCCCAGGCGGTCTCCAGCAGCAGTCGCTGCTGCGGGTCCATCGCCAGCGCTTCGCGCGGGCTGATGCCGAACAGGCCGGCGTCGAACTCGTCCGCGTCATGGACGAAACCGCCCCGCGCCGCTGTGCCGTCGAGCATGCCGACGGGCCAGCCCCGGTCCTCCGGGAACGGCGTGATGCCGTCGACCCCGCCGGCGACAAGGCTCCACAACTGCTCCGGCGAGGTGACACCGCCGGGATAGCGGCAGGCCATCCCCACGATCGCGACCGGCTCGTCGCTGCCCGCGACTGCGGACGCGGGCCGTGCCGAAGCGGTCAGCGCACCGTCGCCCAGGAACTGGGTGAGCAGGTAGTCCCCGAGGACGGTCGGGTTGGGGTAGTCGAACACGAGGGTGGCGGGCAGGGTGAGCCCGGTGTGGGTGGTCAGCAGGTTCCGCAGTTCGACCGCCATCAGGGAGTCGAAGCCCAGGTCCCGGAACGCCCGGCCCGGCTCGACCGCCTCCGCACCCGCGTGACCCAGCACCTCGGCCGCACGCTCGCGCACCAGATCCAGCAGCATCTGCGAGCGCTCCGTGACCGTGGCCTCCACGAGCCGCCGACGCAGCTCCGCCCCCGGCCCCTCGTCCGCAACACCAGAGGCGGAGGTGGTCGCGAGAGCGTCCGCCGCCTCGGGAAGGTCCGACAGCAGCGCACTGGGACGGACCGAGGTGAAGGCGGGAGCGAACACCGACCAGTCCACGGCCGCGACGGTCACGCCGGATTCCCCGCCGTCCACCGCCCGGGCAAGGGCCTGGATCGCCATCGCCGGATCCATCGGGATCAGACCGCGACGGCGCAGAGCCTGCTCCGCCTCGCCCCGCACCACCATCCCGGCACCGGCCCACGGACCCCACGCCACCGACGTCCCCGCAAGCCCACGCTCCCTGCGGTGCTGCACCCACGCGTCCAGGAACGCGTTACCGGCCGCATACGCGCCCTGACTGCCACTGCCCCACGTCGCCGAGATCGACGAGAACACCACGAACAGATCAAGCGACACATCACGCGTCAACTCGTCCAGATACCGGGTCCCGTCGACCTTCGACCGCAACACCGACCCGACACCCTCAGCAGTCGCCTCTTCGAGCGTCTGGGGCACGTCGACACCGGCCGCGTGAACCACGCCGGTCAGCGGCCACTCGGCCGGGACAGCCGCGATCACGGCACTCAGCGCGTCGCGGTCGGCGACGTCACACGCGGCGACCGTCACCTGTGTACCCAGAGCCGTCAGTTCCTCGACCAGGCCCTCGGGCGCGACACCGCCACGGCTGGTCAGCACCAGATGCGGCACACCCCGGCCCGCCAGCCAGCGGGCCACCTCCGCGCCCAGCGCACCGGTACCACCGGTGACCAGCACGGTGCCGGAGGAGTCCGGGTTCCATGCCTCGTTCAGCACCCCGGCCGGCACGGCCCGTGCCAGACGGCGACCGAAGACGCCGGAGGCACGCACCGCGACCTGGTCCTCGTCAACACCCGTGAGGACGCTCACCAGTCGGGCACCGGCCCGCGCGTCGAGGGTCTCGGGCAGGTCGACCAGACCGCCCCAGCGACCGGGAAGCTCCAGCGCCGCGACCCGGCCCAGACCCCACACCGCGGCCAGATCCGGACGCGTCAGCCGGTCCGAACCACCGACCGACACCGCACCCCGCGTCAGCACCCACAACGGCGCCGACACCTCGCCCAGCCCCTGCACGGTGGCAAGGGTCTGCTCCCATCCGGACGGCATCAGCACGACGCCAGCCACTCCGGGCAGCTGCGCCACTTCCTCGACTGCGACGTGCACCACGGTCGCACCGGCCGCGGACAGCGCGGCCGAGACTTCCGCGTCCTCCTCGCCGACAACTGCCCACAGGCCGGTCAGTGCGGCCGGCGGCATGCCGTCCAGCGGCTTCCAACTGACACGGTAGCGCCAGGAGTCGAGCGTCGACCGCTCCCGGTGACGCTGCCGCCACGCCGACAGCGCGGGCAGCGCCGACTCCAGGCCCGCGAGCTCCTGAAGATCCTCACGCTCCACCGCGTCCCAGAACGCGGCGTCCACCAACTCACCCGAAGCAGCCGCCGATACGACCGAAACCTCCGGCCAGAACCGCTCATGCTGGAAGGCGTATGTCGGCAGATCGACAGTTCGGCTGCCCCAACCCGCGAACACGGAGCGCCAGTCGACGTCGACGCCGACGCTCCACAGGCGGCTGAGCGCGGTCAGCGCGGTGTCCGCCTCGTCCCGGTCCTTGCGCAGGACGGGCACGAACACCGCGTCGCCGACGGTCTCCTGAGCCATCCCGGACAGCACTCCGTCCGGGCCCAGCTCCACGAAACGCGTCACACCCAACTCCGCGACGGCCGCGACACCATCCGCGAAGCGCACCGCCTGACGGACCTGACGGAGCCAGTACTCCGGGTCCTGCATCAACCCGGGCTCGGCCAGTTCACCGGTCAGGTTGGAAACGACCGGGATCTCTGCCGGGTTGAACGTCAACCCGCCCAGCACCCGGCCGAACTCCGCCAGCATCGGCTCCATCAGCACGGAATGGAACGCGTGCGACACCGACAGCACACTGAACCGCAGACCGCGCTCCGCGCACTCCGCCGCATACCGCTCGATCGCCTCGACAGCACCGGACAGGACCACGGACCGCGGCCCGTTCACCGCAGCGATGTCCAGACCCGAGTCCGCGACCTCCGCTTCACCAGCCTGCACCGCGAGCATCCCGCCACCCGCCGGCAGCGCCTGCATCAACCGGCCCCGCTCGGCCACCAGCACACACGCATCGTCCAGCGACAGGATCCCGGCGACATGCGCGGCACTGATCTCACCCAGCGAGTGCCCCAACAGCACATCCGGGGTCACGCCCCACGACTCCACCAGCCGGAACAGCGCCACCTCCAGCGCGAACAGACCCGCCTGCGCCCACGCCGTCCCGTCCAGACCGACACCGTCGGCCAGAACCTCCCGCAGCGGGCGCTCCAACCGGGCGTCCAGGCGGACGCACACCGCGTCGAAGGCCTCCGCGAACACCGGGAACTGCTCATGCAGCCCCAGGCCCATACCGGCGCGCTGCGAACCCTGCCCCGTGAACAGGAACGCCGTCCCGCCCTCACCCGCGACACCCGCGGCCAGCGCATCCCCGCCTGCGGCCAGCACCACCCGGTGCTCCAAAGCCGCACGGGTCGTCGCCAGCGACCAGCCGACGTCCACCGGGTCCAGCTCCGGCCGTCCGGCGACGAACGACCGCAGCCGCTCGATCTGCGCCCGCAGCGCGGCCTCGGACTTGCCCGACACCACCCACGGCGCCGACCCCGGCAGCGGCCCCGCAGCGTCGAGCGCCGCGGGCTCCGATTCCGGAGCCTGCTCCAGAATGACGTGGGCGTTGGTGCCGCTGATGCCGAAGGAGGAGACGGCCGCGCGGCGCGGACGGTCGCCGGTCTCGGGCCAGGGGCGTGCCTCGGTGAGCAGTTCCACCGCGCCGACGGACCAGTCCACATGCGGAGACGGCTCGTCCACGTGCAGCGTCGCCGGCATCAGGCCGTGCCGCATCGCCAGGACCATCTTGA
Organism: Streptomyces zhihengii; assembly: GCF_016919245.1. Taxonomy (NCBI): domain Bacteria; kingdom Bacillati; phylum Actinomycetota; class Actinomycetes; order Kitasatosporales; family Streptomycetaceae; genus Streptomyces; species Streptomyces zhihengii. The sequence goes on along the minus strand of NZ_JAFEJA010000002.1, from coordinate 658,530 downwards.
TCACACCGGTGACGCCCGCGGCCGCTTGGGTGTGGCCGATGTTCGACTTCACCGAGCCGAGCCACAACGGCTCGCCGTCACCGCGGCTCCGGCCGTAGGTGAGCTGGAGGGCCTCCGCCTCGATCGGGTCGCCGAGGCGCGTGCCGGTGCCGTGCGCCTCGACGACGTCGATGTCCGCGCCCGTCAGCCGGGCACTGGCCAGCGCCTGGCGGATCACCCGCTGCTGCGAGGGACCGTTCGGGGCCGACAGGCCGTTGGAGGCGCCGTCCTGGTTGACGGCGCTGCCCCGCAGCACCGCCAGGATCTGGTGCCCGTGGCGTTGCGCGTCCGACAGCCGCTCCACCAGCAGCACACCGACGCCCTCGGCCCAGCCGGTGCCGTCGGCGGCTGCCGCGAACGCCTTGCACCGGCCGTCCGAGGCGAGACCGCCCTGCTTGGCGAAGGCGCTGAACGAGGCGGGCGTCGCCATGACGGCCACGCCTCCGACGAGCGCCATGCGGCACTCGCCCTGTCGGATCGACTGTGCGGCCAGGTGCAGGGCGACCAGGGACGACGAGCACGCCGTGTCCACCGTCACCGCGGGGCCCTCCAGCCCGAAGACGTAGGACATGCGGCCCGACAGGACGCTGCTGGCGCCACCGGTCAGGGCGAAGGACTCGGCGTCCTCGGAGCCGTGGGCGAGCAGGCCGTAGCCGGAGGGCGAGGCCCCGATGAAGACCCCGGTGGGCGTGCCGACGAGCGAGCGCGGGTCGACGCCCGCCGATTCGAGCGCCTCCCATGCCGCTTCCAGCAGCAGGCGCTGCTGCGGGTCCATCGCCAGGGCCTCGCGCGGGCTGATGCCGAACAGGTCGGCGTCGAAGAGGTCGGCGTCCTGGACGAAACCGCCCCTGGGTGCGTAGGTCTCGTCTCCCCGGCCGCCGTCGGACGGCCCGAATTCCTCCCAACCGCGGTTGGCGGGGAAGCCGGTGGTGGCGTCCGTCCCCGTGCTCACCAGGTGCCAGAAGTCGTCGGGGTTCGCGACGTCTCCGGGGAGGCGGCAGCTCATGCCGACGATGGCGATCGGCTCGCTGCTCGCCGCCAGGATCTCGCGATTCTGGGAGCGGAGCCGCTCCACCTCCTTGAGGGAGGTCCTCAGCGCTTCGACGATTCGGTTGGCCGGGTCAGCGGTCATTGGCTTCTCCAGAATTGGCGTCGTGCCGGGCGGCGTCGAGCGCGATGTTGATGAGGGCTTCGGCGTCCAGGTCGTCCAAGGCGTCCAGGGCGTCCAGTGAGCCGAGGCTCTCGGCCGAAGGGTGCTCGACGGCACCGGCGGGATCCGCCAGTTTGAGCAGTGTGTCCACGAGTCCTGCTTCCCTCAGCCGCTCGATCGAGATCGAGGCGAGGGCGCTGCGGATCTCGGCGTCGTGGGCGTCCGAGTCGTTCTGTGCGGTCGGTTCCGGCATGAGTTCGGTCAGGAGCAGGTCGGCGACCGCGCGCAGCGTGCTGAAGTTGAAGACGAGGCTGACCGGGAGGTTCAAGCCGGTCTGCCGGTTGAGGTGGTCGCGGAACTCGACCGCCATGAGGGAGTCGAAACCGAGGTCCTTGAACGCCTCCCCGGCTCCGATCGCCTGCACATCCCGGTGGCGCAGGACGGTCGTGGCCGTACGCCGGACCATGTCCAGCAGTATCCGTTGGCGCTGTCCGGCCGGGGCGTCCGCCAACCGCTGCCGCAGCTCGGCGCCGGCATCCGCATCCGGCCGGCCGGCTCCTGCCGCTCCGGCGGCCGGTGCGTCGGCTGCCTGCTCCGTGAACTCCTGGAGCAGCGGGCTGGGCCGCATGAGGGTGAAGGCTTCGGCGAAGCGGGTCCAGTCCACATCGGCGACCGCGAGGCTTTCGTCGTCGCGGTCGACGGCGGCGGCCAGGGCCTGCATCGCCAGAGCCGGGTCCATCGGTGACAGGCCTCGCCGGCGCAGGTTCTGGGCCGCTTCGGGGTCGGTGGCCATGCCGGCTCCGGCCCACGGCCCCCATGCCACGGATGTTCCCGTCAGCCCGCGGTCGCGGCGGTGCCGCACCCAGCCGTCCAGGAAGGCGTTGCCGGCCGCGTAGGCGCCCTGGCCGCCGCTGCCCCAGGTCGCGGAGATGGAGGAGAACACCACGAACAGGTCCAGCGGCAGGTCCCGCGTCAGTTCGTCCAGGCACTTCGTGCCGTCGACCTTGGCGCGCAGCACCGCGGCGAACGCCTCCGTGGTGGCGTCCTCCAAGCGCTCCGGGACGTCGAGCCCGGCGGCGTGCACGATGCCGGTCAGCGGCCACTCGGCGGGGACGGCCGCGATGACGGCGGCGAGGGCGTCGCGGTCGGCCACGTCGCAGGCGGCGACGGTGACCTGTGTGCCCAGCGCGGCCAGTTCCTCGATCAGGCCCTCGGGTGCGACACCGCCGCGGCTGGTCAGGACCAGGTGCGGAACACCCCGTCCGGACAGCCAGCGCGCCACCTCCACACCGAGGGCCCCGGTGCCGCCGGTGACGAGCACGGTGCCGGAGGGGTTCGGGGTCCAGGGCTGGTCCACCGTTCCGGCCGGCACGGCCCGGGCCAGTCGGCGGCCGAAGACGCCGGTCGCGCGTACGGCGATCTGGTCCTCACCGTCGCCGGCGGCGAGGGCGCTCACCAGGCGGGTGCCCGCCCGTGCGTCGAGGGTCTCGGGCAGGTCGACGAGACCGCCCCAGCGGCCGGGCATCTCCAGTGCCGCGACCCGGCCGAGTCCCCAGACCGCGGCCTGGTCCGGGTCGCCCAGCCGGTCGGAACCGCCGACCGACACCGCGCCCCGTGTCAGCACCCACAACGGGGCCGACACCTCGCCCAGCCCCTGCACCACGGCCAGCGTCCCGGTCACGTCAGACGCGACCAGCAGGACACCCGCGATTCCGGGGAGCTGTGCCACCTCCTCGACCGGCAGGCTCACCACCGTGGCGCCCGCCGCGGACAACGCGTCGGACACCTCGGGGTCCTCCGCGCCGACGACCACCCACAGGCCGGTCAGTGCGGCCGGCGGGAGGCCGTCCAGCGGCTTCCACGTGATCCGGTAGCGCCAGGAGTCCAGCGTCGACCGCTCACGATGGCGCTGCCGCCACGCCGAAAGGGCCGGCAGCGCCGACTCCAGACCGGCGAGCTCCTGAAGATCCCCACGCTCCACCGCGTCCCAGAAGGCCGAGTCCGGACCGTGGTCGCCGGTGTCCCGCACCGGGAGTTCCGGCCAGTACCGCTCACGCTGGAACGCATACGTCGGCAGATCGACGATCCTGCCGCCCCAGCCGGCGAAGACCTCGGGCCAGTCCACGCGGGCACCGACCGTCCACAGGCGGCCGAGCGCGGTCAGCGCGGTGTCGGTCTCGTCGCGCTCCTTGCGCAGGAACGGCACGAACACCGCGTCGTCGCCGACGGTTTCCCGGGCCATGCCGGACAGCACTCCGTCCGGGCCCAGCTCCACGAAGCGCGTCACACCCATCTCCGCGACGGCCGTGACGCCGTCGGCGAAACGGACCGCCTGGCGGACCTGACGGAGCCAGTACTCCGGCTCCTGCATCAGCCCGGGCTCGGCCACCGCACCCGTCAGGTTGGACACGACCGGGATCCGCGCCGGGCTGAAGGTCAGCCCGTTCAGCACCCGGCCGAACTCCGCCAGCATCGGCTCCATCAGCACGGAGTGGAACGCGTGCGACACCGACAGCACGGTGAACCTGCGGCCCTGCTCGGCGCATTCGGCGGCGTAGCGCTCGATCGCCTCGACGCTGCCGGACAGGACGACGGAGGTCGGGCCGTTGACGGCGGCGATGTCCAGACCGGAGTCCGCGACCTCGGCCTCGGCGGCCTGGACGGCGAGCATGCCGCCACCCGCGGGCAGCGCCTGCATCAGGCGACCGCGCTCGGCCACCAGAGCGCACGCGTCGTCCAGGGACAGGATCCCGGACACATGCGCGGCACTGATCTCGCCGAGGGAGTGGCCGAGCAGGACATCCGGGGTCACGCCCCAGGACTCGACGAGGCGGAACAGGGCGACTTCGAGGGCGAACAGGCCCGCCTGCGCCCACATCGTCCGGCCGAGGCCGGCACCGTCGGTCAGAACCTCCCGCAGCGAACGGTCCATGCGCACGTCGAGCCTCGCGCACACCGCGTCGAAGGCGTCCGCGAACACCGGGAACTGCTCGTAGAGTCCCAGGCCCATGCCGGCGCGCTGCGATCCCTGGCCGGTGAACAGGAACGCCGTCCGGCCCTCGCCCGCGACACCCGCCGCGAGTTCGTCCCCATCGGCGGCGAGCACCACACGGTGCTCCAGCGCCGCTCGGGACGTCGCCAGCGACCAGCCGACATCCGCCGGAGCCAGCTCCGGACGCCCGGCCGTGAACGCCCGCAGCCGCTCGACCTGAGCCCGCAGCCCGGCCTCGGACTTCGCCGACACGACCCACGGCGCCGACCCCGGCACCTGCCGCGACGGAGCAACCGCCACTGCCACGGGTTCCGGAGCCTGCTCCAGGATCACGTGGGCGTTCGTCCCACTGATCCCGAAGGCCGACACCGCCGCACGTCGCGGACGGTCCACCGCCGGCCAGGGACGCGCCTGCGTCAGCAGCTCGACCGTGCCGGAGGACCAATCGACCTGCGGCGACGGCTCGTCCACATGCAGCGTCGCCGGCAGGAATCCATGTCGCAGGGCCATCACCATCTTGATCATTCCGGCCGCGCCCGCGGCCATCTGCGTGTGGCCGATGTTCGACTTCACCGAGCCCAGCCAGAGCGGCTCGCCGCCCTCGCCACGCTCCTGGCCGTAGGTCGCCAGCAGCGCCTGCGCCTCGATCGGGTCGCCGAGCCGCGTGCCGGTGCCGTGTGCCTCCACCGCGTCGATGTCGGCGGCGGTGAGCCGCGCGTTCGCGAGCGCCTGACGGATCATGCGCTGCTGGGACGGACCGTTCGGCGCGGTCAGACCGTTGGAGGCGCCGTCCTGGTTCACGGCGCTGCCGCGCACCACCGCCAGGACCTGATGCCCGTTGCGCTGCGCGTCCGACAGGCGTTCCACCAGCAGCAGGCCGACGCCCTCGCCCCAGCCGGTGCCGTCGGCGGCCGCCGCGAACGCCTTGCACCGGCCGTCGGCGGCGAGTCCGTCCTGGCGGTCGAACTCCGTGAAGACGCCCGCGTTGGCCATCACCGTCACACCACCGACAAGCGCGAGTTCGCACTCGCCTGCGCGCAGTGCCTGCCATGCCCAGTGCAACGCCACCAGGGACGAGGAGCACGCCGTGTCCACGGTGACGGCCGGCCCCTCCAGTCCGAACACGTAGGCGACACGGCCCGAGGTCACACTCGGAGCGTTACCGGTCAGCAGATGCCCGTCCGCGTCCGGCACCCCGGAGGTGCTGTATCCGGACGACGAGGCTCCCGCGAACACGCCCACGCTGCGGCCGCGCAGCGACCGGGGGTCCATACCGGCCGACTCGAACGTCTCCCACGCGGCCTCCAGCAGCAGGCGCTGCTGCGGGTCCATGGCAGCGGCCTCGCGCGGCGAGATGTTGAACACCGCGGCGTCGAAGCGGTCGGCGTCGTGGACGAACCCGCCCTCACCGCCGGCGACACCGTGCAGCTCCGCCGGCCAGCCCCGATTCGTCGGGAACGCCGACATGGCGTCCACACCCTCGGAGACCAGGTCCCACAACTGCTCGGGCGAGGCGGCCCCGCCCGGGAAGCGGCACGCCATGCCCACGATCGCGAGCGGCTCGTCGAGCGGAACGACCCGCGCCGGCGCCGCCGACTCCGGTTCCTTCGCACCGAAGAACTGCTCGGCCAGATACTCGCCGAGGACGGTCGGGGTGGGGTAGTCGAACACCAGCGTCGCGGGCAGACGGAGCCCGGTGGCGGTGTTGAGCCGGTTGCGGAGCTCGACGGCCATCAGCGAGTCGAAGCCGAGGTCCTTGAACGCCTGGCCCTCGCCCACGGCATCGGCCGCCGCATGCCCCAGAACAGCCGCCGCGCTGCCGCGCACCAGTTCCAGCAGCATCTGCACGCGCTGAGCCCCGGACACCGACCGCAGTCGCTGGGCAAACGCCAGCCCTGCGCCCGAGGCCTGTGCGACCCCGCGCCGCACCCGGCCCGTCACCAGACCACGCAGCAACGCCGGCACCTCGCCGGCGGCCCGCACCGCACCAGGATCGAGGTTGAGGAGCACCAGGTGCGCCGACGGACTCGTCAGGGCCGCGTCGAACAGAGCGAGGCCCTGCTCGGCGGACAGTCCGCGCGCCAGCTGATCCTTGAGGTGACCGGTCATCGCGCTGGCCCGCTGCCACATGTCCCACGCCAGGGACAGGCCGGGCAGCCCCTCCGCCCGGCGGCGGACGGCGAGTGCGTCGAGGAACGCGTTGGCGGCCGAGTAGTTGGCCTGGCCGGCCGTGCCGAACGTCGCCGATGCCGAGGAGTAGAGGGCGAACAGGGCGAGGTCCGCGTCGCGGGTGAGTTCATCGAGGTTCACGGCTGCCGACGTCTTCGCCCGCAGCACCTTCTCCAGGCGCTCCTGGGTGAGTGCGGTGAAGACGCCGTCGTCGAGGACACCGGCAGCGTGCACGACACCCGTGAGCGGCGCCTCGGCGGGAATGTCCGCGAGGACCGCCGCGAGGGCGTCACGATCGGCCGCGTCACACGCCACGACCTGTGCAGTCGCGCCGAGTTCGGCGAGTTCGGTGGTCAGGTCGCGGGCACCGGGGGCGTCGGGCCCCTGACGGGACAGCAGCACCAGGTGCCGCACGCCGTGCTCGGTGACCAGATGACGGGCGAGCAGGCTCCCGAGAGTGCCCGTGCCGCCGGTGACCAGGACGGTGCCGCCACCGTCCAGGGACACGGACTCGTCCCCGCCCGAGGCACGGGCGAGGCGGGGCGCCAGCAGCGCGCCGTCACGGATCGCGACCTGCGGCTCGTCCACGCCGGCCAGCAGGGACAGATCCGCCGACGAGTCGTCGGCCGGGTCGGTGTCGACGAGGACGATGCGGTCCGGGTGCTCCGACTGCGCCGAGCGCACCAGACCCCACACCGCCGCACCCACGGCATCCACCGCACCGGGACCACCGGCCGGCATCGCACCGCGCGTCACCACAGCCAGACGCGACCCGAACGAAGCCTCGTCGGCCAGCCACTCCTGCACCCCGTGCAGGACCTCACCGAGCACCCGCTCCACCGGACCGTCACCGGCCTCCAGGACGGTCCACTCCGGCGTCTCCGCCGCGTCCGCCGCGTCGACGTCGGTGACGTTCGACGGCAGCGCGACCCATTCCACCGCGAACAGCGCGTCGTCGACACGCACAGCAGGAGACAACTGCTCCGCCGCCACCGCCCGCAGCATCAGTGAGCGGACGGCCGCAACCGGCGCACCCGCGCCATCGGCCGCCTGGACGGAGATGCCCTCACCCGACGGGCGGATGGCCACCCGCAGCGTGGTGGCCCCCACAGCGAACAACTCCACGCCCGACCACGCGAACGGCAGCCGAGGCCCGGAAGCCTCACCGTCACCGAGCACGAAACCGGAGGGGTGCAGTGCGGCGTCCAGCAGGGCCGGATGGATGCCGAGCGTGTCGACCTGGTCCACGGCGGACTCCGCCAGCACCACATCGGCGTAGACGCCCGACTCGTCACGCCAGGCCGCCTGCACGCCCTGGAACACCGGACCGTAGCCCAGACCCGCGTCGGCCATCGCGTCGTAGAGCCCGTCGACGTCCACCGCGACCGCACCCTGCGGGGGCCACACACTCAGGTCGAAGTCCGCAGGCGCGGCGGCCTGCATAGCCAGGGAACCCTCGGCATGGAGCACCCACTCGTCGGTGCCCTCGGCACGGGAATGGACCTGCATCGACCGGTCGCCCGAAGCGTCCGGGCCCTCGACGCGCACCTGGACCTGGACCTCGCCGGACTCCGGCAGTACCAGCGGCGTCTGGAGCACCAGTTCCCGGAGCAGACCGCAGTCCACTTCCTGGCCGGCCCGCAGCGCCATCTCCACCACAGCGGTACCGGGTACCACGATCCGGCCCAGCACCATGTGATCGGCCAGCCACGGCTGGGCACTCACCGACAACAGGCCGGTCAGCACAGCGCCGTCGCCCTCGGCCAAGGAGACAGCCGTCCCCAGCAGGGCGTGCCCCGTACCGGAGTGACCGGTCCCGCCGCGCAGCGGGTGCAGCCAGTACCGTCGGTGCTCGAACGCGTAGGTCGGGAGGGGGACGCGGCGGCCGGTGAGGACCGTCGTCCAGTCCACGTCGACGCCCGCGACCCAGGCCTCGCCGAGCGCGGACAGCACCCGGCGCAGTCCGCCCTCGTCCCGGCGCAGGGTGCCGAGGACGGCGGCGTCGGTGCCGGTCGCGTCGACGGTCTCCTCGATCCCGACCGTGAGGACCGGGTGGGCGCTGACCTCGATGAACGTGCGCATGCCCTGGTCGACAAGGGTGCGTACGGCGGTCTCGAACTCCACCGTGGAGCGCAGGTTGTCGAACCAGTACTGGGCGTCGAGTGCGCCGTCGACGGCGGCACCGGTCAGCGTGGAGAACATCGCCACCGAACCGACCGCCGGACGCACCTCGGCCAGATCCGTCAGGATCCGCTCCCGCAACTCCTCCATCTGCGGCGAATGCGACGCGTAGTCCACCGGAATCCGCCGCGCACGGACACCTTGGCGCTCGCACTCCGCCACCAGCGCGTCCAGAGCCTCCACGCCACCCGAGACGACGGTCGACGAGGGGCCGTTCACCGCCGCCACGGACACGTTCAGGCCGGAGGCCAGTTCCTCAACCGCCGCGCGCCCGGCCGCGACGGACACCATGCCGCCACCACCCGCGACCGCCAGCAGCGCCCGCGACCGCAGAGCCACCACCCGAGCCGCATCCTCCAGCGACAACCAGCCCGACACACACGCCGCGGCGATCTCACCCTGCGAATGCCCGACCACCACCGACGGCGAGACACCGGCCGACCGCCACACCTCGGCCAGCGACACCATCACCGCCCACAACACCGGCTGGATCACATCCACCCGGTCCAACGGCCCATCGTTCAACAGCACAGCCGTCAACGACCAGTCCACATGCGGAGCCAACGCGGCCTCGCACGCCACCAGCCGCTCCCGGAACACCGGAGACGACTCCCACAACTCCCGCGCCATCCCCAGCCACTGCGAACCCTGACCCGGGAACACGAACACCACACCACCGGCACCATCGGCAGCCGCACCGGCCCCCGAGACCGCGGACAGGCCGGTAAGAAGCTCGTCCCGGCCCTCACCCACCACCACCGCACGGTGCTCCAGCGCTGCCCGGCCCGTCGCCAGCGACCAGCCCACATCCACCGGAGCCAGCTCCGGCCGCTCCGACACGAACGACCGCAACCGCTCGACCTGCGCCCGCAACCCCGCCTCGGACTTCGCCGACACCACCCACGCCGACGCACCGGCCACCGGCGCCGCTGCAACGGACTCCGACACAGGCTCCGGCTCAGGAGCCTGCTCCAGGATCACGTGCGCGTTCGTCCCGGACATCCCGAACGACGACACACCCGCACGCCGCGGACGACCCACCTCAGGCCACGAACGCGCCTCGGTCAGCAACTCCACAGCACCGGCCGACCAGTCCACCTGCGACGACGGCTCATCGACATGCAACGTCGCCGGCAGCACACCCTGCCGCAACGCCATCACCATCTTGATCACACCCGCGACACCAGCCGCCGCCTGCGTATGACCGATGTTCGACTTCACCGACCCCAGCCACAGCGGCTCACCGCCCTCGCCACGCTCCCGGCCATAGGTCGCCAGCAGCGCCTGCGCCTCGATCGGATCACCCAGCCGCGTGCCCGTCCCATGGGCCTCCACCGCGTCCACGTCCGCACCCGTCAACCGGGCATGCGCCAGCGCCTGGCGGATCACCCGCTGCTGCGACGGACCGTTCGGCGCCGTCAACCCGTTCGACGCACCGTCCTGGTTCACCGCACTGCCCCGCACGACCGCCAGCACCTCGTGCCCGTTCCGGCGCGCGTCCGACAACCGCTCCAGCATCACCAGGCCGACGCCCTCGGACCAGCCCGTGCCGTCCGCCGCCGCCGAGAACGCCTTGCAGCGCCCGTCGCCGGCCACAGCGTCCTGCCGGTCGAACTCGACGAACGCACCCGGCGTGGCCATCACCGTCACGCCTCCTGCCAGCGCCATGTCGCACTCACCGCTGTGCAGCGCCTGCGCGGCCAGGTGCAGGGCCACCAACGACGAGGAGCACGCGGTGTCGACCGTGACCGCCGGGCCTTCGAGCCCGAAGACGTATGCGGCCCGGCCGGAGATCACGCTGCCCGCCGTGCCGGTCAGCAGGTGACCGTCCGTGCTCGGCGCACCGCCCAGTCCGTACCCGGACGAAGCCGCGCCGGCGAACACGCCCACACTTCGGCCGCGCAGCGACCGGGGGTCCATGCCCGCCGACTCGAAGGTCTCCCAGGCGGCCTCCAGCAGCAGGCGCTGCTGCGGGTCCATCGCCAGGGCCTCGCGCGGCGAGATCCCGAACAGGCCGGCGTCGAACCCGGCCGCGTCGTGGACGAAACCGCCCGAGCCACCGGCGATGGCGGCCACGTCGCCCGGCCAACCGCGGTCGGTCGGGAACGGCGACATGCCGTCCGTGCCGTCGGCGACCAGGTCCCACAACTGCTCCGGCGACGTGACCCCGCCCGGGAAGCGGCACGCCATGCCCACGATCGCCAGCGGCTCGTCGGAGGCACCGACACGGGTCGGCACGAGGTCCGCGGACTCCGCCGTACCGAGCAGCTCGGACCGGAGGTACTCGGCCAGGACGCGCGGCGTGGGGTAGTCGAAGACCAGTGTCGCGGGCAGCGTCAGCCCGGACTGCGCGGACAGCAGGTTGCGGAGTTCGACGGCCATCAGCGAGTCGAAGCCCAGGTCACGGAACGCCCGGCCCGGTTCGACCTCTGCGGTGCCGGAGTGACCCAGCACGCTCGAAGCGAGGCTTCGTACGAGGTTCAGGAGCATCTCCTGCTGCCGTGCCTCGGATGCCGCCGCCAGTTCGCCGCGCAGCGGCAGGCTTTCGCCCTCGGTGACGTCGAGGGCCGCTCCGGCCCGGTCGGCCTCGGGCAGGTCGGCGAGCAGCGGACTGGGCCGGGCCGAAGTGAAAGCGGAGACGAAGGTGTGCCATTCCACGTCCGCCACGGTCAGGGTGTCCGGTCCCCCGTCCACCGCGTCGGCCAGCGCCTGCATCGCGAGCGCCGGATCCATGGCGCGCAGCCCGCGGCGGCGGAGATAGTCCTGCGTCTCGCCCAGCGTCGCCAGCCCCACCTCGGCCCACGGGCCCCAGGCGATGGACGTGCCCGGCAGCCCGAGGTCGCGGCGGTGCTGCACCCAGGCGTCCAGGAACGCGTTGCCGGCCGCGTAGGCGCCCTGACCGCCGCTGCCCCAGGTCGCCGCGATCGACGAGAAGACGAGGAACAGGTCGATCGGGAGGTCCCGGGTCAGTTCGTCCAGGTGCACCGTCCCGGTCACCTTGCTCCCGAGCACCTTCCCGACGGCGTCCAGGCCGGTCTGCTCCAGCCGCTCCGGAGTTCCGACACCGGCGGCGTGCACGATGCCGGTCAGCGGCCATTCCGCCGGCACACCGGCGATGACGTCGGCGAGGGCGTCGCGGTCCGCGACATCGCACGCTGCCACGGTCACCCGGGTACCGGACTCGGACAGTTCCTCGATCAGCCCCTCCGGGGCCACGCCGCTGCGGCTGGTCAGGACCAGATGCGGAACTCCCCGGCCGGCGAGCCAGCGCGCCACGAGGGAACCCAGCGCTCCGGTGCCACCGGTGACCAGCACCGTCCCCGACGGAGTCCACGTCCCGCTCGTCGGCGCGACGGGGGCGGCGCGCAGCACGCGACGACCGTGGACGCCGGACGCGCGAACGGCGACCTGGTCCTCGCCACCGTCGGCCAGGACGGCGGCCAACCCGCGCGCCGCGCGGGCGTCCAACTCGGCGGGCAGGTCCACCAGGCCGCCCCAGTGCTGGGGGAACTCCAGTGCCGCGACCCGGCCCAGACCCCAGACCGCCGCCTGGCTCGGGCTGCGCAGAGGATCCGACCGCTCGATCGACACCGCACCTCGGGTCGCCGTCCAGAGCGGAACGGCAAGCCCTGCATCGGTCAGCGCCTGCACCAGGGACAGCACGACCGCCACCGGGGCCGGAACACCCTGCTGTGCGGGCAAGGTGTCGACCGCGTCGGCCCGCACCACGATGCCGGACAGGTCGTCGAAGTCCTCGGCGAGGCGGGCGAGTGCCCGTGCCGACTCCTCCCGCCCGGTGGCGACGTCTCCGAAGGGCACGCCGATCACGGTCGCGCCTGCGGTGGTGAGGGCGGTGGTGATGTCGGTGTCCTCGGGTCCGATGAGGGCCCAGGTGCCGGTCAGTGGTGTCGGCTGGTGGGTGTCGAGTGGTGTCCAGGTGATGCGGTAGCGCCAGGAGTCGGTTCGGGAGCGTTCGCGTCGGCGTCGTCGCCAGGCGGAGAGGACGGGGAGGACGTCGCCGAGTGCGGCGGGGGTTTCGGGGAGGTCGAGTTCGGTGGCGAGTTGCTGGAGGTCTTCGCGTTCGACGGCGTCCCAGAATCCGGTTTCGGTGGTGGGGGTGGTGAGGGTGTCGGGTGCGGGTTCGGGCCAGTAGCGCTTGTGCTGGAAGGGGTAGGTGGGGAGGGTGATGACGCGTCCGCCCCAGCCGGTGTGCAGGGTCGTCCAGTCGACGGTGGCGCCGGAGGTCCACAGGCGGCTGAGTGCGGTGAGGGCGGTGTCGGTCTCGTCGCGGTCCTTGCGCAGGACGGTGGCGAACACGGCGTCGGTGGTGGTGTGCTGGGCCATGCCGGAGAGGACCCCGTCCGGGCCGAGCTCCAGGCAGCGCGTGACGCCCATGGTCTGGAGGGTCGCCACGCCGTCCGCGAAGCGGACCGTCCTGCGGACCTGCTCCAGCCAGTACTCCGGTCGCTGCATGGCCCCCGGTTCGGCCACCGCGCCGGTCAGGTTCGACACGATCGGGATGCGTGCGGGGTGGAACGTCAGGCCGTCCAGGACCTGTGCGAACGCGTCCAGCATGGGTTCCATCAGGGCGGAGTGGAACGCGTGCGACACCGAGAGGCTGTTGTGCCGGAGGCCCTGCTCGGCACAGTGGGCGGCGTAGCGCTCGATGGCGTCGATGCTGCCGGAGAGGACGACGGAGGTGGGGCCGTTGACGGCGGCGATGTCGAGTCCGGAGTCGGCGGCGTCGGCTTCGGTGGCCTGGACGGCGAGCATGCCGCCGCCGGCGGGGAGTGCCTGCATCAGGCGGCCGCGTTCGGCGACCAGCACACACGCGTCGTCGAGGTCGAGGATACCGGCGACGTGCGCGGCGGTGATCTCGCCGAGGGAGTGGCCGAGCAGGACGTCCGGGACCACGCCCCAGGACTCGACGAGGCGGAAGAGGGCGACTTCGAGGGCGAAGAGGCCGGCCTGCGCCCACATGGTCCGGTCGAGGTCGGCGCCGTCGGTCAGAACCTCGCGCAGGGGGCGTTCGAGGCGCAGGTCGAGGCGGGCGCAGACCGCGTCGAAGGCGTCGGCGAACACCGGGAACTGCTCGTAGAGCCCCAGGCCCATGCCGGCGCGCTGCGATCCCTGACCCGTGAACAGGAACGCCGTCCCGCCCTCGCCCACCACACCCGCGGCGAGCACATCCCCGCCGGAGGCGAGCACCACGCGGTGCTCCAGTGCGCTGCGGGTGGTCGCGAGGGACCAGCCGATGTCCACCGGGTCCAGCTCCGGGCGCTCCGCGACGAACTCCCGCAGCCGCTCGACCTGTGCCCGCAGTGCGGTCTCGGTCTTCGCCGACACCGGCCACGGCACGAGGCTCGGCATCTGCCGCGTCTCGACAGCCGGAACGGGCTCAGCGTCCGGTTCCGGGACGTGTTCGAGGATGACGTGGGCGTTGGTGCCGCTGATGCCGAAGGACGACACCGCCGCGCGGCGCGGACGGTCACCGGTTTTGGGCCAGGGGCGTGGTTCGGTGAGGAGTTCCACCGAGCCGGTGGCCCAGTCGACCTGAGACGTGGGCTCGCCGACATGCAGGGTGGCCGGCAGATGGCCGTGCCGCATCGCCATGATCGTCTTGATGACGCCGGCGACTCCTGCGGCGGCCTGGGTGTGGGCGATGTTGGACTTGACGGATCCGATCCACAGCGGTTCGCCTTCGGTGCCCCGGTCCTGGCCGTAGGTGGCGAGGAGTGCCTGGGCCTCGATGGGGTCGCCGAGGGGGGTGCCGGTGCCGTGGGCCTCGACCATGTCGATGTCCGCGGTGGTGAGGCGGGCGTTGGCGAGGGCCTGGCGGATGACCCGCTGCTGGGCGGGGCCGTTGGGTGCGCTGAGGCCGTTGGAGGCGCCGTCCTGGTTCACGGCGCTGCCCCTGAGGACGGCGAGGACGTGGTGCCCGTTGCGCCGTGCGTCGGAGAGCCGTTCGACCAGCAGCAGGCCGACGCCTTCGCCCCAGCCCATGCCGTCGGATCCGGCGGCGAAAGCCTTGCACCGGCCGTCGGAGGCCAGTCCGCCCTGCCGGTCGAACTCCGCGAAGACTCCCGCGTTGATCATCACGGTCACGCCTCCGGCGAGGGCGAGGTCGCATTCCCCGGTCCGCAGTGCCTGGGCGGCCAGGTGCAGGGCGACCAGGGAGGAGGAGCAGGCGGTGTCGACGGTGACGGCGGGGCCTTCGAGGCCGAAGGTGTAGGCGACGCGGCCGGACATCACGCTGGTCGCGTTGCCGGTCAGCAGGTGTCCTTCCGCGCCTTGCGGCATCTGCATGCCGGTGCCGTATCCGGAGGTGGTGCCGCCGACGAACACGCCGGTGGACGTGCCGCGCAGGACCGCCGGGTCGACCGACGCCGATTCGAACGTCTCCCAGGCCGCTTCCAGGAGCAGCCGCTGCTGGGGGTCCATCGCCAGGGCCTCGCGCGGGCTGATCCCGAACAGGCCCGCGTCGAAGTCGGCGGCGGCGTCGAGGAACGCGCCTTGGCCGGCCAGTGCGGCGGGCCAGCCCCGGTCCGTGGGGAAGGGGCCGACGGCGTCGCGCGCGTCCTCCACCAGGTTCCACAGCGCCCCGGGTGAGGTGACGCCGCCGGGGAAGCGGCAGGCCATGCCCACGATCGCGACCGGCTCGTCCACCGCCACCGCCGTGGGCACCGTCTGCGCGGGTGCCGCGGCCGCGCCGCCGTCGAGGTGGGTCAGGAGGAAGTCGGTCAGGACGAGCGGGGTGGGGTGGTCGAAGACCAGGGTCGCGGGCAGCCGCAGACCGGTCGCCGACTGAAGACGGTTGCGGACCTCGACCGCCATCAGCGAGTCGAAGCCCAGATCCCGGAACGCCCTGGACGGCTCCACGGCCTCCACGTCGGCGTGTCCCAGCACCGCCGCCGCGTGTGTCCGCACGAGTTCCGCGACCAGCTTCTGCCGCTGTCCGGCGGGAACGGAGGCAAGGCGCTGCCGCAGGCCCGCCGAACCCGCGGTTTCCTGCCCCTCCTCCAGCGACTCCGCAGAGGCGAGAGCCTCGGGCAGTGCGGAGAGCAGTGCGCTGGGGCGGATCGCGGTGAACGAGGGCGTGAAGACGGGCCAGTCGATGTCGGCGACGGTCAGGTGCGACTCTCCGGCGTCGATGGCGGCGGCCAGGGCCCGCATCGCCGACGTCGGGTCCATCGGGACCAGCCCGCGCCGGCGCAGTTGCTCCAGCGCACCGCCCCGGACGGCCATTCCGGCACCGTCCCAGGCTCCCCACGCCACCGACGTCCCGGCCAGCCCGCGCTCACGGCGCCGCTCGACCCAGGCGTCCAGGAACGCGTTACCTGCCGCATACGCGGCCTGTCCACCGCTGCCCCAGACAGCGGCACCCGAGGAGAACACCACGAACAACTGAAGCGGCAACCCCTCCGTCAGCTCGTCCAGGTGCACGGTCCCGTCGACCTTGGCCCGCAACGCGGAGGCGAAGGCATCGTCGGTGGCATCCTCCAGCCTCTCAAGAACATCGAGTCCGGCCGCGTGGACGATGCCGGTCAACGGCACGTCGGCGGGGACATCCGCGATCACCTGAGCCAGTGCGTCGCGGTCGGCGACGTCACATGCAGCGACCGTCACCCGAGCGCCCAGGGTGGCCAGTTCCTCGACCAGGCCCTCGGGAGCGACACCGCCACGGCTGGTCAGCACCAGATGCGGAACACCCCGCCCGGCCAGCCAACGTGCGGCTTCCGATCCCAGGGCGCCCGTGCCGCCCGTCACGAGTACCGTCCCGGCCGCGTCCGCGTTCCACGGCGATTCCGGTGTCCCGGACGGCGTTGCCCGGACGAGGCGGCGGCCGAACAGGCCGGACCCGCGGACCGCGATCTGGTCCTCCCCGTGACCGGCGGCGAGGACGGCGGCAAGCCGGTCACCCGCCCGCGCATCGATGGTCTCGGGCAGGTCGACGAGACCGCCCCAGCGCTGCGGATACTCCAGCGCCGCGACCCGGCCCAGACCCCACACCGCCGCCTGCACCGGATCACCCGCACGATCCGACGCACCCACAGCCACAGCGCCCCGCGTCACCACCCACAACGGCGCACCCGACCCCGCATCGCCCAACGCGCGCAGCAGTACCACCACACCCGCGAGCTCCTCGGACACCACCGAGGCCGCGCCGGTCACCAGCACCACACCGGACACGTCCCCGAGCGCCGTGATCCGCTCCGCCAGCACATCCCGCTGCGACAGCGCGTCCACCGGCAGACCCACCACCGAGGCACCCGCACCCGACAGCGCCGCGACCACCCCATCCTCCACCCGGCCCGCCACCACCCACGTGCCGGACAGCCCCACAGACGCCGGAAGACCGGCCAGCGGACTCCACGTCACCCGGTAACGCCAGGTGTCGACCATCGAACGCTGACGGCGTTCGCGCCGCCACGACGCCAGCGCCGGGACCACCGACCCCAGCACCCCCGGCGCCTCCGACAGTTGCAGGGTGCCCGCGAGTTCGTCCAGGTCCTCCCGCTCGACGGCATCCCAGAAACGGGACTCCACCGGGTCGCCGGCGGCCCCCTGAACCGGCAGTACCGGGGCGTCCAGCCAGTACCGCTGGCGCTGGAACGCGTACGTCGGCAGCGCCACACGACGACCCGTCAGGACCGTCGCCCAGTCCACGTCGACGCCCGCCACCCACGCCTCGCCGAGCGCGGACAGCACCCGGCGCAGCCCGCCCTCGTCCCGGCGCAGCGTGCCGAACACGGCGGCGTCGGTGCCCGTCGCGTCGACGGTCTCCTCGATCCCAACCGTCAACACCGGGTGGGCACTGACCTCGATGAACGTGCGCATGCCCTGGTCGACAAGGGTGCGCACGGCGGTCTCGAACTCCACCGTGGAACGCAGGTTGTCGAACCAGTACTGGGCATCCAGTGCGCCGTCGACGGCGGCACCGGTCAACGTGGAGAACATCGCCACCGAACCGACCGCCGGACGCACCTCCGCCAGATCCGTCAGGATCCGCTCCCGCAACTCCTCCATCTGCGGCGAATGCGACGCGTAGTCCACCGGAATCCGCCGCGCACGGACACCCCGGCGCTCACACTCAGCCACCAGCGCGTCCAGCGCCTCCACGCCACCCGAGACGACGGTCGACGACGGGCCGTTCACCGCCGCCACGGACACATGCCCGTTCAGGCCGGAGGCCAGCTCCTCAACCGCCGCGCGCCCGGCCGCGACGGACACCATGCCGCCACCACCCGCGACCGCCAGCAACGCCCGCGACCGCAGAGCCACCACCCGAGCCGCGTCGTCCAACGACAGCCAGCCCGACACACACGCCGCGGCGATCTCACCCTGCGAATGCCCGACCACCACCGACGGCGAGACACCGGCCGACCGCCACACCTCGGCCAGCGACACCATCACCGCCCACAACACCGGCTGGATCACATCCACCCGGTCCAACGGCTCATCGTTGAGCAGGACAGCCCTCAACGACCAGTCCACATGCGGAGCCAACGCGGCCTCGCACGCCACCAGCCGCTCCCGGAACACCGGAGACGTCTCCCACAACTCCCGCGCCATCCCCAGCCACTGCGAACCCTGACCCGGGAACACGAACACCACACGGCCGGAACCCGCCGCACCCGCCGCACCCGTCGCGGCGACCACGGAGGACGCCGTGGACAGGTTGGCCAGCAGCTCCTCGCGGCCCTCCCCCACCACCACCGCACGGTGCTCAAGACCGGCACGCCCCGTGGCGAGCGACCAGGCCACGTTCTCCGCGTCCAGCTCCGGCCGCTCCGCCACGAACGACCGCAACCGCTCGACCTGCGCCCGCAGCCCCGCCTCGGACTTCGCCGACACCACCCACGCCGTCGCACCCGTACCCGGCACCGCCGGAACCGGCTCCGACACAAGCTCCGGCTCCAGCTCAGGAGCCTGCTCCAGGATCACGTGCGCGTTCGTCCCGCTGATGCCGAACGCCGACACGCCCGCGCGCCGCGGACGACCCACCTCAGGCCAGGAACGCGCCTCGGTCAGCAGCTCCACCGCCCCGGCCGACCAGTCCACCTGCGGCGACGGCTCGTCGACATGCAGCGTCGCCGGCAGGACGCCGTGCCGCAGGGCCATGACCATCTTGATCACACCCGCCGCACCCGCGGCCGCCATCGAGTGGCCGATGTTCGACTTGATCGAACCGAGCCAGAGCGGCTCGCCGTCCTCGGCGCGTTCCTGCCCATAGGTCGCGAGGAGCGCCTGCGCCTCGATCGGGTCCCCGAGACGGGTACCGGTTCCGTGGGCCTCCACCGCGTCGATGTCGGCACCGGTGAGGCGGGCGTTCGCCAGCGCCTGGCGGATCACCCGCTGCTGCGACGGACCGTTCGGCGCCGTCAGACCGTTCGACGCACCGTCCTGGTTGACCGCACTGCCCCGGACGACCGCCAGCACCTCGTGCCCGTTGCGGCGCGCGTCCGACAACCGCTCCAGCAGCAGCAGGCCGACGCCCTCGGACCAGCCCGTGCCGTCCGCCGCCGCGGCGAACGCCTTGCAGCGGCCGTCCGACGCCAGTCCGTCCTGTCGGTCGAACTCCGCGATCATGCCCGGGGTGACCATCACCGTCACGGCTCCGGCCAGCGCCATGTCGCACTCGCCGCCGCGCAGTGCCTGCGCCGCCAGATGCAGGGCCACCAGCGACGACGAACACGCCGTGTCCACCGTCACCGCCGGGCCCTCCAGCCCGAACGAGTAGGCGATGCGGCCGGAGACGACGCTCGTCGTGGTGCCGGTGAGCTGGTGCCCATCGGCACCCTCCGGCAGCCTCGCGTTCATGCCGTAGCCCGAGGAAGCCGCACCGGCGAACACGCCGACGCTACGCCCCCGCAGCGACCGCGGATCCATGCCCGCGGACTCGAACGTCTCCCAGGCCGACTCCAGCACCATCCGCTGCTGCGGGTCCATCGCCAGGGCCTCGCGCGGCGAGATCCCGAACAGCTCGGCGTCGAACTCGTCCGCGTCATGGACGAATCCGCCCACACCCGCGCCCCGAGCGGCCAGTTCCGCCGGCCAGCCACGGTCCGTCGGGAACGGCGACATGCCGTCCACTTCGTCGGCGACGAGGTCCCACAGCTGCTCGGGCGAGGTGACCCCGCCCGGGAAGCGGCACGCCATGCCGACGATCGCGATCGGCTCGTCGGTCCCGACCGCGGTGAGCTGCTGAGCGGTCTCTCCGCCCGCCTCGAACTCACCGAAGTACTGCGACAGCAGGTGGTCACCCAGGACCGTCGGGTTGGGGTAGTCGAACACCAGCGTCGCCGGCAGCCGGAGCCCGGTGACCGCGGTCAGCCGGTTGCGGAGTTCGACCGCGGTCAGCGAGTCGAAGCCGAGGTCCTTGAACGCCTGACCCTCGCCGATCGCATCGGCCGAGGCATGCCCCAGGACCGTCGCCGCGCTGCCGCGCACCAGCTCCAGGAGCATCTGCGCGCGCTGCGTCCCGGACACCGACCGCAGCCGCTGCGCGAACGCCAGCCCAGCGCCCGCCGACTGCGCCACCCGCCGTGTCCGGTGCGAGACCAGTCCGCGCAGCAACGCCGGCACCTCGCCGGCGGCCCGCACCGCCCTCGGATCCAGGTTCAGCAGAACCAGCTGCGCCGCCGGATTCAGCAGGGCCATGTCGAACAACGACAGCGCCTGCTCCGTCGACAGCCCGCGCGCCAGCCGGTCCTGCAGATGGCCGGTCATCGCGCTGGCCTGCTGCCACATGTCCCAGGCCAGGGACAGACCGGGCAGGCCTTCGGCGCGGCGCCGGACGGCGAGGGCGTCGAGGTAGGCGTTCGCGGCCGAGTAGTTCGCCTGCCCCGCCGTGCCGAACGTCGCCGACGCCGACGAGTACAGCGCGAACATCGACAGATCCGCGTCGCGGGTCAACTCGTCCAGGTTCACCGCCGCGGTCACCTTCGCCCGCAGCACCGTCTCCAGCCGCTCCTGGGTCAGGGCCGTGAACAGCCCGTCGTCGAGGACGCCGGCGGCGTGCACGACACCGGTGAGCGGGGCCTCGGCGGGGATGTCCGCGAGGACCGCCGCGAGGGCGTCGCGGTCGGCGGCGTCGCACGCCACCACCCGTGCGTCGGCGCCGAGTTCGGCGAGCTGGGCCGTCAGGTCGGCCGCCCCGGGGGCGTCGGGCCCCTGGCGGGACAGCAGGACGAGGTGGCGGATGCCGTGTTCGGCGACCAGGTGGCGGGCGAGGAGTCCGCCGAGGGTGCCGGTGCCACCGGTGATCAGGACGGTGCCGTCGCGGTCGAGGGGCGTGGGGACGGTGAGGACGTTCTTGCCGATGTGCCTGGCCTGGGCCATGTGCCGCCAGGCGGTGACGGCTTCGCGCGTGTCCCACACGGTCAGCGGCAGCGGTGCGAGTGTGCCCTGTTCGAAGAGGGCCACGATCTCGGTGAGGATGGCGCCCATGCGGTCGGGGCCCGCGTCGGACAGGTCGAAGGCGTGGTACGGGACGTCGAGTCCCGTCCGCACATCGGTCTTGCCCATCTCGACGAACCGGCCGCCGGGGGCGAGGAGGCGCAGGGAGGCGTCGAGGAAGTCGCCCGCGAGGGAGTTGAGGACGATGTCGACACCGCGCCCGCCGGTGGCGGTGCGGATGTGCTCCTCGAAGGCCAGGTCGCGGGAGTTCGCGACCCGTGCCGGGTCGACGCCGTTGGCGACGACGGTGGGCCACTTCCCGGGGCTTGCGGTGGCATACACCTCCATGCCCCAGTGGCGGGCGAGTTGCGTGGCGGCCATGCCGACACCGCCGGCCGCGGCGTGGATCAGCACCGCATCACCCGCGTCGGCCCCTGCCAGATCCCGCAGGCCGTACCAGGCCGTCGCGAACACCACCGGCAGCGACGCCGCCTGCGCCCAGGACCAGCCCTCCGGCACCCGCACCAGAAGCCGCCGGTCGGTCACGGCCTCGGTGGCGAAGACGCCCGTGAAGAACCCGAACACCCGGTCACCCACGCGCAGATCCTCGACACCGGGGCCGACTTCCACGACCACACCGGCCGCCTCGGAACCCATCACACCCGGCTCCGGATACATCCCGAGCCCGAGGAGGACATCGCGGAAGTTCACGCCCGCGGCACGGACCGCGATCCGCACCTGACCGGGCGCCAACCGCGGTACCACGAACGTCTCGACGCTCAACGACTCCAGCGTGCCGTCGGCGCCCGGCAGCAGACGCCAGTCCCCGTCCGGCAGCACCAGTCCGCCCGACGCGTGGGTCAGCCGGGGCACCAGCAGCGCGCCGTCGCGGATCGCGACCTGCGGCTCGTCCAGGCCGGTCAGCAGGGACAGATCCGCCGGAGAGTCGTCGGCCGGGTCGGTGTCGACCAGGACGATGCGGTCCGGGTGCTCCGACTGCGCCGAACGCACCAGACCCCACACCGCCGCACCCACGGCATCCACCGCACCGGGACCACCGGCCGGCATCGCACCGCGCGTCACCACAGCCAGACGCGACCCGAACGAACTCTCGTCGGCCAGCCACTCCTGCACCCCGTGCAGGACCTCACCGAGCACCCGCTCGACCGGACCGTCACCGGCAGTCAGCACGGTCCAGGCCGAGGGATCCGTCTCCTCGGCAGAGGCGGCACCGCCCGAAGGCATTGCTGTCCACGCCACCGCGAACAGCTCGTCATCGGCGCGTCCGGCGGCCGAGAACTGGTCCGCCGTCACCACGCGCGAGACCAGCGAACGCACCAGTGCGACGGGCAGCCCGGCGCCATCCGCCGCCTGGACGGCGATGCCCTCGCCCTCCTTGCGGATCGCCACCCGCAACGCCGTCGCGCCGACCGCGAACAACTCCACGCCCGACCACGCGAACGGCAGCCGCGGCCCCTCGTCCCCGGGTGCGTCGGACAGGAGATTGGCCGAGTGCAGCGCGGCATCCAGCAACGCCGGATGAATACCGAACCCGTCGGCGGACTCGGAGAAGGCGACCTCCGCGTACACACCCGAGTCATCACGCCAGACCGCTCGCACGCCCTGGAACGCCGGACCGTATCCGAAGCCCGCTTCGGCCAGGACGTCGTAGAACTCCGCCACGTCCACCGAGGTCGTTCCCTGCGGCGGCCACACGCTCAGGGAGAAGTCCGCCTCCGAGCCGACCTGCCCGGCCAGCAAACCCGAAGCATGCAGCACCCACCCGTGCGTGCCGTCCACCCGGCCGTAGATCTGCACCGGCCGGTCACCGGACTCGTCCGGTCCGGCGACGCTCACCTGAATCTGTGCCCCACCGAACTCCGGCAGCACCAGCGGGGCCCGCAGCACCAGTTCCCGGAGCAGACCGCAGTCCACTTCCTGCCCGGCCCGCAGCACCATCTCCACCAACGCCGTGCCCGGCACCACGATGCGTCCGGACACGACATGGTCAGCCAGCCACGTCTGGGTGCTGGTCGACAGGCGACCCGTCAGCAGGACGCCGTCGCCCTCGGCCGGCGTCACCGCCGCGCCCAGCAGGGGGTGGCCGGTGCCCGTCAGCCCGACGGCATGCAGGTCACCGGCGCCGATCTTCGGTCGCGGCCAGTACCGCTGGCGCTGGAACGCGTACGTCGGCAGCGCCACACGACGACCCGTCAGGACTGTCGTCCAGTCCACGTCGACGCCCGCCACCCAGGCCTCGCCGAGCGCGGACAGCACCCGGCGCAGTCCGCCCTCGTCCCGGCGCAGGGTGCCGAACACGGCGGCGTCGGTGCCGGTGGCGTCGACGGTCTCCTCGATCCCAACCGTCAACACCGGGTGGGCGCTGACCTCGATGAACGTGCGCATGCCCTGGTCGACAAGGGTGCGTACGGCGGTCTCGAACTCCACCGTGGAGCGCAGGTTGTCGTACCAGTACTGGGCGTCGAGTGCGCCGTCGACGGCGGCACCGGTCAGCGTGGAGAACATCGCCACCGAACCGACCGCCGGACGCACCTCGGCCAGATCCGTCAGGATCCGCTCCCGCAACTCCTCCATCTGCGGCGAATGCGACGCGTAGTCCACCGGAATCCGCCGCGCACGGACACCCCGGCGCTCGCACTCCGCCACCAGCGCGTCCAGCGCCTCCACAGAACCGGAAACCACCGTCGAGGAGGGGCCGTTCACCGCCGCCACGGACACATGCCCGTTCAGGCCGGAGGCCAGTTCCTCAACCGCCGCGCGCCCGGCGGCGACGGACACCATGCCGCCGCCACCCGCGACCGCCAGCAGCGCCCGCGACCGCAGAGCCACCACCCGAGCCGCGTCCTCCAGCGACAACCAGCCCGACACACACGCCGCGGCGATCTCACCCTGCGAATGCCCGACCACCACCGACGGCGTAACACCGGCCGACCGCCAGACCTCGGCCAGCGACACCATCACCGCCCACAACACCGGCTGGATCACATCCACCCGGTCCAACGGCTCATCGTTCAACAGAACAGCCGTCAACGACCAGTCCACATGCGGCGCCAACGCGGCCTCGCACTCGGTGAGCCGCTCCCGGAACACGGGCGACGTCTCCCACAACTCCCGCGCCATCCCCAGCCACTGGGACCCCTGACCCGGGAACACGAACACCACACCACCGGCACCATCGGCAGCCGCACCGGCCCCCGAGACCGTGGACAGCTGGGCCAGAAGCTCGTCTCGGCCCTCCCCCACGACCACCGCGCGGTGCTCCAGCGCGGCCCGGCCCGTCGCCAGCGACCAGCCCACGTCCGTGACGTCCAGCTCCGGACGCTCCGCCACGAACGACCGCAACCGCTCGACCTGCGCCCGCAACCCCGCCTCGGACTTCGCCGACACCACCCACGCCGACGCACCGGCCACCGGCGTCGCTGCGACGGGCTCCGACACAGGCTCCGGCTCAGGAGCCTGCTCCAGGATCACGTGCGCGTTCGTCCCGCTGATACCGAAGGACGACACACCCGCACGCCGCGGACGACCCACGGTCGGCCACGCCCGGTTCTCCGTCAGCAGCTCCACCGCGCCGGCGGACCAGTCCACGTGCGGTGACGGCTCGTTCACGTGCAACGTCGCCGGCAGCACACCGTGCCGCATTGCCATGACCATTTTGATCACACCCGCCGCGCCCGCGGCGGCCTGCGTGTGACCGATGTTCGACTTCACCGACCCCAGCCACAGCGGCTCGCCGCCCTCGCCACGCTCCCGGCCGTACGTCGCCAGCAGCGCCTGCGCCTCGATCGGGTCACCCAGCCGGGTGCCCGTCCCGTGGGCCTCCACCGCGTCCACGTCCGCACCGGTGAGCCGGGCATGCGTCAGCGCCTGGCGGATCACCCGCTGCTGCGACGGACCGTTCGGCGCCGTCAGACCGTTCGACGCACCGTCCTGGTTGACCGCACTGCCCCGCACGACCGCCAGCACCTCGTGCCCGTTCCGCCGGGCATCCGACAACCGCTCCAGCAGCAGGAGCCCGACGCCCTCGCCCCAGCCGGTGCCGTCGGCCTCCGCGGCGAACGCCTTGCACCGGCCATCGGCGGCCAGACCGTCCTGGCGTTCGAACTCCCTGAACGCTGCCTGGGTGGTCATGACCGTCACACCGCCGGCCAGCGCGAGCTCGCACTCCCCCGCCCGCAGGGCGCGCGCCGCCAGATGGAGGGCCACCAGCGACGCCGAGCAGGCCGTGTCCACCGTGACCGCCG
Source organism: Streptomyces zhihengii (assembly GCF_016919245.1). NCBI lineage: Bacteria > Bacillati > Actinomycetota > Actinomycetes > Kitasatosporales > Streptomycetaceae > Streptomyces > Streptomyces zhihengii. Next base: position 633,335 of record NZ_JAFEJA010000002.1, on the reverse strand, counting down.
GGCCCTCCAGCCCGAACGAGTAGGCGATACGGCCGGAGATCACACTGGCGCTGGCACCGGTGGAGACGTACCCCTCCACCTCGTCGGCGTTCGGCAGCGTCGCGTAGTCCTGGCCATTCGTCCCGACGTAGACGCCGGTCTGGCTACGCCGCAGCGAGCGGGGAGCGATCCCTGCGGACTCGAACAGCTCCCAGGCCGACTCCATCAGCAGGCGCTGCTGCGGGTCCATCGCCAGCGCTTCACGCGGCGATATGCCGAACAGCGCCGCGTCGAACTGGTCGGCTTCGTGGAGGAATCCGCCCTGGCGGACGAAGCCGCCCTCGTCGCTCCAGCCACGGTTGGTCGGGAAGTCGCCGATGCCGTCGACTCCGTCGCGGACCAGCCGCCAGAAGTCCTCCGGGGACCGGACCCCGCCGGGAAAGCGGCAGCTGATGCCGACGATGGCGATCGGCTCGTGCTGGCGTTCCTCGACCTGGCGCAACGAACGCTGGGCCTGGCGCAGCTCAGTGCTCATCCACTTCAGCTGGCTGAGGAGCTGTGCTTCATCCGCCATGGCCGTCACCCTTCCTGGGGGGATCCTGAAGGATTCTCACTTCGGACCCCCAAATTCCTTCTGGATCAACTGCAGTACTTCGTCGGCGCTGGCCGCTTGGTCCAGCGCGTCGTCGGCAACGACTTCTTCATCCGAGGCAGTGCCCTTCCGCCAGTTGGCGAGAAGGGTCTGCAGCCGGCCCCCGACGTCGAAGCGGTCGCCTTCGGCACGGGAGAGCGTCAGGAGGGTGGCTTCGAGGCGGTCGATCTCTTCGGCTATCGAGAGCGTCTGCCGGGCGCTGACAGGGGCGAGCTCCCTGTCGAGGTAGTCGACGAGGGCGTCCGGGGTCGGGTGGTCGAAGACGAGAGTGGTCGGCAGCGACAGCCCGGTGGCCGCGGCGAGCAGGTTGCGCAGTTCGACCGCCATCAGGGAGTCGAAGCCGAGGTCCCGGAACGCGCGCTGCGGCTCGACCGCCTGCGCACCCGAGTGCCCGAGAACCGTGGCGGCCTGCCCCCGCGCCACATCCAGGAGGATCTGGCGTCGCCTGTCCCCCGGCACACCGGCGAGCTGCTCCCGCAGTCCGGACCCGGCGCCTTCGGGCGACAGCAGCGTCACAGCGGCCTCGGCCACCTCGGTCAGGAGCCGGCTGGGACGCACCGACGCGAACGCGGCGGCGAAACGCTGCCAGTCGATGTCCGCGACGGTGATGTCGGTGCCGCCGAAGTGGATGGCTTCGGCGAGCAGACGCAGGGCGAGGTTGGCGTCCAGCGGCCGCACGCCGGTGCGGTGCAGGCGTCGGACGAGGGCGCTGTCGGCGGCCATGCCGCTCTCGGCCCACGGGCCCCAGGCGATGGACGCGGCCGGCAGACCGCGCTCACGGCGCTGCTGGACCCAGGCGTCCACCCAGGCGTTCGCGGCGGCGTAGTTCGCCTGCCCGGCATTGCCGACCGTTCCCGCCATCGACGAAAAGACGACCAGCCACTCCAGCGGCAGCCCCGCCGTCACGGCGTCCAGGGCGGCAAGGCCGTCGGCCTTCGGCCTCATCACCGACGCCAGTCGCTCCGGGGACAGACCGTCCAGCATGCCGTCGTCCAGCACACCCGCGGCATGCACGACGCCGGTCAGCGGCCACTCGGCGGGGACGGCCGCGATGACGGCGGCGAGAGCATGGCGGTCGGCCACATCGCACGCGGCGACCGTGACCTGGGCGCCCAGCGCGGCCAGTTCCTCGACCAGGCCGTCGGGCGCGACACCGCCGCGGCTGGTCAGGACCAGATGCGGGACGCCCCGGCCGGACAGCCACCGTGCCACCTCGACGCCCAGGGCCCCGGTACCGCCGGTGACCAGCACGGTGCCGGACGGGCTCGGGTTCCACGCCTCGTCCACCACCCCGACGGACACGGCACGGGCCAGGCGGCGGCCGAACACACCGGAGGCGCGCACCGCGACCTGGTCCTCACCGGCACCGGCGGCGAGAACGGCGGCGAGCCAGGTGCCGGACCGGGTGTCCAGGGCTTCGGGCAGGTCGACGAGACCGCCCCAGCGACCGGGAACCTCCAGCGCCGCGACCCGGCCCAGACCCCACACGGCCGCCAGATCCGGACGCGCCGGCCGGTCGGAACCGCCCACCGACACCGCGCCACGCGTCAGCACCCACAGCGGCGCCGACACCTCACTCAGTCCTTGCACGGTCGCCAGCGTCTCGGTCACGTCACCGGCGACCAGGACGACACCGGCAACCCCCGGGAGCTGCGCCACCTCGTCCACCGGCGCGGTCACCACCGTCGCGCCGGCATCGGACAACGCGTCGGACACCTCGGCGTCCTCGGAGCCGACAACCGCCCACAGGCCGGACAGTGCGGCCGGTGGCATGCCGTCCAGCGGCTTCCAGGTGATCCGGTAGCGCCACGAGTCGAGCGTCGACCGCTCCTGGTGGCGCTGCCGCCACGCCGACAGGGCCGGCAGCGCCGACTCCAGGCCCGCGAGCTCCTGGAGATCCCCACGCTCCACCGCATCCCAGAACGCGGCATCGACCTGGTCTCCGACGCCGGCGGAGGCGACCGAAGCCTCCGGCCAGAACCGCTCGCGCTCGAACGCATACCTCGGCAGATCGACGGTCCGCCCGCCCCAGCCCGCGAACACCCCGGGCCAGTCGACATCCACACCCGCCGCCCAGAGGCGGCTGATGGCGGTCAGCGCGGTCTCGGTCTCGTCCCGCTCCTTACGCAGGACGGGGACGAACACCACCCCGCCGACGGTCTCCTGGGCCATCCCGGACAGAACGCCGCCGGGACCGAGCTCCACGTAGCGGCTCACACCCAGCTTCGCGGTGGCCACCACGCCGTCGGCGAAGCGGACCGTGTCGCGGACCTGGTTCAGCCAGTACTCCGGCTCCTGCATCAGCCCCGGCTCGGCCACCGCACCCGTCAGGTTGGAGACGACGGAGATGCGTGCGGGGTGGAACGTCAGGCCGTTCAGGACGCGGCCGAACTCCTCCAGCATGGGTTCCATGAGGGCGGAGTGGAACGCGTGCGACACCGAGAGGATGTTGTGCCGCAGACCCTGCTCGACGCATTCGGCGGCGTAGCGCTCGACGGCTTCGATGCTGCCGGAGAGGACGACGGAGGTGGGGCCGTTGACGGCGGCGATGTCGAGTCCGGAGTCGGCGATGTCGGCTTCGGTGGCCTGGACGGCGAGCATGCCGCCGCCGGCGGGGAGTGCCTGCATCAGGCGGCCGCGTTCGGCCACCAGCACGCACGCGTCGTCGAGGGACAGGATCCCGGCGACGTGGGCGGCGGTGATTTCGCCGAGGGAGTGGCCGAGCAGGACGTCCGGGGTCACGCCCCAGGACTCGACGAGGCGGAACAGGGCGACTTCGAGGGCGAAGAGGCCGGCCTGGGCCCACATGGTCCGGTCGAGGTCGGCGCCGTCGGTGAGGACGTCGCGCAGGGGGCGTTCGAGGCGCAGGTCGAGGCGGGCGCAGACGGCGTCGAAGGCGTCGGCGAACACGGGGAACTGTTCGTAGAGCCCGAGTCCCATGCCGGTGCGCTGGGAGCCCTGGCCGGTGAACAGGAACGCGGTCCGGCCTTCGGAGGCGATGTCCGAGGCGAGGATGGTGGTGTCCGAGCCGAGGACTGCGCGGTGCTCCAGGGCGGCGCGGGTGGTCGCCAGCGACCAGGCGATGTCCACCGGGTTCACCTGGGTCTGGCCGGCCGTGAACGACCGCAGGCGCTCGACCTGTGCCTGGAGCGCGGTCTCGGTCTTCGCCGACACCACCCACGGAACCAGGTCGGGTCGCGTCACCGACGGCTCGGTGATCAGTTCCTTCGCCGCGGGTTCCGGTGCCTGCTCCAGGATGACGTGGGCGTTGGTGCCGCTGATGCCGAAGGAGGACACGCCCGCGCGGCGCGGACGGTCGGTCTCGGGCCACGAGCGTGCCTCGGTGAGGAGTTCCACCGAACCCGCCGACCAGTCGACCTGCGGGGAGGGCTCGTCGACGTGCAGGGTCGGGGGCAGCACTCCGTGCCGCAGCGCCATGATCATCTTGATGACGCCGGCGACACCGGCGGCGGCCTGCGTGTGGCCGATGTTCGACTTGATCGACCCCAGCCACAGCGGCTCGCTGTCCTCGCGGCCCTGGCCGTAGGTGGCGAGCAGGGCCTGGGCCTCGATCGGGTCACCGAGGCGGGTACCCGTGCCATGGGCTTCGACCGCGTCGATGTCGGTGCCGGTGAGCTGGGCGTTCGCCAGTGCCTGGCGGATGACCCGCTGCTGGGAGGGCCCGTTGGGGGCGGTGAGGCCGTTGGAGGCGCCGTCCTGGTTGACGGCGCTGCCCCGGACGACGGCGAGGATGTGGTGTCCGTTGCGCTGGGCGTCGGAGAGCCGCTCGACGAGGAGGAGGCCGGCGCCTTCGCCCCAGCCGGTGCCGTCGGCCGCGGCGGCGAAGGCCTTGCAGCGGCCGTCGGAGGCGAGTCCGTCCTGGCGGTCGAACTCGGCGAACGCACCCGGCGTGGCCATGACGGTGACACCGCCGACGAGCGCGAGTTCGCATTCCCCGGAGCGCAGTGCCTGACCGGCCCAGTGCAGGGCCACCAGGGACGACGAGCAGGCGGTGTCGACGGTGACGGCCGGGCCTTCGAGGCCGAAGACGTAGGAGATCCGGCCGGAGAGCACGGCGGCCGCGTTGCCGACGGCGGCGTGTCCGTCACCCTGGTCGTCGGAGACGGCGAGCAGGTGCATGTAGTCCTGGCCGTTCGTGCCCGCGAACACGCCCACGCTTTGTCCGCGCAGCGACCGGGGGTCCATGCCCGCCGACTCGAACGTTTCCCACGCCGCTTCCAGGAGCAGGCGCTGCTGCGGGTCCATGGCCAGGGCCTCGCGCGGGCTGATCCCGAACAGGGCGGGGTCGAACTGGTCGGCGTCGTGGACGAATCCACCGACACCACCCGCGACACCGGCCAGTTCCGTCGGCCATCCGCGGTCCGCCGGGAACACCGACAGACCGTCCACCCCGCCGGCCACCAGGTCCCACAACTGCTCCGGCGAGGTCACCCCGCCCGGGAACCGGCACGCCATACCCACGACCGCCAGCGGCTCGTCCGCACCCACCGGAGCCGCCACCGCTGCCGGCACCACCACACCGCCGGTTCCGGCGAGTTCGGTGAGGAGATGACCGACCAGGGCCTCGGGGGTCGGGTGGTCGAAGACCAGGGTGGTCGGCAGCGACAGCCCGGTGGCCGCGGTCAGCAGGTTGCGCAGTTCGACCGCCATCAGGGAGTCGAAGCCCAGATCCCGGAACGCGCGCTGCGGCTCCACCGCCTGCGCACCCGAGTGCCCGAGAACCGCGGCAGCCTGCCCCCGGACCACATCCAGAAGCACCTGACGACGCTTACCCTCCGACAGACCCGAAAGCTGCTCTTGCAGCTCGGATCGGGCAGCGGTCGGCAGGGGTATGGCCGCCGTTGCCGTGGACGAGGTGATCCCGTCCAGTAGCGGGCTGGGGCGCACTGACGCGAAGGCGGGGGCGAAGCGTTCCCAGTCGATGTCCGTGACGGTGATGTCCGTGCCGCCGAAGTGGATGGCTTCGGCGAACAGGCGCAGGGCGAGGTTCGCGTCCAGCGGACGTATTCCGCCGCGGTGCAGGCGTCGGACGAGGGTGCTGTCGGCGGCCATGCCGCTCTCGGCCCACGGGCCCCAGGCGATGGACGCGGCCGGCAGACCGCGCTCACGGCGCTGCTGCACCCAGGCGTCCACCCAGGCGTTCGCGGCAGCGTAGTTCGCCTGCCCGGCATTGCCCACGGTTCCCGCTATCGACGAGAACACCACCAGCCACTGCAGCGGCAGCCCGGCCGTCACGGCGTCCAGGGCGGCAAGGCCGTCGGCCTTCGGCCTCATCACCGACGCCAGGCGCTCCGGGGACAGACCGTCCAGCATGCCGTCGTCCAGCACACCCGCAGCGTGGACCACGCCGGTCAGCGGCCATTCCGTCGGGACACCCGCAACCACCCGGGCGAGAGTCTCCCGGTCGGCGGCGTCGCACGCGGCCACCGTCACCTGGGCGCCCAGCGCCGCCAACTCCTCGACCAGGCCCTCGGGTGCGACACCACCACGGCTGGTCAGGACCAGGTGCGGGACGCCCCGTCCGGCCAGCCAACGGGCCACCTCCACACCGAGTGCTCCTGTGCCGCCGGTGATCAGCACGGTGCCGGACGGGCTCGGGTTCCACGCCTCGTCCACCACCCCGGCGGACACCGCCCGTACCAGACGGCGGCCGAACACACCGGTCCCACGCACCGCGACCTGGTCCTCACCGCCACCGGAGGCGAGGACACCGGCGAGCTGGGAACCGGCACGGGTGTCCAAAACCTCGGGCAGGTCGACGAGACCGCCCCAGCGACCGGGTACTTCCAGTGCCGCGACCCGGCCCAGACCCCACACCGCAGCCAGATCCGGATTGCCCGGCCGGTCGGAACCGCCGACCGACACCGCGCCACGCGTCAGCACCCACAACGGCGCCGACACCTCACCCAGCCCCTGCACCACGGCCAGCGTCTCGACCGCACCAGTGGCGACGAGCACCACACCGGCCACGTCCGACAGCTGCGCCACCTCGCCCACCGGCACGTGCACCACGGTCGCGCCCGCGGCGGCCAGCGCGGCCGAGACTTCCGCGTCCTCCGTGCCGACGACCGCCCACAGGCCGGACAGTGCGGCCGGCGGCATGCCGTCCAACGGCTTCCACGTGATCCGGTAACGCCAGGAGTCCAGCGTCGACCGCTCCCGGTGACGCTGCCGCCACGCGGACAGCGCGGGCAGCGCCGACTCCAGCCCGGCGAGCTCCTGAAGATCCTCACGCTCCACCGCGTCCCAGAACGCGGCGTCCACCAACTCGCCCGCACCAGCGGCCGCGATCGCAGCCTCCGGCCAGAACCGCTCACGCTGGAACGCATAAGTCGGCAGATCGACAAACCGGCCGCCCCAGCCCGTGAAGAGCGTGGCCCAGTCGACGGGGACACCCGCCGCCCACAGACGGCTCAGCCCGGTGAGTGCGGTGTCGCTCTCGTCCCGCTCCTTGCGCAGAACCGGCACGAACACCGCGTCGCCGACGGTCTCCTGAGCCATCCCGGACAGCACTCCGTCCGGGCCCAGCTCCACGAACCGCGTCACACCCAACTCCGCGACGGCCGCGACACCATCCGCGAAGCGCACCGTGCCACGGACCTGGTTCAGCCAGTACTCCGGCCGCTCCATGTCACCGGCCTCGGCCACGGCGCCCGTCAGGTTCGACACGACCGCAATCCGCGCCGGGTTGAACGTCAACCCGCCCAGCACCCGGCCGAACTCGTCCAGCATGGGTTCCATCAGGGCGGAGTGGAACGCATGCGACACCGAGAGGATGTTGTGCCGCAGGCCCTGCTCGACACATTCGGCGGCGTACCGCTCGATCGCCTCAACGCTGCCGGACAGCACGACGGAGGTCGGGCCGTTGACGGCGGCGATGTCCAGACCCGAGTCCGAGACGTCTGCCTCACTCGCCTGCACCGCGAGCATCCCGCCACCCGCCGGCAGCGCCTGCATCAACCGGCCCCGCTCGGCCACCAGCACACACGCATCGTCCAGGTCGAGGATCCCGGACACATGCGCGGCACTGATCTCACCCAGCGAGTGCCCCAACAGCACATCCGGCGTCACGCCCCACGACTCCACGAGCCGGAACAGCGCCACCTCCAGCGCGAACAGCCCCGCCTGCGCCCACACCGTCCCGTCGAGACCGACACCGTCGGCCAGAACCTCCCGCAGCGGACGCTCCAACCGGGCGTCCAGCCGACCGCACACCGCGTCGAAGGCATCCGCGAACACGGGGAACGCCTCGTACAGCCCCAGGCCCATACCGGCCCGCTGCGACCCCTGCCCCGTGAACAGGAACGCCGTCCGCCCCTCACCCGCGACACCCGCGGCCAGCACATCCTCACCGGAGGCCAGCACCACCCGATGCTCCAACGCCGCACGCGTGGTCGCCAGCGACCAGGCCACGTCCACCGCGTCCAGCTCGGGGCGCTGCGCCGTGAACGACCGCAGCCGCTCGACCTGCGCCCGCAGCCCGGCCTCGGACTTCGCCGACACCACCCACGGCACCTGCTGCGGCACCACCGGCGCCCGCTCCGGCAGCCGGGTCGGCTCGGCGGGCTCCGGCGCCTGCTCCAGGATGACGTGGGCGTTGGTGCCGCTGATGCCGAACGAGGACACCGCCGCGCGCCGCGGACGGTCACCGGTCTCGGGCCACGAACGAGCCTCGGTCAGCAGTTCCACCGCACCGGCGGACCAGTCCACCTGCGGCGACGGCTCGTCCACATGCAGCGTCGCCGGCATGAGCCCGTGCCGCAGGGCCATCACCATCTTGATCACACCCGCGGCACCCGCGGCCGCCTGCGTGTGGCCGATGTTCGACTTCACCGACCCCAGCCACAGCGGCTCGCCGCCCTCGCCACGCTCCCGGCCGTACGTCGCCAGCAGCGCCTGCGCCTCGATCGGATCACCGAGACGCGTGCCGGTGCCATGGGCCTCGACCACGTCCACATCCGCACCGGTCAGGTGGGCGTTCGTCAGCGCCTGGCGGATCACCCGCTGCTGTGACGGACCGTTCGGGGCCGTCAGACCGTTCGACGCGCCGTCCTGGTTCACCGCACTGCCGCGGACCACGGCCAGCACCTGATGCCCGTTGCGACGTGCGTCCGACAGCCGCTCCACCAGGAGCACTCCGATGCCCTCGGACATGCCGGTGCCGTCGGCGGCGGACGCGAACGACTTGCAGCGGCCGTCCGATGCGAGGTTGTCCTGCCGGTCGAACTCGGTGAAGATCCCGGGCGTCGCCAGCACGGTCACACCACCGGCGAGAGCGAGCGAGCACTCGCCGGCGCGCAGCGCCTGGACCGCGGAGTGCAGGGCCACCAACGACGACGAGCACGCCGTGTCGACGGTGATCGCCGGCCCTTCGAGGCCGAAGGCGTAGGCGACGCGGCCGGACAGGACGCTGCCGGCGTTGCCGGTGCCGAGGAAGGCGTCGACTCCCTCCGGGACGCGGCCCATGCTCGCGGCGTAGTCGTGGTACATCACGCCGGCGTAGACGCCGGTCCGGCTGCCGCGCAGTGACGTCGGGTCGATGCCCGCCGATTCCAGCGTCTCCCAGACCGTCTCCAGGAGCAGCCGCTGCTGGGGGTCCATGGCCAGGGCCTCGCGCGGCGAGATGCCGAACAGCTCCGCGTCGAAGCGGTCCGCGTCGCGGACGAAGCCGCCGACCGGTGCGAACGGCGCGCCCCGCAGGGCTTCTTCCCAGCCCCGGTCCGCCGGGAAGTGGGACATCGCGTCGCTGCCGCCGGCCACCAGCCGCCACAGGTCGTCGGCGGAGGCGACGCCGCCGGGGAGGCGGCAGGCCATGCCGACGATCGCGATCGGCTCGTCGGATGCGGTGCCGGTGACGGTGGTCGGGGTGGCGGGGGTCGGGCTGGTTCCGGTGATCTCGCCGTGCAGGTGTTCGGCGAGGACGAGGGCGGTGGGGTGGTCGAAGACGAGGGTGGCCGGCAGGCGCAGGCCGGTCGCCGTCTGGAGGCGGTTGCGCAGGCGTACGGCGAGGAGTGAGTCGAAGCCGAGGTCCTTGAAGGGGCGTCCGGGTTCGACGTCCTGCGGTCCGGCGTGTCCGAGGACCGCGGCGATCTCGGTCCTGACGAGGTCGAGCGCGGCTCGTGTCCGTTCGGCCTCGGACAGTCCGGCCCATTGCGCCGTCCACGCACCGGCACCGTCGCCGGCCGCGTCCGCGGCGCGGCGCAGTCGGCGGCGGGCCAGGGCCCGGAGCATCGGCGGTGTGTCGCCGTCGACGGTCACCGCGGTGTTCAGCCGGACGGGCAGGACGTGCGGGCGGATCGAGGCGCGGGCGACGTCGAACAGGGCCATGCCGTCCTCGGAGGACAGCGTGCCCGTCAGCTCGGCAGCGCGGGCCGCCTCGGCTGCCGCCAGGTGGCCGGTCATTCCGGTCGCCTGCTGCCACAGGCCCCAGCCGATCGAGACGCCGGGTCGGCCCTCGGCGCGGCGTCCGTGCGCCAGGGCGTCCAGGAACGCGTTCGCCGCGGCGTAGCCGGCCTGGCCGGCGGCCCCGAAGGTGGCGGCGGCCGACGAGTAGAGGGCGAACAGGCCGAGGTCGGTGGCCGCGGTGAGTTCGTGCAGGTTGACGGCGCCGTCGACCTTGGCGCGCAGTACGGTTTCGACGCGCTGCGCGGTGAGCGATTCGATCATGCCGTCGTCGAGCGCCCCCGCGGCGTGGATCACCCCGGTCAGGGGGGCGTCGTGCGGGATGGCGGCCAGGACGTCCGCGAGGGCGGCCCGGTCCGCGATGTCGCAGGCCACGATGTCCACGGCGACGCCGGTCGCGCGCAGGGTGTCCGCCAGCTCCGTCGCACCGGGTGCGTCGGGGCCCTGCCGGCCGAGCAGCAGAAGACGCCGGACGCCGGGTTCGTTCGCGAGGCGCCGGGCCACCAGGCCACCGAGGACGCCGGTCCCGCCGGTGATCAGCACGGTGCCCTGGAGGCGCCCGGGGTCCGGCACCGCCCGGCGTTCGGCCGGTGTCGTCCGGACGACGCGCGGGACGAGGATCTCACCGCCCCGCACGGCCAGTTGTGATTCGCCGGCCGCCACGGCGCGCGCGATCCGCTCCCAGTCGGGCAGCGGCGCGGCCGGGTTGTCGGTGTCGAGCAGGACGAAGCGGCCGGGGTGCTCGGTCTGTGCGGTCCGGGCCAGGCCCCACACCGCTGCCGCGGCGGGGTCGGCGGGCGCAGCGGCGGGGTCGGTCGGTGCGCCGGCGGGGTCGGTCGCCATGGCGGAGCAGGTCAGCAGAACCAGCGGGGTGGACTGCTCGCTCTCGTCGCGCAGCCGCTGCTGGATGACGTCCAGCGCGCGGAGAACCAGGGTGCGTGCGCGGTCGGCGGTCGAGGCATGTGCCGGGGCGGACGCGGTGGAGGTGAGGTCGGTGAGCTGCCACGGTGTGTCCGGGGCCGTGTCGCCGGGAAGGGCGTCGGTGGCGTGGACGATCGGCAGAGGCTGCCATTCGACGGCGAAGAGTGCGTCCCCGACGGCCGGCCCGGTGTCATCCGCATTCCACGGACGCACGGTCAGTGAGCGGACCCGGGCCAGCGGCGCGCCCGTGCCGTCGGCGATCTGGAGCGAGACGGTGTCGGCGCCGGCCGGGGACAGCCTGACGCGCAGGACGGACGCACCCGTCGCCTGCAGCGACACCCCGGACCACGCGAAGGGCACGGGGGTCGCGCCGGAGTCGTCGAGGAGGCCACCGGCACCGAGTACGTGCAGTGCGGCGTCCAGCAGGGCGGGGTGCAGCCCGAAGCGGGCGGCGTCCTCGCCTGTCGACGCGGGCAGCCGCACTTCGGCGAGGGCGTCGTCACCGACGCGCCATGCGCGGTGCAGGCCCTGGAACGCCGGTCCGTAGCCGTAGCCCGATGCGGTCAGGGCCGGGTAGAAGCCGTCGAGGTCGATCGGCGTCGCGCCCGGCGGCGGCCACGCCGAGAGGTCGGACGCGTCGGAGACGGGGGCATCGGAAGCCGTGGCGTCGGCGAGGACACCGTCCGCGTGCAGCACCCACTCGCCACCGGCGGCGGCGTCGTTCTGTGCGTGGACGGACACGTCGCGATGGCCGTCCTGCCCCGGCGCGCCGACGCGCACCTGGATCCGCGCACCGCCGGTCGCGGGCAGCAGCAGGGGCTCGTGGAGTGTCAGTTCGAGGACTTCGTCGCAGCCGGTCTCGTGGCCGGCGCGGAGCGCCAGTTCGACGAAGACCGTTCCGGGGACCACCACGCGGCCGTGCAGCATGTGGTCCGCCAGCCAGGGCTGCGCCGACACCGACAACCGCCCGGTGAGGACGACGTCCTCGGCGGTGGCCAGGACGACGGACGCGGCGAGCAGCGGATGGTCGGCTCCCACCAGGCCTGCGGCCGCGACGTCTCCCGCACCGGCGCTGGGGCGGAGCCAGTAGTGCTGGTGCTGGAACGCGTACGTCGGGAGGGGGACGCGGCGGCCGGTGAGGACCGTCGTCCAGTCCACGTCGACGCCCGCGACCCACGCCTCGCCGAGCGCGGACAGCACCCGGCGCAGCCCGCCCTCGTCCCGGCGCAGCGTGCCGAACACGGCGGCGTCGGTGCCGGTCGCGTCGACGGTCTCCTCGATCCCCACGGTGAGGACCGGGTGGGCACTGACCTCGATAAACGTGCGCATGCCCTGGTCGACAAGGGTACGCACGGCGGTCTCGAACTCCACCGTGGAACGCAGGTTGTCGAACCAGTACTGGGCATCCAGTGCGCCGTCGACGGCGGCACCGGTCAGCGTGGAGAACATCGCCACCGAACCAACCGCCGGACGCACCTCCGCCAGATCCGTCAGGATCCGCTCCCGCAACTCCTCCATCTGCGGCGAATGCGACGCATAGTCCACCGGAATCCGCCGCGCACGGATCTCGCGCCGCTCACACTCCGCCACCAACTCGTCCAGCGCCTCCACGCCACCCGAGACGACGGTCGAGGAGGGGCCGTTGACGGCGGCCACGGACACGTTCAGGCCGGAGGCCAGCTCCTCAACCACCGCGCGCCCGGCCGCGACGGACACCATGCCGCCACCACCCGCGACCGCCAGCAGCGCCCGCGACCGCAGAGCCACCACCCGAGCCGCATCCTCCAACGACAACCAGCCCGACACACACGCCGCGGCGATCTCACCCTGCGAATGCCCGACCACCACCGACGGCGTAACACCGGCCGACCGCCACACCTCGGCCAGCGACACCATCACCGCCCACAACACCGGCTGGATCACATCCACCCGGTCCAACGGCCCATCGTTGAGCAGGACAGCCGTCAACGACCAGTCCACATGCGGCGCCAACGCGGCCTCGCACTCGGTGAGCCGCTCCCGGAACACCGGAGACGACTCCCACAACTCCCGCGCCATCCCCAGCCACTGAGACCCCTGACCCGGGAACACGAACACCACACCACCACCGGCACCATCGGCAGCCGCACCGGCCCCTGAGACCGTGGACAGGCTGGCCAGAAGCTCGTCCCGGCCCTCACCCACCACCACGGCACGGTGCTCCAGCGCGGCCCGGCCCGTCGCCAGCGACCAGCCCACATCCGCCGGAGCCAGCTCCGGCCGCTCCGCCACGAACGACCGCAACCGCTCGACCTGCGCCCGCAACCCCGCCTCGGACTTCGCCGACACCACCCACGCCGACGCACCGGCCGCCGGCGTCGCTGCAACGGACTCCGACACAGGCTCCGGCTCAGGGGCCTGCTCCAGGATCACGTGCGCGTTCGTCCCGGACATCCCGAAGGACGACACACCCGCCCGCCGCGGACGACCCACCTCAGGCCAGGAACGCGCCTCGGTCAGCAACTCCACAGCACCGGCCGACCAGTCCACCTGCGACGACGGCTCATCGACATGCAACGTCGCCGGCAGGACGCCGTGCCGCAACGCCATCACCATCTTGATCACACCCGCGACACCGGCCGCGGCCTGCGTGTGACCGATGTTCGACTTCACCGAACCCAACCACAGCGGCTCACCGCCCTCGCCACGCTCCCGGCCGTACGTCGCCAGCAGCGCCTGCGCCTCGATCGGATCACCCAGCCGCGTGCCCGTCCCATGGGCCTCCACCGCGTCCACGTCCGCACCCGTCAGCCGGGCATGCGCCAGCGCCTGGCGGATCACCCGCTGCTGCGACGGACCGTTCGGCGCCGTCAGACCGTTCGACGCACCGTCCTGGTTCACCGCACTGCCCCGCACGACCGCCAGCACCTCGTGCCCGTTCCGGCGCGCGTCCGACAACCGCTCCAGGACGAGGACGCCGACGCCCTCGGACCAGCCGGTGCCGTCGGCGGCCGCCGAGAAGGTCTTGCAGCGGCCGTCGGCGGCGACGCCGCCCAGGACCTGGAACTCGGTGAAGATGTCCGGTGTGGTCATCACCGTGACGCCGCCCGCGACGGCCAGTTCGCACTCCCCCGCGCGCAGCGACTGGGCGGCGAGGTGGAGGGCGACCAGCGACGAGGAGCACGCCGTGTCCACCGTGACGGCCGGGCCCTCCAGGCCGAACGTGTAGGAGACGCGGCCGGAGATCACGCTGGTGGCCGAGCCGGAGACGAGGTGTCCCTTGGCCTCGTCCGGGAGGTCGGCGCCGACACCGTAGTGGCTGGATCCGGCGCCGAGGAAGACTCCGGCCGGCTTGCCCCACAGGGTCGTGGAGTCGATGCCCGCGTCCTCGAAGGCCTCCCAGACCGCTTCCAGGGCCAGTCGTTGCTGCGGGTCCATCGCCAGGGCCTCGTGCGGGCTGATCCCGAACAGGCCGGCGTCGAACCGGGTCGCCGTGTCGAGGAAGCCGCCGCGCAGGGCGAAGCGGGCGTCGGCGAGGGCGGCTTCCCAGGAGCGGTCGGTGGGGAAGGAGGTCATCGCGTCGGTGCCGCCGGCGAGCAGGCGCCAGAACTGCTCGGCGCTGTCCGCGTGGCCGGGGTACCGGCAGCTCATGCCGACGATGGCGACGGGGTCGTCGGCGGGGGCCGGCTCCACCGCTGTCGTCGGTGCTGCCGGGGTGGCGATGTCGGTGATGCCGCCGAGGAGTTCGCCGAGCAGGAACTCGGCGAGCGGGGCCGGGGCGGGGTGGTCGAAGACGAGGGTGGCCGGGAGGCGCAGGCCGGTCTCGGCGGCGAGGCGGTTGCGGAGTTCGACCGAGGTGAGCGAGTCGAAGCCGAGGTTCTTGAAGGCCCGGCGGGGTTCGATCGCGTCGGCGGAGGCGTGGCCGAGGACCAGGGCGACCTGGGTCCGGATGACGTCGACGACGAGGTTGATCCGGTCCTCGCGCGGGAGCGCGGCGAGCCGGTGGGTGAGGGACGGGGCGTCGGCCGCGCGGGCGCTCACGGCGCGGCGCGGTGCCGGGCCGGCGAGGTCCGCCAGGATCGGCGGAACGGGGACGCCCGCGGAGCGCAGGGCGGTGACGTCGAGGTTGGCCGGGACGATGTGCGGGCGGTGGGTGGTGCTCGCGGCGTCGAAGAGGGCCAGGCCCTGCTCGGCGGAGAGCGGTGCCCCGAAGCGGGCGGCGCGTGCCAGGTCGACGTCGGTCATCCGGCCGGTGACGTCGCTGGCCTCGTTCCACAGGCCCCAGGCCAGCGACACCCCGGGCAGCCCGTGGGCGCGCCGGTGGCGGGCCAGGGCGTCCAGGAAGCTGTTGGCGGCGGCGTAGCCGCCCTGGCCGGCCGGGCCGAGCTGTGCGGCGACGGAGGAGTAGAGCACGAAGGCGGTGAGGTCGTGTCCGGCGGTGAGCTCGTGCAGGTTGACGGCCGCGTCGGTCTTCGGGCGCAGGACGTCGTGCAGCCGCTGGCGGTCGAGTGTTTCGAGGACGCCGTCCTCGGCGACGCCGGCGGCGTGGACGACGGCGGTGAGGGGGTGGGCGGCGGGGATGCCGGCGAGGGCGGTGGCGAGGGCGGTGCGGTCGGCGGCGTCGACGGCCAGGACGGTGGCGTGGGCGCCGAGTTGACCGAGTTCGGTGACGAGTTCCGCCGCGCCGGGGGCGGCGGGGCCGCGGCGGCTGAGGAGCAGCAGGTGCCGGATGCCGTGCTCGGTGACGAGGTGCCGGGCGAGGTGGGCGCCGAGGGCGCCGGTGCCGCCGGTGATGAGGACGGTGCCGTCGGGGTCCGGGGCCGCCGGGACGGTGACGACGTTCTTGCCGATGTGGCGGGCCTGGCTGATGTGGCGGAGCGCGGCGACGGTGTCGCGGATGTCCCAGGTCGTCGCCGGGGGGAGCCGGAGTGCTCCGCGGTCGAACAGGGCGAGGATCTCGGTGAGGATCTCGCCGAGGCGCCGGGGGCCGGCCTCGGTGGGGTCGAAGGCGCGGTAGCGGACGCCGGGGTGGTCGGTGGCGACCTGGTCGGGGTCGCGCAGGTCGGCCTTGCCCATTTCGGCGAGGCGGCCCGTGGGGGTGAGCAGGCGCAGGGAGGCGTCGAGGAGGTCTCCGGTGAGCGAGTTGAGGACGATGTCGACGCCGCGGCCGCCGGTGGCCGTGCGGAAGAGGGTCTCGAAGTCGGCGGTGCGGGAGGAGGCGATGTGGTCGTCGTCGAGGCCGGCGGCGCGCAGGGCGCTCCATTTGGCGGGGCTCGCGGTGCCGTAGACGTCGAGGCGGAGGTGGCGGGCGAGCTGGAC